>JAFXMW010000024.1 GCA_017530105.1 Bacteroidales bacterium
AACTACCCCTCGCCGAAGAAATAGAAAACCAGATGGCTCCTATCCGTGCCGAACACCGCGACCTCATCTCCTCCTTCCTCAACTATCCCCAACTCACCGCCTCGCAATACTTCTCCGACCCCTCGCACCTATTCGACATCCTCGAATAGCCCGGATAGCGACATTCGCCGGAGTCTATTTCCACGCCATGTCGTAGTCCTACTTCCTTGCAACAGTCACCTTCTGCGAGGTGGTTCCCGCTATGGTACGCACCACGGCTATATAGGTTCCCTCCTGCCAACCTCCCACATCTATCGTGGACGAATGACCCTCACAGTCCTGCACCCACATCCTGCGTCCGTTCAAGTCATACACCTCCACCTGAACAAGTGCAAACGAGGAAAACACTGCAATCCTGTCGCTCGCCGGGTTGGGGAACAGGTGGGTGTAGCAATCCACGGCGGCACCTATGCCCTGCGGATCCGACAGCGTAAATTGGATGGTGTCGCTCCACGCACCGTAGTTATTCCTCCCGTTGCACCGCGCCCTCACCCGGGCAGCGTATGTTGTATTGTACTCCAGATTATAGAGTGTTTTGCTGGGCGTCTCCACATCATACACCCTGTAACCCTCTGGATCCGCATCGGCGCGACCCACGGCCAACTGCCAGGCTACCTGTCCCGCCGTGCTGTCCCACAGAAGCATCGTGTTATTGTCCCACACCGATCCCTGATTCAGGTGGTAAACGCTGTCGCAACGCTGTCCCATACCCATGCCCGTTGTGTCGAATATCGCAAACAAGAATATCGGAGCCACCCCACCTCCTTCTATTAAATCAAAAAACACCCAATCGGGAATCCTCGAATTCTCCGAACCCCTCTCCGCCACACGGATGCCACTCATCCGATAATAGTTTCCGCCTATTAATTCGTAATACATGGTAAGGTTATATCGTTGACCCAACTGGTTGGTGTCAGTAAAAGTGCGGAATGTGCAGGACAGGTAGAACGAATCCCTGACAGTGACGGGCTTTTCGAAATACCGCTCCACAACAGGGATATAATTGGTCTCAAGGTATTCTCCATTTACAACCTTTGTACCATACTCCATCCACCGGGTGGTATCCACAAGGTCAAAGGTCTCACTTGCCAACTGCCGCATGGTGTCTCCCACATGCTCATACAGTCTTACATACTCCCTGACATGTCTCCAATCCGGGTCGGCTATCCTATTGCCAGCCCGTATCGGCTCCAACGTGTCAATAAATGGGCACACCGCTATCCCGATGATATCCAATGTGGAGTCAATGACATGCAGTTCTGCATACTCCAACCTATCTAATTGAGCCACGAAACACGGATCTCCATGAAGATGTGCTCCAGATACTTGGGGGAAACAACCATCATGAAGAAAATTATCGGGAATTACAGAGTCATACGGATCCACCCATTGGGAGATATAATGGTACGTCACCTCGCGACCCACAATCGTGTCGCGCTGCGGTGCAGGAGCCTGCGCTACCATCTGCCCTCCAAGCACCACCAACAATACTGCTATAACTGTTCTTTTCATTGTTTTACCGTTTTTTTTATTTTTATTATTCTCTGTATTTATTCCGAACACATATTATTCTCAGGTTCCTCCCCTACTGTTGCGGTTGTCGGTATCGAACTATTCTGTTGGAATTTTGGGGTCAACTCTTTTCTAAAAAAAACTATATCCCCATACCATCTCATGCTTTCAGGGAAATCCACCAAAATACAATTGGCAGCGATAGGCCGGTATGTACATAGCCTAAGAGCATTCGTGCCACCTGTCCCCGCCGAGGATATTCCGTCTGTCAGACCGTCGAAGCGGTCTATCGAAGTCCGCGGGAAACCGTATGCCGGCCACGATCTCATGGCCGTGGACAACAACGGATAGTCCACCGATGTCACCATGTTCTCAAGTGTGTAGTTAATTGGATGATCCATGTCATGCAGCATCAATATCTTTTTATTTTTTGGATCGTAACGCAAGTCCCGCACCTCCCAACTACTGTTATACACGGTGCTATAGGGATAGAACACTCCATTGGTCAATGTCATGGATGACACATTGATACACTTGACCGTAGTGCCGAACGTATTCACTGTACCGTCAAAGTAGTCTGCCATACAGGCTATGGCCACATTGTCCCCCTCGGTATGGGTACAGTAAACCGAATGCTCACCATAACTGTCGCCAAGTATACTGACATTCCCTCCGGGTGAGTAATAACAATAAATATCATCATACACATTAGGTCCACCCGATGAGTATAGAATATTATCATTTGCCCCACCCATGCAACATGTAGGCTTGATAAACTTCCTCATATATATTCCTGCGGAATATCTCTTGTGTCCTATAAGAAAAACGTAATTGTCCGTCACTGCCACATCGTCACAAAAGAAAATGTTTTCTGTCCCTGCAAAAGTGCCATAATAGCACATACTTGAAGACCATGTGCTTACGGAATAGGCACTGCTGATATCCACCAAAATCTTTTTCACCGAATCACTGGGGAACCTGGCATCCACCAGCACGATGGCATGGACTCCGTCGGAAACATGGAACGCCTCTATCTTTTTCGGTGTGATGATCGAAACCTGTGACGTAACATCACTTGGAAAATTAAGACTTACTATGTTTTCTTGAAATGTGGATGACATCAAATCCGCTACAGCGAAATAGCCAATCACGGGTCCTCCCGAACTTGATCTCCCGCAATAATACACGGTGTCACTGTCTATCTCCATATCCTTTACCTTGCAACCTGTCCGGGCTGAATAAGCCACCCCGCCGAGTGCATCCACCAAACTGAAATAATTTCCCCGGGTCGGCGACTGAGAATAAACAACCGAATATTGGTCATCCCAATTGCGCACTATGGCTGTGTCGCAATAAGGTTGGTTTGGAAACTCGACTATCTTGGACAACTGCGCCCATGAACAAAAATCCCCTGCAAAACACACTAAAACCAGGAATGCAACAGTTTTTTTAATTTTTCTATTCATATTATCACATATAATTAATTAATATTCAATATATCACACAAATAAAAGACTTTTTTTCATCTTGCAAATATATATAACATTTGCAACATTTGCAAATCGAAATCAAAAAAATTTGCAAATCGAAATCAAAAAAAAGGATATCGTTTATCCCAAATCGGTCATTAGGTTTTAAGTCAGAGTGGCATTTGTTTCGAGAAGATTGTCGGTGAAACCAGCGAAGACGTAGCGGGCTACGGCGAGATGGTTTCGGCGGCAAGATTCCGAAAGAAATGCCGCTATGACATGAAAAAGGCAAAAAGAACCAGTTATAATATTAATCCCGTCCTAATGACCGATTTGGGTTTATTATAAGACCGATTTTTAACAGCCTCAAAGAGTCTGAATTTTAATAACCCCATACAAGAAACCGTTAGGTTCCACAGTATGGAGTCTTGAAACACCCTCCTATTTAGCGTCCCAGAAAGACGCAACAATGAGACAGTTTGGCAAAATCAGTCATACGTTGCATAAGAGCGAAAAACACATTACATGACGCCAACCACTACAACAATATAGACACCTCATCTCTTTTTTCTTCATTTTTTCTTTTCCTACACAATAGAAACCGACTTTCCTCGTTTATCAATATCCATTTGCCGTAATCCGGCTATAATAAACAGTCCCTCGGACAACAAGCGACACAACAATGAAACACACCCGACAAATCCTCGTCCTCACCATCCTGCTGGCACTCTGCTCTTCGGCTTTCTGCCAAACCAAAGACGTCAAAGACATGATTGTCAAACCCCGCAAAAAGCAGACCCCCGCCTTCTACTTCAAAGCCTACTACCTCTCCCCCTCCTACGACCTGCTCAACTCCATCAATACCGACATCAACCAGGGCAAAGCCTTCGGAATCCTCAGCCACACCAACATCGGCTTCTCCTACCGCATCCCCATCTACCGCTCCTTCTACATTCAACCCGAAGCTCTCTACTGCCTCAACACCAACTGGGAGGATGCCTACCTCAACCGCGACAGTTTCTTCCCTCGCATGACCTATGCCTTCAACAACCGCCTCAACAGCCAATTCGACTTCCCCATACACATTGGCCTCCGCTGGTGTCCCTCTAAACTCTTTGCCGCCCGTGTCTATGCCGGCCCCATCTTCCAGTTCACCCTTGCCCAAGGCAACTTCAAATTCACCCCCGGCTACTTCCTCTCCATGGGTGTCGGCCTCGACCTCCTCAACTTCCTTTGCCTCGATGCAGGCTACCGCGTAGGCATGTACAACCTCACCATCTACGAAAATACCGCCCGCTACTTCCTTGCTCTAAGCATCAAACTCTAACACCCCTTTCCGTCAACCCTCTCAAAACCCCGACCCCATGCAAATCAAACCCCTCTGGAAACGCACCCTCTGGCACCTCGACCAGTCCCTCGACAGCAACCAAGCCTGGCGGCCTCTCCTCTGGCCTCTGGCTCTCGGTCTTTTCTTCATCCTCCTTTTCTGGCTCATAGGCCTCCTCTGGCCACTCTCGCCGCTCACCCTCTCCACCGCCGGAGGCGTTCCCCGCTGGGTCGAGACCACTGCCCTCTTCCTCAATGCCGGACAGTTCCCCCTCCGGTCACAGCTTCCCTTCCTCTTCCAAGCACTCATCGCCATTGTCGGCACCGCAGCCTTCACAGCCCTCTTTGTTGCAATCCTCACCATCGTCCTTACCAACCGCCTCGATAACTACCGCAAAGGACTCTCCCGCTACTATTTCGAAAACCACATCCTCGTCCTTGGCGGCAGCCGCGAAGTCGTCAACCTCTTCCTCAACCCCGACAGTCTCTCCATCATCCAAGGCCAGACCGTCCTCATCCTCACCGAAGGCGACGCCCGGCAGTTGCGCGAATACCTCCTCGCCAACCTCCCCGACAGCGGACGCACCGTCCCCTTTGTCGTCTACCACGGCCAACGCACCAACCAGTCCGCGCTGCGCTCCTGCCAGATAGAGCTGGCCTCCCACATCTTCATCCTCGGCGAAGACAACGAAACCGACCACGACAGCCTCAACATAGCCTGCTGGAACGCCATGCGCCATCTCCGCAGCAACGCCACCCAGATAGCCCAGTGCTTCCTCTATGTCGACCAATACATCTCCGGCCAACTGCTCCGCTCCCTTCCACAGGAGTCTCACACCAACCTCGAAACCACCGTCATCAACCGCTACGAAAACATCGCGCGCCAGACCCTCATACGCAACACCTCCGTCGCCGACCACCTCACCCTCGACCGCCTGCTCCTCGCCGCCGACAGCCACCGCCTCGTCCACCTCGTCATCGTTGGCATGACCCCCATGGGCGCCGCCTTCGCCACCACCGCGGCACAGATATGCCACTTCCCCAACTTCAACCCCGCCGACTCACGGCCACTCCGCACACGCATCACCTTCATCGACCCCCGCGCCGACCTGCTTATCGACAACTTCAAAACCCGCTACCAAAACCTCTTCAACCTCTCCCACATCACCCTCCGCACCGATGCCAGCGGATGGCAGTCCTCGCGCCCCGACAACGCCTATGGCGACTTCCTCGACATCGAATGGGAATTCCTCAAAGGTCATGTCTCTCAGGAATGGATACGCGACCGTCTCACCTCCTACACCCGCGACGAAAACCAAGTCCTCTCCATTTCTTTCTGCAACGACACCGCCCAGCGCAACCTCAACGACGCCCTCTCGCTGCCACCCTCCTATTTCTCCCTCGGCGACAGCGGCGAACCCAACACCGCCACCCCCGTGGTCTTCATCTACCAGCCCGGCAACGGCACCGTGGCCCTCGCCGCACAGAACGAAATACCGCGCTACCACAACCTTGTGCCCTTCGGCATGAACAACGGCAGCATCGACCCCTTCCTCTCCGCCAGCATCCTCCGTGCCAAACGCTACAACTACGTCTGCCACAAAGTCGACAACGGCAAGACCATCACCACCGTACCCAGCGAAACCCAAGCCCTCAACAGCCTCTGGTGCCAACTCTCCATCCCCGAGAAAAGCAGTGCCATCCATGCCGGCGAAATCCTGCCCGTTCTCATGCGCAACACCCCACTGTCCTACTGCGAACCCAACATACCCATTGCCGACGACTCACTCCTCGATACCCTTGCCCGCATCAGCCACCAACGCTGGATGACCGAAATGCTCCTCGAGGGCTATGCCCCCATGCCCGCCGACCAACGCCGCCGCCTCAACCAAGCCCTCCTCTGCGACGACGAGGGCACCCGTCAGGAAGCCGTCATCCTCAACAAACGCAATGCCAGCCTTCACCACATACTCAAGGACATTGCCCCCTACGACGAGCTCCCCGACACCCTGCGCCAGCACTACCGCACCGTGGCCAGCCACTGCCGCATGTCCTCCTGACGTCTCATCAAGGCTCCCCGATGGCATCCACTATGGCACGCACCTGCGCAATGGTAAACATGCGCTGTTTCCTGTGGTAGCCCAGTTCACGCAAACGGGTCAACAACCCCGGATACGAGGCAATCTCGTGGTTAATCCATTCCAACGCCGCCCTCCGCGAGAGGGGATTCTTTACATACATCTGACCCAACTCGCTCTTGCCATAAGGCTTGAATACAAATTCATCTTTCATAACTACACTATTTTTAATTGTTTTTAAACACTAATTCCGGCAGTTTCCCACCGCGCATACGCACTATGCGCACCGCCTGCGGCACGATGCACTGCACTGCCCTCAGCACATCCGCTTTCGTGTAAGGCTCGGGATTGGGCAGCCGCTCCAGCACAGCCCGCACCAATGTCTCATCCACCTCGTGGCAGTAGGCAATACGGTCGTGAACAATCCTTTTCACCCACGACGGCTTGCAGCCATACTCCTTTACCAACTGCCGCGCCGTCGCGTCGGGCATCTCGCTAAACACTTTCCAATAGCTGTCGCCTCCGTCGTCCTCAATCAGCAACCTTGTCTTCAATTGTTCAATCAATACTATCATAGCCTGTCAATTATTTGCTTATTATTCTGTCCCAGCGCTGCCAGCAAAGCCTCCTCGCCGCTGTAACTGTCCAACTGCGGATTGTTGCACTCCAAGCGTTGCGTCGAGCGCAACAGCTTTTCCTTGACGCGGCGCAGATGCACCCACGCCATGCCGCCCACCACCTCGCTACCGGCTGCCAACACCCCGCCGCGTACGGCAAAACCCTCGCTGTGGGGCACTGCCCGCCGCAACGGCCTTTCGTCCGACGCGTCAAGCTCCAAGAAACTGCAGCGCACCGCCACCCGAGGCAATACCAACGACCGGTCGAACAACTGCTCAACCCAATAGAACAGCACCCCGTCGCCATAGCTGAAATACCTGTTGCAACGCACTATGGCAGTGGCAAGGGTGCACACCTCCGTGTCGCCGTCCACCGCCAAGGCACCCACCGCAATATCGGTGGCAGGAGCGATGCCGTCGTGATGCACCGCTATCGCGGGCAACGTACCCTCCGACACCATCACCGGGGACACCAAACACCCCTTGTTAATCGCCTGCCAGTGGGTCAGATACACAGGCATGGCCTGCATACCGTGCGACAGGAATGCGCCATAGTCCGTCTGTCCCGTCCGCCGGTTCTCGAAGCCCGGCCGAAAGCCACGGGGAAAGCAGCCCCACATATTAACCAGGTTGTGCATCCTGATACAGGTCTCCTTCTGCCGGTGGCTCCTCGGAGCCCCGGAGAATGTGCTGTGGCGCGTCCGCACCACCACAAGGCCGTTGCGAACATAGGTAGTCACCTCGCCCGCACGTCCTCGCATCTTTGGATAAATAGGTTGTAATATCGACATATCTTTGTTATTTAATGTTTTTTACGATTGCAAAAATACCAAATTCCGTACAACCCAGAACAGCAACCCGCCCCTTTCAGCCCCAACGCTCCCCTGTCGTCACCCTTCAGCCCCGAACAGCCCCACACTGCTTTTCCGCCAGCCACCAACTTCGCTCGTTCCCCATCAGTTCTCCCATATTTCTCCCATATTTCTCCCATCCGCGATGGGAGAAATATGGGAGAACTGACGCTGAAATGTGGCATAACGAGCAAAGCCACGAGTGCCGCCGGAAGGAGCGGCGCCTGTCCTCCGCCTACGGGGGAGAGTCTCGGGATGCAGGTGTGTGGGTTTGTTGTCATATTGCCGTTCGAAATTTTTTGCAAAACTACACAACATTTCAACGTCTGCCAAAGGGGTGACGGATGACCTCATCGGGCAGTTGCCTTGATGTCAGGATGTTGCAACGACAGTGTCATTTTTAAGTCATTTTAATGTCATTTTTTCTTACTAAATGAGGATAATTTAGTATCTTTGCAATTTGGATAGAAGTGTATTTTAGCATCCATACACCTAATAAAAGCGTATTAGCCAATGCCTTACGACAATCCAAATACTACCTTCCTCACACATTGGGGTGTCCGAATTGCGGAAAAAACATGGCAGTTGGACCATGTGCCGGCGATGTTGCGGATGCGCACCACCGATGAGTTTTTGGATTATTGTATCGAACACGGCATCAGAATGGAAGACCAGCTGAGTTTTATCGAGAATTATCGTCGCAAGGTGTTCAGTCCCCATTTCAGTCTGTCGTTGCGGGAGTATGGCAAGGTGCTCCGCAAGGCACTCAGCGGGGACGAGACCGAAAAAGCGACCGATGAGCTACTGGGTGATGACGTCATCGAGCCCCCTGCCGCCAGCGAGGATGCAGCGCCCCCGCAACAGATTGTGAGACGGCAAATAGAGACTTTTGTGCTGACCGAGGCGGGCAGGAAAGCCGGCCAAGGACAATGGATGAAGATGCTGAAAGGCATGGCCCGACTGGGACATTTCGCCCCCGACGAGATTGCACGGTTCCGCGCGGTGCTGGGTGTGGCGTTGGAGTTCGGACGTCCCGTGGAGTTGACTGAGCCTGCCCTGTTCAAGTCGAACAAGAAAGAGTTGTCGTTTTGGTTTGCCATGATGCTGGGAGCGATGAGTTATATCACTCCCGACGACGGCAGCAGCTTGGACTACGGACTGGGCAAGGGCCGCTATCTGTGTCCCCAGCTGATTGCCGCCCCCAAGAACAACCATTGGAAACTGTTGGACCAGTGTGTCGCCATTTCAGGCGCCAAGCCTGCCAAAGGCGGTTCGGGACACCGGTCGTATATCACCGCGCGCAAGGACGATGTGGAGGCGGCAAAGGCCTGCCCCATTGTCAGGCTGCTCCTCCCCTTGGGATGCAAAAAGGTATAAACCCAAACAGAGCCCCTTTCGGGACTCTGTTGGATTATCTGCATGGGTTGTCGATTCAATCGATGGAGCAGCCTTCGCCGAAGATTTCTTTGCAGTAGGGCGTGAGGGGGATGTGTTTGGAAAGCCAGAAGATGGGCAGAGCCACGGTCTGGATGCCACAGGCGTAGGGCGTGATGTCGTATTGCTGGAAAACGAGATAGATGACGCTGCGGGTGCTGTCGATGAAGAAGTCCTGCGGCACGGCTACACGACCGGCAATGCGGTACTCGTCGAACATACATTCGCGGGTGTCCTTGTTCACTTCCAAGTCCTCGATGGCGCGGATGATTACCTCGCCGAGTTGGGCGGTGTCGACAAGGTCGTTGAGGTGGACAATCTTCTTGGTGTCGAGGTCCATCACGAAATATTCAACCGAATAGAGGCCATGTGCCGCATAGGCGGCAAAGGTTTCGGTGGTGAGGAGCATGGTGGCGAGGTTGCTATCGCGCGAGATGGTGCTTTCCTTCTTGGCATAGGTGTATTGCTCGCGGTCGCCGATGCTGTCGAGAGGATGGATGTGGAAGAGGCTCATGTCGTCTTCGTAGAGCCAAGTCTGCTCAAGCCAGCGACTGGCGGCCTGGTCGAAAGTGGTGGTGGTGCTGTCGCCAAAGGTGCGCAGCAACAGTTCCATTTCAGCCTCGGGGGTAAGCACTCCCTTGGCGGGCCATTCGAGCGAGTAGCAGTTTTCCACAGCAAGGCTGTCGCCGCCTGGGAGAAATTCTTCATCGCAGGTGACAAGAAGGCAATGCTGGCCTTCGTGATGTACGGTTTTGAACTCTTTCACCTCGCGGTGGCAACCAGCCAGCATCGTGCTGGCAATCAATAAGCAAAGCAATGTTTTCTTCATCATAATAAAATGTTTTTGTATTTGCAGAGATACAAAATAATTCTGTATCATACACACCTGACCATGGAGAAGACTGAAAGAAATACTTTTTTTTCAGAGATTGACGCAAAAAAGAAGAAGTCCCCGCCTGCGAGACGGGGACTTGTTTTAATTGATAGTGTTGCAAAAATACATATTTTTTTTCATTTGAAAACAATTTTCTGAAAATAGTTTTCAAATGAAAGGCAATGGTATTTGCATCATGGGTAACCATACAATAAAAGCAGGGGTATCGCGTTATCAAAGAAAAAAGATGAGCAAACAGAAAAACATGGTTATCTTGATTACCGGAGCAAGCAGCGGCATAGGATTTGACGCTGCCAGGACATTGGCACGGCAAGGCCATAAGGTGTATGCCGCCGCACGAAGAGTAGAGAAAATGGAGCCGTTGCAGGAAGACGGCGTGAGGGTGATGAGAATGGATGTGACGGACAGCGAGTCGATGGCGACGGGTGTACAGAAGGTATTGGAGGCTGAAGGCCGCATAGACGTACTGGTGAACAACGCAGGGTATGGCTATTTCGGAGCTGTGGAGAATGTGACGATGGAGGAGGCACGGCGACAGGTGGAGGTGAATGTGTTCGGACTGGCGGAGCTCTGCAAGCTGGTGCTGCCTGTGATGCGGAAGCAGGGCTCGGGCAGGATTATCAACACCTCTTCCATCGCTGGTAAGACGGTGCTACCGTTCGGGGCATGGTATCATGTGTCGAAATACTCGGTGGAGGCATTGAGCGACGCGCTGCGGATGGAGATGAAGCCTTTCGGGGTAGATGTGGTGCTGATTGAACCCGGCGGTATCAAGACGGACTGGGGCATCATTGCGGCAAGACATTTGGCTGAGTCGTCGAAGGGGACAGCATACGAAGAGGATGCACTGCGCGAGGCCGAGCTGATGCACAAGGGATATTCAGGCAACTACCTGTCGGCTCCGAGGGTGGTGACACGCGACATCAGCAGGGCTGTGAACAGCCGGAGACCGCGGGCACGCTACAGGATTGGCAGAGGAGCTTGCAGCATGGTGTTTCTGCACACGGTGCTGCCCGCCCGCTGGTGGGACGGGATGATGCGGCGGTTTATGCGTATCAAGATTTGATACAGGCGGTTAATGGGCTGAGTTAAACGGCAACCGGACTTTGTGGTAGCATTTTTGCTCGGTATGCGGAATCCAGCCTTCGACATAAAGCCAGCCGTCTTCTCCCCAGAAAAGAACGGAACCAGACGTATTCCACGCCGGAGTGGTTTGATAGATATTGGGAGCGCCCGCATGACGGCTGTCGGCAGGATAGGGATAGATGTATATAAATGTGGGGTCATCGGGAGCGCCCCATTGATAGTTGATGCCGGCAATAAGATGGTCGCGGGAAAGCATCATGTGACAGGCCTCCATGCAGGTGGTGTCGCCCAAAAGACGGGTGCAGCAATAGTCACCTCCTGTTATCTCAATGAATGAAGGACCTCCCTCTCCGAATTGCCCTGTGTAGATTTCTTCCAGCAGGATTGTATAGAGGATGTTGTCGCCCGCTGCATACTGGCGGACGGCAGCAGTGTCGGCAGAAGTGGGCTGACGGTCGTAACGGTCGAGGTTGTAGCGTTTGGCGTGAGTCTGAGCTTTAAGAAATTCTTGCTGTGAGATGGCGACATCTTCCATCATACAGTTCTCTCTGTGGGCTGGTGGGATGATACGGATTTTGTAATAGTCGTATCCGCCCCGGAAATAGAGCCACTCGTCGGAGACCCAGTTGAAATCGTAAGGAGTGAACGAAAGGTTGATTGGACTGAGCGAGGCTATCTCCCACCCTTGCAGCGAGACTATGGTGAGATGGCCCTGCAAGGAGTCGAGATTGTAGTATCCAGTGGCAAGAAGCCCGTCGCGAGAGAGGGTGTAAACATCGCAGGGGATATTGTTGTAAAGCATGTCGTTGAGGTACATACGGCTGTGTCCATCGGTAGGGTGCTGGACATATACCCCTTTGATGGCCGAGGGGAAGAAGCGCCCCACCTGTATGGTCAACGAGCCTTGGGTGAAGAGGCTCTTCTCTTGGTCGGTAAGTACAGTTTCGTAGTATTTCCCAATGATTTGGAGACGTTCCTCGGGGGAGAAAGCGTTGGTGTCGAAAAGTTGGTTGTAGCGATTACGATGCCGCTCGAACTCGGCCTTGGAAACACGTGTATAGTCCTGTGCAACAAGGGTGAGGGTCGAGATCAATAATAACGTTGCGAGTAGCAGTTGTTTCACCTGGGAGGACTTGTTTTATTTGGAAAGCGGAATGGCGGTAAGGACCCCGTCATGGAAGGAGAAGACGGTGCTGTCGGAGTGGCGGGGGTCGGAATAGCGGATGATTTCGGAATAGCCGTCGCCATTGACATCGGCAATATTGAGGATGTCGAAGGGGATGCGGAAAAGCGTCCAGTATTGCTCGGGGAAGTCTTTCATATAGGGATGGACGAGGTAGCAGGTGGTGGAGCCGTAGGTGGAGGTGCGGTCGTAGGTGTAGAGGGCATAGGCCGGAAGGCTGTCGGCCAAAAGAAGAGGATGGAGCATGATGCTGTCGGAGTCGAAGTCGGCATTGCCCATACCCATGATTTCGCTTACATTACCATCGTCATCAATGAGTTGGAGGGTGATGTAGTTATCGGTGTCGGCACTGCGGTAGAGCTGCAGAGTGGAGATGCGGGAGAGCCGAAAAGATTTGACCAGCTGAAGGGTATTGCCGTTTTGCTGTTGATTGTCGTGGCGGCAAGCCGCAAACAACAGAAGAATGGAGGCTAAAATGATTGTATGTTTCATTGTGATGAAAATTAACGATTTGTAGATGCCTGTTTACGCTCTTTTTCCACAGCACCCATAAGTTGGAGATTGAGTTCTTCTATCTCCGACAGCCGGTCCAGGGTGGGATTTGACAGGGCGGTGCCGTACCATTGACCTTCGCTGTGGAAGAAAGCGGTGAGCTTCGGGTCGGAAAAGGTGCGACCGTGACGTGCAAAGATTTCGTTGCGGATGAGACGAAGTACTTCGGGGGGATAGGCTTTCAAGTAGCCGCGTGTAAGGAGCATGGTGGAGGCTTCGGGCCAACGTCCGGGGACTTGGTTGTCGAGGCCGGTCTTGACGAGATTGCAAAGCAGGTCGCCCTGTGAGATCCACTCGAAATTATTGTCTTCGACATGGCTGATGCCGTTGTAGAAGTCAAGGCCTTCGGCAGTTAATGTGAAACAGATTTTGCGGCCATCGCTGAGTGTGAGGACATGCTCAGGCATATCGGTTTCACCCCAGCGGATGGTGTAGGCATAGCTTCTGTGCGGTTGGCCTGGCAGGCTGTTGAGACTGTAGATCAAGATGCTGTCGTGGGTGATACGCCATGCTTCAAGGCCGTCCCGGTAAGTCCCCTCAATCTGCCTATGGATGTCGGCCTCAAGAACAGAGTCAAAACCGTGTGAATGTTCGTACCACTTGTTGGCAGAGCGTCCATCGTATCGGAGCAAGATATCTTCAAGGGTACGGGTCCGGCCATATACAAGCAGGCACTCCTGGCCTCCGATGGTCTTGTGGATGATAAGGTCATTGTAGTGGATGATGGTGTCGGTCCATGCGTTCCCTATCTGGTTGGGCCTAAGGAAATCGCCGGGCACGTCAGCTTTGGCCCACGACTGGGCATTACCGCCTTCATGTAGATTACCTTCAACGGTGACAATATCAGTGACGTTTTCCTCAAGCACAGTAATAAAGGTAGCGCCATTGTGCCAATAGGTACCCTTATATTGCTGACCCATTGCAAGGGTTCCGACAAAGAGACATGCCAGAAAGAAAACGTGCCGCATCGACAGACTGGACTTGATTTGTTTTATCATTACCATAGCAAAAAGAGTATCTTTGTTCTGCTATTGATAACGTGGATTGTGTTTATTTATTTTACTCAAGACAACAATACCCCTATCCAATCTATCATATCTATCGAGTCCATAAAAGACAAAAAAAGGGAGCCTCGTGCGAGACTCCCTCTGTAAAAGATTGGCAGCGACCTACTTTTCCACGAACATGCGCAGTATCATCGGCGATGACGGGCTTAACTTCTCTGTTCGGAATGGGAAGAGGTGGACACCGTCTCCATA
>JAFXMW010000025.1 GCA_017530105.1 Bacteroidales bacterium
CATATATACCTACAATTATCTGAATGACGATGGTTGCCCGAGTACCGACACGCTTCATCTTTCAATCAGTATGCACGACAATACGGCCTACCGTGTTGTGGCATGTGACGAATACCGCTGGAACGGAGAGGTGTACACGGAGAGCGGAGTGTATCTGTACGACCACAGCCAGCCAGGCTCAGCGTGCGACAATGTGGATACCCTGCACCTCACCATCAACCGCAGTAACACGGGAGTGGAGACCCAGACGGCCTGTGACCAGTATACATGGCACGACATCACCTACACCGCCTCCACCAACACTCCGGTATTTATCGAAGAGAACATCTTGGGCTGCGACAGCGTGGTCACCCTGCACCTCACCATCAACCACAGCAACACAGGAGTAGAGACCCAGACAGCCTGTGACCAATACACATGGCATGGCTCGACCTATACCGCTACCACCAACACCCCAACCTACACAGAGCAGAATGTGTCAGGCTGCGACAGTGTAGTCACCCTGCACCTTACCGTCAATTACGGCACACACAATGCATATAACCAGAATGCCTGCGACCAGTACACATGGAACGGTGCAACTTATAATGAAAGCGGCATATATACCTACAATTATCTGAATGACGATGGTTGCCCGAGTACCGACACGCTGCATCTTTCAATCAGTATGCACGACAATACAGCCTACCGCGTTGTGGCATGTGACGAATACCGCTGGAACGGGGAAGTCTACACCGAAAGCGGAGTGTATCTGTACGACCACAGCCAGCCAGGCTCTGCATGTGACAATGTGGATACCCTGTACCTCACCATCAACCGCAGCAACACGGGAGTGGAGACCCAGACAGCCTGTGATCAGTACACCTGGCACGGCACGACCTATACCGCGACCACCAACACCCCGACCTACACAGAGCAGAACATGTCAGGCTGCGACAGCGTAGTCACCCTTCACCTCACCATCAACCACAGCAACACAGGCATTGAGACACAGACAGCCTGTGACCAGTACACATGGCACGGTACAATCTACACCGCGACCACCAACACCCCGACCTACACAGAGCAGAATGTGTCAGGCTGCGACAGCATAGTCACCCTGCACCTCACCGTCAACCATAGCAACACAGGCATTGAGACCCAGACAGCCTGTGACCAATACACCTGGCACGGCACGACCTACACCGCGACCACCAACACCCCGACCTACACAGAGCAGAACATATCAGGCTGCGACAGCGTAGTCACACTTCACCTAACTATCAATCACAGCAACACGGGAGTGGAGATACAGACAGCCTGTGATCAATACACCTGGCACGGCATCACCTACACTGCTACCACCAACACCCCGACCTACACAGAGCAGAATGTGTCAGGCTGCGACAGCATAGTCACCCTGCACCTCACCATCAACCACAGCAACACGGGCATTGAGACACAGACAGCCTGTGACCAATACACATGGCACGGCACGACCTACACCTCTACCACCAACACCCCGACCTACACAGAGCAGAATGTGTCAGGCTGCGACAGCGTAGTCACCCTGCACCTTACCGTCAATTACGGCACACACAACGCAAATAACCAGAATGCCTGTGACCAATATACATGGAATGGTACAACATACAATGAGAGCGGCATATACACCTACAATTATCTGAATGATGTAGGTTGCCCAAGTACCGATACACTTCATCTGACAATCAGTCTGCATGACAATACAACCTACAGGGTTGTGGCATGTGACGAATACCGCTGGAACGGAGAAGTATACACTGAGAGCGGGGTATATCTGTTTGACCACAGTCAGCCAGGATCGACATGTGATAATGTAGATACATTGTACCTCACAGTTAACCATAGCAATTCAGGCATACAGACTCAGACAGCCTGTGACCAATTCACATGGCATGGCAGAACCTATACCACCAGCACCAACATCCCAACCTTCACAGAGCAGAATGTGTCGGGCTGTGACAGCGTGGTCACCCTTCACCTTACCATCAATCACAGCAGTACAGGCGTGGAGACACGGACTGCCTGTGACCAATACACATGGCATGACACAACCTACACCACCAGCACTAACACCCCAACCTACACTTTGCAAAATGCGGCAGGCTGCGACAGCGTAGTCACCCTTCACCTGACCATCAACCACAGCAACACAGGCATAGAGACCCAGACAGCCTGTGACCAGTACACATGGCACGACATGACCTATACGGCCTCCACCAACACTCCAGTTTATATAGAAGAGAATGTATTGGGTTGCGACAGCGTAGTCACATTGCACCTTACCATCAACTACAGCAACACAGGGGTGGAGACCCAGACAGCCTGTGACCAGTACACATGGCATGGCACAACCTACACCACCAGCACCAACATCCCAACCTTCACAGAGCAGAATGTGTCGGGCTGCGACAGCGTGGTCACCCTGCACCTTACCATCAATCACAGCAATACAGGCGTGGAGACACGGACGGCTTGCGACCGGTACACCTGGCATGGCACCACCTATACCTCTAGCACCAACACCCCGACCTTTACGGAGCAGAACACAGCAGGCTGTGACAGCGTGGTCACCCTGCACCTTACCATCAACTACAGCAATACAGGCATAGAGACACGGACAGCTTGTGACCAGTACACCTGGCACGACATTACTTACACGGCCTCCACCAATACACCTGTACATATAGAAGAGAATGTATTGGGATGCGACAGTGTTGTCACCCTCCACCTTACCATCAACCACAGCAACACAGGCATTGAGACCCAAACGGCCTGTGACCAGTACACATGGCATGGCACGACCTACACCTCCAGCACCAACTCCCCGACATTTACCGAGCAGAATGTAGCGGGCTGCGACAGCGTGGTCACCCTTCACCTTACCGTCAACCACAGCAATACAGGCGTGGAGACCCGCACCGTCTGTGACCAATTCACATGGCATGGCACCACCTATACTTCGAGTATCAATACCCCAACTTTCACTGAACAGAATGTGGCAGGCTGCGACAGCGTTGTCACATTACATCTTACTGTGAATTATGGGACTCATAATTCCTACAACCGAAATGCCTGTGAACGGTATACATGGCATGGAACCGAGTATACCGAGACAGGTGTATATACCTATAACTATCAAAATTCCGACGGTTGCCCGAGTACGGACACGCTGCATCTGACTATCAATCTACATGATAATAATGCTTACCATGTCAATGCTTGTGACGATTATCATTGGAATGGGAATGTTTACACTGAGAGCGGGGTATACACCTTCGACCATAGTCAACCAGGGTCGTTGTGCAGCAATGTGGATACTTTGTATCTCACCATTAACCATAGCAGCATTTTTATTGAAAATCAAACCGCCTGCGACCGCTTCACCTGGCATGGCACCACCTACACTTCGAATACCAACACGCCAATTCATACTGAGCAAAACGCCGCAGGTTGCGACAGTGTGGTTATTCTTCACCTCATCATCAACCACAGCAACACCGGCGTAGAAACCCAGACGGCCTGTGACCAATATACCTGGCATGGCACCACCTATACCTCCAGCACCACATCCCCAACCTTCACCGAAACGAACAGGGCTGGTTGCGACAGCGTGGTCACCCTTCACCTCACAATTAACCACAGCAGCAGCGGAGTGGATACGCGCACTGTTTGTAACTATTGCACATGGCACGGCACCACCTATACCTCATCCACCAACACCCCGACCTATACGGAAAGGAATGCCGCGGGCTGTGACAGTGTGGTTACGCTTCACCTCACTGTCAACTATAGCAACACGGGTGTCGAAAATCAAACTGCCTGTGATCAATATACATGGCATGGCGTGACCTATACCGAAAGCACCAATACGCCGACTTTCACGGAGAGGAACGCGGCGGGATGCGACAGTGTGGTCACTCTGCACCTCACTATCAACCACAACAATACAGGCGTAGAGACCCAGACGGCCTGTGACCAGTTCACCTGGCACGACATGACCTACACGGCCTCGACCAATACTCCGGTACACATTGAGGAGAATGTATGGGGCTGCGACAGCGTAGTCACCCTGCACCTGACCATCAACCACAGCAATACAGGCATTGAGACCCAGACAGCCTGTGACCAATACACATGGCACGGCACGACCTACACCACCAGCACCAACATCCCGACCTTCACCGAGCAGAACGCTGCGGGTTGCGACAGTGTGGTCACCCTGCACCTCACCGTCAACTACGGCACCCATAATTCCTATAGCCAAGACGCTTGTGACTTTTATTCCTGGCATGGTACTGAGTACACCGAAAGCGGCATCTATACCTTCAACTATCAGAACGCGGTTGGCTGCCCCAGTACCGACACGCTGCATCTGGCAATCAGTTCGCACGATGTCACCACGACTCATATCACGGCTTGTGACAATTACCTATGGCATGGTTCTGTTTATGCGGAAAGCGGGATTTACACCTACGACCATAGCCTGCCGGGCGGCCCATGCAACAATGTGGATACACTCTACCTTACCATCAACCACAGCAATACGGGTGTGGAAACCCAGACCGTCTGCGACCGATTCACGTGGCACGGCACGACCTACACCTCTACCACCAACACCCCAACCTATACTGAGCAGAATGCCTCGGGTTGCGACAGTGTGGTTACCCTCCATCTTACCGTCAAACATAGCAACACCGGCATAGAGACCCAAACGGCCTGCGACCAATTCACTTGGCACGGCACCACCTATACCTCCAGCACCTCCACACCCACCTACACCGAGAGGAACGCTGCGGGTTGCGACAGTGTTGTCACCCTGCACCTCACTGTCAACCATAGCAATACAGGTGTGGAGACTCAGACAGCCTGCGACCAATACACCTGGCATGGCACCACCTACACCTCCAGCACCGACTCCCCGACCTTCACAGAGCAGAACGCTGCGGGTTGCGACAGCGTAGTCACCCTTCATCTCACTGTCAATTATGGCACACACAATGTCTATTACCAAGACGCCTGCGACCGGTACACATGGCATGGCATTGAACACACGGCAAGCGGTGTCTACACCTACGACTATCAGAACGCGGCAGGATGTCCCGGCACCGACACCCTCCACCTCTCAATCAGTGTGCACGACGATACGGCCTATCATGTCGTAGCTTGTGACAATTATCACTGGAACGGAAATGTATACACTTTGAGCGGTGTCTACACCTACGACCATAGCCAGCCCGGCTCATCATGCAACAATGTCGATACGCTCTATCTTACCGTCAACAATAGCAACACAGGTGTGGAGACCCACACCGTTTGCGACCAGTTCACCTGGCACGGCACCACCTACACCTCCAGCACCAATACCCCGACTTATACCGAACAGAATGTGGCGGGCTGCGACAGTGTGGTCACCCTGCACCTCACCGTCAACCACAGCAACACCGGAGTGGAGACCCATACCGTCTGCGACCAATACACCTGGCACGGCACCACCTACACCTCCAGCACTAATACGCCGACCTATACCGAGCAGAACGCTGCAGGCTGCGACAGCGTGGTATCCCTGCACCTCACCGTCAACCACAGTAACACCGGAGTGGAGACCCACACTGTCTGCGACCAATTCACTTGGCACGGCACCACCTACACCTCTTCCACCAACACCCCGACCTTTACCGAGCAGAACGCTGCGGGCTGCGACAGCGTGGTCACCCTGCACCTCACCGTCAATCACAGCAACACTGGAGTGGAGAGCCATACCGTCTGCGACCAATACACCTGGCACGGCACCACCTACACCTCCAGCACCAATACCCCGACTTATACCGAACAGAATGTGTCGGGCTGCGACAGTGTGGTCACCCTGCATCTCACCGTCAACCACAGCAACACAGGTATTGAGACCCGGACGGCCTGTGACCAGTACACCTGGCACGGCACCACCTATACCACCTCTACCAACACCCCGACCTTCACCGAGCAGAACGCCTCCGGCTGCGACAGCGTAGTCACCTTGCACCTCACCATCAACTACAGCAATACAGGCATAGAGACCCAGACGGCCTGCGACCAGTTCACGTGGCACGACATGACCTACACGGCCTCCACCAACACCCCTGTGCATATTGAAGAGAATGTAATGGGCTGCGACAGCGTAGTCACCCTGCATCTCACCATCAATTATAGCAACACCGGAGTCGAGAACCAAACTGTCTGCGACCGATTCACGTGGCACGGCACCACTTACACCTCCTCCACCAACACCCCGACCTATACCGAGCAGAACGCTGCGGGTTGCGACAGCGTGGTCACGCTGCACCTCACCGTCAACCATAGCAACACGGGAGTCGAAACCCAGACCGTCTGCGACCGATTCACGTGGCACGGCACCACCTACACTGCCTCCACCAACACCCCCACCTATACCGAGCAGAACGCTGCGGGCTGCGACAGTGTGGTGACTTTGCACCTGACTGTAAACTATAGCAACACCGGTGTCGAAACCCATACGGCTTGCAATCAGTTCACATGGCACGGCATCACCTACACCTCCAGTACCAACCGACCGACCTATACCGAACACAATGTTGCCGGTTGCGACAGCGTGGTTACTCTCCATCTCACCATCAATCACAACAGTACGGGAACAGACTATCAAACGGCTTGTGACCAATTCACATGGAACGGCGTAACCTATACGTCCAGCACCAACACCCCGACAAATGTCGTGCATAATTCTGTGGGATGTGACAGCGTGGTCACCCTCCATCTCACCATTAACTACAGCAACACAGGTGTTGAAACCCAAACGGTCTGTGACCAGTTTACATGGCATGGCACCACTTACACCTCTTCCACCAACACCCCGACCTTTATCGAACAGAATGCCGCCGGTTGCGACAGCGTGGTCACGCTGCACCTCACCGTCAACCACAGCAACACAGGTGTGGAAACCCAGACCGTCTGCGACCGATTCACCTGGCACGGCACCACCTACACCTCCTCCACCAACACTCCGACTTATACCGAGCAGAACGCCTCCGGTTGCGACAGCGTAGTCACCCTGCACCTCACCGTCAACCACAGCAATACAGGCATAGAGACTCAGACAGCCTGCGACCAGTTCACATGGCATGGCACCACCTACACTCAAAGCACCACGGCACCCACCTATACCGAGCAGAACGCTGCCGGCTGCGACAGTGTGGTCACCCTCCACCTCACCGTCAACTATGGGACCCACAACAACTACTACCAGGATGCCTGTGAGTCCTACACCTGGCACGGCCAGACCTACAACGCCAGCGGTACCTATACATATAATTATTCTAACACCTATGGATGCCCCAGCACCGACACCCTCCATCTCGAAGTGAGTATGCACAACGACACCTCCTACCATGTGGTGGCCTGCGACTCCTATAGTTGGAATGGACAGACCTACACCGCCTCAGGCATCTATACCTACGACCACAGTGCCCCAGGCTCGCCCTGTACCAATGTCGACACCTTGCACCTCACTCTGCACCACAGCTCTACAGGAGCCGAATACCATACCGTCTGCGACCAATACTCGTGGCACGGCATCACCTATACAAACAGTACCAACACTCCCACCTTCACCGAACAGAACTCTGTAGGCTGCGATAGTGTCGTCACCCTCCACCTTATCGTCAACCACAGCACCACAGGAGTGGAAACCCACACCGTCTGCGACCAATTCACGTGGCACGGCACCACCTACACCGCCTCTACCAACTCGCCCACTTACACCGAACAGAATGTGGCGGGCTGCGACAGCGTAATCACCCTGCACCTTACCGTCAACCACAGCAACACCGGCATCGAAACCCAGACCGTCTGCGACCATTTCACTTGGCATGGCACCACCTACACCTCCAGCACCAATGCCCCCACATTCACCGAGCAGAATGTCGGAGGCTGCGACAGCGTGGTTACCCTGCACCTCACCGTCAACTATAGCAACTCCTATGTCGATAATCAAACAGCCTGCGACCAATTCACATGGTACGGCACCACTTATACCACCTCTACCAACACTCCCACCTTCACAACCCAGAACGTCTCGGGCTGCGACAGCGTGGTAACCCTCCACCTCACGGTGAACTATAGCAGTGCCGTAACCGAAGCTTATACCGTCTGTGACCAGTTCGTCTGGCACGATGCCATCTACACCGCCTCTACCACCACACCTACATGGCAAACAACCAATGCTGTGGGCTGCGACAGCACTGTCACCCTGCACCTCACCGTCAATCACTCCCAGTTCATCACCGAGACCGTCAACGCCTGCGACAGCTACACATGGAACGGCGTGACCTACACCTCCAGCACCAACACCCCGGTCTTCGTCACCCAGACCGCAGCCGGATGCGACAGCACCGTCAACCTCAACCTCACCATCAACCGCAGCACCCACAACAGCTACAACCAGGCAGCCTGCGAGAGCTTCACATGGCACGACACCGTCTACACCACCGACGGCACCTACACCTATAGCTACACCAATGCTGCCGGATGCGCCAGTGTCGACACGCTCCACCTCATAGTTAATGCCCAGCACGACACCGCGTTCCACGTGGTTGCCTGCGACGGCTACAACTGGAATGGCAGCGTCTACACCTCCAGCGGCACCTACACCTACGACCACGGACAATACTCCTCATGCACCAATGTCGACACCCTCTACCTCACCATCCACAACAGCACCCTGTTCACCGATGTCCAAACCGTTTGCGACAGTCTTGTGTGGAATGGACAAACCTTCAGGTCAAGCACCTCCACGCCCATGCTCTTCCTTACCAATGCCCAAGGGTGCGACAGCATCGTAACGCTACGTCTCACTGTCAACCACAGCACTGCCTTCACCGATACCGTCACTGCTTGCGACAGCTACACATGGCACGACAACACCTACACTGCCTCTACCTTCAATTCTCAATACTCAACTCTCAATGCTGTAGGATGCGACAGCATCGTCACCCTCCATCTCACCCTCAGCCACACCTCTTCCGGCATCGACATGGTTACTGCCTGCGACAGCTACACCTGGATCAACGGCGTCACCTACACCGAAGATAACGACACCGCACAATACACCACCCTCACCACCGCAGGTTGCGACAGTGTGGTAACCCTCCACCTAACCCTTAACCACAGCAGCACGGCCATCGACACACAAACGGCATGTGACCAATTTACATGGTACGGCAACACCTTCACCTCCAGCACCACCACCCCCATCTGCTATCTCCAAAATGCCGAAGGCTGCGACAGCATCGTCACCCTCCATCTCACCGTCAACCACAGCAGTATTTACATCGATGAGCAGTCGGTGTGTGATAGTCTCACATGGCGTGGGGTCACCTACACCTCCAGCACCTCTCAGCCCTCCGACACCCTCGTTAACGCTGTGGGATGCGACAGCGTGATATCCCTCCACCTCACCGTCAACCACGGCACCTTCGACACCTACACACACGATGCCTGCGACAGCTACCTCTGGCACGACACCCTCTATTCTCTCTCCGGCACCTACACCTTCAGCTACCTCAACTCCTTCGGCTGCCAAAGCTCCGACACCTTGCAGCTCACCATCCATAGTGCCTCCCACACCAATGTCTACGATACCGCCTGCGACCAATTCACTTGGTTCGACAGCACTTACACCGCTTCCACTCATGATGCAACCTACACAATACAGAACATCTATGGGTGCGACAGTATCCTCCATCTCCACCTCACCGTCAACCACAGTGTCCTCGACACCATCGTCGACACCGCTCAGGGCAGCTACACATGGAACGGCAACACTTACACCCGAAGCGGCGAGTACTACTACTTCGGGCAGACCGCCGAAGGCTGCGACAGCACCGTTGTGTTGCTGTTGACCATTGGCGACGACATCGGCATCACCCCGCTGGAGGCTCTCGACCTCATCACCGTCTATCCCAATCCCACTTCGGGCAAGATTACTGTCGAGGCCCAAGGCGTGGTAACTGTAGAGGTGTACGACAACACCGGACGCCGTGTGGCCCGCTTCGCCGACACCCGCCATATCGACATCTCGCAACTGCCCGCAGGCAACTACACCCTCCGCGTCACCCTGCCGCAAGGCTCCACAGTCCGCAGGGTGGTGAAACGATAGGACAGCGCAAGCTATTGTAATCAAGACAAATCCTCCCTTCGGTGCTGCAATCACGACACCAAAGGGAGGTTGCTTGTTTCTGTACGCAGTTGAATAAAACTTGTATTACACTTGTTTTACACTTTTAAAGTGTAAAACAAGTGTAAATAAAGTGTAAAATAAGCGAGGAACGTTGGGCGCGCAACCGTTTTTTTGTTGAGTATGATAATTCACTTTTTTTATTGCAGAGGGTGAAGTACCCTTCCGCCGGGGGGCTTCCCTCTGCCCCCCCCATGCCAATGCATGGGATGAAATCAGCGTTCAATTGCCGTTTATTCAAAATATTTGCGTAAATTTGCATTTGTTTCCGCTTGGCGGAATGATGGTTTGTAAACATTGATTCAATAAGTTATATGAAATTTATAGAGACAAACAACATTAAAGGCGACCTTTTTGGCGGTGTTACTGCGGGTATTGTCGCCTTGCCGTTGGCCTTGGCTTTCGGTATTCAGGCTTTCGGTGGTGTCAACGACCCGGCGGCAGCCTCGATGGGTGCGTTGGCCGGCATTGTGGGTGCTGCCATGCTGGGCTTTTTCGCGGCTCTTTTCGGCGGCACGCATAGCCAAATCAGCGGCCCCACGGGTCCCATGACAGTGGTTACCGCCACCCTTATCGGCGGGGTGTGGGCCAGCAGTGGCGGCAGCCTTTCGGATGTCCTTATCAGCATGTCGCTGGCGGGCATCTTCTGCGGCTTGTTCCAGATTCTTTTTGGTGTTATCAAGTTGGGTAAGTACATCCGTTATATCCCTTATCCCGTCTTGTCGGGCTTTATGAGCGGTATCGGTGTTATCATTATCCTTCAGCAGCTGTATCCTCTGGTGGGTTTGAAAGGCTCGGGCACCATGGTCGACCTGCTTATGGGCATACCCGGTGCGGTGTCGACGGGCATTTCTGTCACCGCTTTGCTGCTGGGACTCGGCACTATCCTTATCATCTATCTGTTTCCCTTGATTACCAAGAAGGTCCCCGCCACGCTGGTTGCCCTTATCGTCATGACGGTTGTTTCGCTGTTCTGCAATCTCGACAGCAGCCTTATCATTGGTGAGATTCCTTCGGGTATGCCTTTGCCTTTCTTTGCCAAGGCGGGTATCGACCTTGCGGCTGTGAATTGGGTGGCTGTGCTTAAGGCCTCTGTCATTCCCGGCCTTACTCTGGCGGGCTTGGGTTCTATTGACACGCTGCTTACCTCTGTTGTGGCCGACAATATTACTAAGACTAAGCACAATAGCAATAAGGAACTTATCGGACAGGGTCTCGGCAATGCCATTGCCGGTCTCTTTTGCGGATTGCCCGGTGCCGGTGCCACTATGCGTACGGTGGTGAATGTGAAGAGCGGCGGCCGCACCCAAATCAGCGGTATGGTTCATGCCTTGTTGCTTCTTGCCATTCTTTTGGGATTGGGTAGCTTGGTGAAATATGTTCCCCTCTCGGTGCTGGCGGGTATCCTCATCACTGTGGGCTGGGGTATTATTGATTTCAAGGGTTTCAAAGACCTGCTCAAGATTCCCAAGGCCGATGCAGTGGTGTTGATAGTGGTTTTTTTAGTTACTGTGTTTGTCGACCTTCTCACGGCTGTGGGTATCGGCATGGTCATAGCTTGTGTGCTCTTCATGAAACGTGCCAGCGACCTTGTGGAAGGCGGCTACAGCTCGTCGGCTATGACTTCGGCAGACCTCCGCAAGGGGTTGCCCGACCCGGGTCTGCCCAACTTCGACAAGACGGTGCCGTGGAGTGACGAGAGCGGCATCACCGACGAGATGCGCAGGCATATCTTTGTACAGCGTTTGAACGGCCCCATATTCTTCGGCACCATTAATAAGTTTAAGGAGGTGATGGAGGATGTGCCGTCGGATGCCAAGGTGGTTATTATCCGCATGAAGCTGGTTAGTTTCATGGACCAGTCGGGTCTTTATGCCATGGAGACGGCTATTAAAGACCTGCAGGCTCGCGGCATCTTGGTCCTCATGACCATCATCCAGCCCCAGCCCATGTATATGCTGCGTACCCTCAACGTCATCCCTGCCGTTGTGCCGGAGGAACACACCTTCAAAACCTTCGAGGAATGTACAGCGTTCCTCTCTCAATTGAATTTAAAATAAATAAATAGCCTTTAGGTTCGTAAAGAATAATATTCAAAAAAATGGGAAGAGCATTTGAATACCGCAAAGCACGTAAACTGAAACGTTGGGGGCACATGGCCCGCACGTTCACTAAGATTGGAAAGGAAATTGAACTGGCCGTTTTAGCAGGCGGCCCCGACCCCTCAAGCAACCTCAGGCTGCGACTGCTCATGGCCACAGCCAAGAGCGAGAGTATGCCCAAGGAGAATGTGGAACGCGCCATTAAACGTGCCACCGAGAAGGACAAGTCGGCCTACAAAGAGGTTGTTTATGACGGCAAAGGCCCTCACGGCACCGCTTTCGTAGTGGAGACGGCTACCGACAACCCCACACGTACCGTTGCCAACATCCGCGCCGCTTTTGTCCGTGGCAAAGGCGAGTTGGGCACTATGGGCATGAACGATTTCCTCTTTGAACGCAAATGTTCATTTGTGGTCGCCTATAAGGAGGGCATCGATATGGATGAGTTGGAGCTTGAGTTGATAGACTATGACATTGACGAGGTGTTCCGCGACGAGGACGAGATAATGATTTATGCCGACTTCAAGAACTATGGTCCTATCTCCAAGTTTCTTGAAGACAAGGGCTTTGAAATCAAGTCCTTTAAGTTCGAGCGCATCCCTCTCTCCATGCGTGAACTCTCGCCCGAGGAGCAAGAGGATGTCAACGGCCTGATAGAGCGCCTTGAGAACGACGATGACGTGGTCAACGTCTTCCATAATATGGCATAAAGCGAAAAGCCGAAAAAACTTTTTCAAGGTCGAGCCAAGAGTCCTGTTTGCGAAAGCAAACAGGGGGAAAGACACACAGTCTCTGGTATGAAAATGTACCAAAGACTGTGTGTCGTCGTGTTGATGGGCTGAAGTAGAAAGTGATAGCGATTTGTGGTGTAACGGTGCTGTTTGAAGGGGGGGGATTTTTCAAAAAAAGCCAAATTAAATAGACTTTTTTTGCTTGTAATAGTCATGATAAAGATAAAAATATTTCTTTGTAATATGTTGACACTTATTGATTAATAAAAATATTTGCAAAAAAGAGTGCGGAAAAGTTTGTCATGTCGAAAAAAAGTTGTACTTTTGCACCCGATTTCGAAAGAGAAATCACCTGAAAAAAGCCGCATTCGTCTAGTGGTCCAGGACAACTGCCTCTCACGCAGTAGATCACCAGTTCGACTCTGGTATGCGGTACAAGGGTAACTGAAAACCAATCAGTTGCCCTTTTTGTTTTAGAGGCTTCTTTCTTGAATGGATGAATGGATATATGAATGGTGAATAGTGACTCGACAATACATTTGTCTAATCACTATTCACCATTCTTTAAATCCACATTTCACAAAATCACCAATCGCTATTGTTTGACAACGCGCTTGATAGCAGAGCCGTCGCGACCGAATGGGAGCAACGTCTCTCTCCTTGAGCCGTCGCGACCGAATGGGAGCAACGTCTCTCCCCTTGAGCCGTCGTGCAGCGTGATGCGCAGAGTGTATGCACCTGTAGGCAGATGGTGGATGTCTATCACATTGCTCTCATGGAAGGTGGCAACAATGCGGCCATACTGGTCAAACACCTCTATTTTAGCGACACCGTCAGCCACGACGGTTATCTTGCCAGTAGTTGGATTGGGGAAGAGCCTGACATTTCCGAGGCTATCTACTGCAGTGATACCAACATCAGTGATGGATAACATCAGCACAATTACGCTGTCGCATCCAGCTTCGGTCTGGCCTTCAAATGTGTACATGCCACTTTCTGTGTAGGTGTTACCCTGCCACTCGTAGCTACCTGCAGCGGAGTCGACAATAGTGTCGCGACTGCTGTAATTGATGGTGAGGTTCAACGTGATGACACTGTCACAATCGCTGTGGTTCGCAATGGTCACTGTCGGCTCATTGGTGGATGCAGTGTAAGTATTACCGTCAATCCAAGTGATGCTGTCGCAGGCTGTGACCGACTCGGTGGCAGCACTGCTGTAGTTGATGGTGAGGTATAGAGTGATGACACTGTCGCATCCCTGTGCATTGGTAGCGGTGACACTGTCGACAGTGGATGCAGTGTAAACCGTTCCATTCCACGAGAGGCTGTCGCAGGCAGTGATAGACTCCGAGGCAGCACTGCTGTAGTTGACAGTCAGGTGGAGTGTCACTGTACTGTCGCAGCCAGCCATGTTACTCAATACATGCGTGGCAACATTCGTGCTACTTGTGTAATTCGTATTCCACCAGGTATAGCTGTCACAGGCAGTGGCCATCGTGTCGCCAGTGTTGCTGTAGTTGATGGAGAGGAGTAGTGTCACTGTGCTATCGCAGCCTGCAGCATTGGTCGAAACAAACGTGGGCGTATTGGTTGAAGCCGTGTAGACCGTGCCATGCCATGCGAAACTGTCACAGGCGGTGATAGTTTCTGTGCCAGCATTGCTGTAATTGACAGTGAGGTAGAGCGTGGTGACACTATCGCATCCCTGTGCGTTGGTGGTGGTAATAGTGTCAACAGCAGAGGCTGTGTATAATACTGTTCCGTTCCACATATAGCTGTCGCAGGTTGTGACGGACACCGTGCCGGCGGTACTGTTGTTGATGGTAAGGTGGAGGGTCACCGTACTATCGCAACCGACAACATTCTGAGTTGTATAAGTGGGAATCTGAGTACTTGCAGTGTAAGTGTTTCCGTGCCAGATAAAGCTGTCGCATGCCGTGATGGTCTCGGTGGCAGTAGTGCTATGATTAAGGGTCAGGTAAAGGGTGTCGACATTGGTACAAGCTGAACTTGACTGGGTATGGTCGTATATATAGATGCCGCTGGAGGTGTACGTCTCACCATTCCAGTAATAGCTGTCGCATGCCACAACGTGGTACGCTGTGTCGTCATGGGTGTTGATATTGAGATGAAGCGTATCAGTGCTGGGACAACCATAGCTATTCATGTACGCATATTGATATGTGCCAGAGGCGGTATAGTCGACTCCGTGCCATGTATACACTTCACACGCATCATGATGGTAGCTGTTGTGGGTGCCATAGTTGACCGTCAGATTAAGAGCTATTGTGCTATCGCATCCGTATGAATTGAGAGTTGAAAACAGGAAATTGGAAGTAGATGCCGTAAAAGTGCTGTCATGCCAGGTGTAATTGTCGCAGGCCGAAACGGTGACTGTGTCAAAATCGCTGTAGTTGACAGTTAGGTGGAGCGTCACGGTGCTGTCGCAACCAACGGCATTGGTGGTAGTGTAGGTAGGCATAGCAGAGGCGGTGTAGGTTATTCCGTGCCATGTATAGTTGTCGCAAGCCGAAACCGCTTCAGTGCCGGCACTTCTATGGTTGACCGTGAGGTGGAGCGTCACGGTGCTGTCGCAGCCGGCAATATTGGAGGTTAAATAGGTGGGAGTGCTGGTAGAACTGGTGTAGGCAGTGCCATGCCATGCAAAGCTGTCGCAAGCCGTGACAGACACAACGGTCGTGTCGCTGTAGTTTATTGTCAGGTCGAGGGTCACGACACTGTCGCAACCTGCAACATTCTCCAACGTATAGGTCGGAGTGTTAGTACTGGCAGTATAGACCACCCCATGCCACGTAAAGGCGTCGCAGGCGACTTGCCTGTCGATACCTGCATTGCTGTAACCAATCGTCAGGTACAATGTATCGACATTGGTACATGAAGAATTCGCTGCAGTGTGGTCGAATGTGTACATGCCGCTTGACGTGTAGGTTTGTCCATTCCACATATAACTGTCGCAGGCTGTCGCATAAAAAGTAGTGTCGTCATGGATGCTGATATCGAGGTGGAGCGTATCGGTGCTGGGACAGCCATCATCATTTATATACGAATATTGATAGGTACCCGTGGCGGTGTAGTCAGTTCCGTGCCACGTATAGCTTTCGCAAGCCGTGACCGTCTCCGTGTTAGCCGTGCTGTAGTTGACAGTCAGGTGAAGCGTCACCGTGCTGTCGCAACCAGCCACATTCGTGGTAGAGTATGTTGGGCTTGACGTGCTGGACGTATAAGTATTGCCGTGCCATGAGTAGCTGTCGCAAGCCGTAACCGTCTCCGAAACCGTATCACTGTAGATAATAGTTAGGTTGAGGGTCACCACACTGTCGCAGCCAACGGCATTGGTGGTGGTGTAGGTAGGCGTTGCGGTAGCGGTGTAAGTGGTACCGTGCCAAGTGTAGCTGTCGCAGGTGGTAAGAGTTTCAGATGAACTGGTGCTGTGGTTGATGGTTAGATGGAGGGTTGCCAAGCTGTCACAGCCATTAATATTGGTAGTATGGTATGTACGGGTGCCAGACGTGGTAAAGGTGTTGTAGTGCCAGGTGTAGCTGTCGCAGGCAGTGATGTACTCGGTGCCAGAGGTGGCGGTATGAATGGTGAGGTGCAGCGTTGCCACACTGTCGCAGTCGTCGTGGCCAGTGGTGTGATATACATAGGTACCGCTGGAGGTGTACGTCTCGTCATTCCAGGTATAGCTGTCGCAAGCCGTCACGTATGTGGTGGAATTGCAGTGCAGTCCCTCATAGAAATCGTACGACACGGACATGTTGCCCGAGCCCTCGGCATCGTGTATGGCAAGGTAGCAGACTCCATATTCCCATACACGGCAACCCTTCCAAGTCAGCACACTGTCGCCCGATGCGTGCAACACCATCTCTCCGCTCGGAGAATAGAGCTGCATGGTGCAGCGGCGGTTGGTATGGAACGAGAGGCTGTCGCCCACGCCCGACTCCAACTTGAACCAGTGAATCTGCCCTGTGCCGGGTGTGGCAAAATACTTGGTTGTGTCGCGCTCAAGGGTGTCGGCCAATACTGTTTCCACCACCCGACGGTCTACATACTGACGGGTGGCACTTGTCAGCCGCAGGGCACTGTTCCAGAAGCGGAAGGTGATGTTGTTACGGGAGCGGATGATGGGTGTACCCCCGTTGGGAACAAACTCGAAGTGGTTGGTATTGATGGGCATTGTGTCCACCTGCAACAGGGTAATCACTTGTAGAGTATCAACGAAAGGTGTCACATCCACCACTGTCCTATTGTCGAAGTCATCGTTAATCCAGTACTCATAGCGGCTGATGCCCTCACCACCTGCGGGCACAGAATAGAACCAGGCTTGGTGTAACGCCATGCTGGTGCCGTCGCTGGTCATCAGACATCCCACAAGCGAGTGCAACCCTGCACCCGTGTTGTCCACATCCAGGTCCATGTGTATCATTCTGTTTTGTGGCGTCACCTGTAGCGTGGGCTTCAGCACCCCGTCGATGGCATAGCGGTAGACCAATGTCGATGTGTCGGACAATGCCGCATTGCAAGGCACCTTGTAGAAGACATAGCTGCGCAACTCAGCCGAGGCTCCGCTGCCAGTCTGCATGTTCAAGGTATGCAGTCCGTCGGTGAGGTTCCCCGTGTTGAGGAGTAGGGTACCCGTTGTGAGTTCGCCGGACACACGGTTGTCGTAGTCCCTGTCGAACCAGCAGGTATATACAAGATCTGAACTGCCTTCAAACGGCATCTTGAAGAAGATGAAGCTGCGTAACTCCGCTGTGGAACCCTTGGCTATCTGCATGTTCAGTGTGTGCAGACCGTCGGACAGATTCCCCACGTTCAGGAGCAGGGTGCCGTTGTGGAAGCGGCCGGACACACGGCTGTCATAGTCCCTGTCGAACCAGCAGGTATAGATACGGTCCGAACTGCCCTCAAACGGCATTTTTAAGAAGACGTAGCTGTGCAACTCTGCCAAGGCGCCTTCACCTATCTGCATGTTCAGCGTGTGCAGGCCGTCACTCAGCCAGTTGACATCCACCTGCATATTGGTGTCGGCAATGTGGAGAGTCTGCCGCGAGGCATAGTTCTGGTCGAACCAGCAGGTATAGGTCATGCTGCTGTCGATACCCCTGTAGAACTGTGCCGAACGTGGGGGACTGCATCGCCCTTCATTGTCGCGCAAGTGTATGTACAATGTATGGAGCCCGACATCCAACGAGCTGACATCTATCTGTCCCTGCCAGCCCGTAGAAGTCGCCACGGCGGTCTGGCGGATATCGTATTGTTGGTCGAACCAATATTCCACTACGTTGTCCACAGGGTTGGTGATTGTCAGATGTAGTGTATCCACCTGTGTGCAGCCGTTGTCATCCGTGAGGCTATGCATGTAGTCGCCCGAATAATAGTAGTCCAAGCCATACCACGTGTATCTCCAGCCGGCGGTGGCAGTGGTGGCAGTGTGTTCCGGATGGTTGATAGTCAGGTGCAGGACATCTGACTGGGGGTCACCGTTGTCATCGGTGTAGGTATAGGTATAGTCACCGCTTTCGGTATAGGTGGTTTCATGCCAAGTATAGCTGTTGCAGGCGGAGACTGTGAGGACGTCGATGGGTGGAGCGGCTTCGATATGGATATTGTCGATGGCTGCCCCAGGGTTGTTGCCGCGTCTATTATTATTACGCCAATAGAACACCAGATTGTACTCACCTGTCATTGGGATGTTGACGGTTGCGGTCTGTGTGGTCCAAATAAGATTATCCACCAACTGGCTGCCACCATCTATCGGGATATAGCCCTCGGACGGGACACTGTAATTCCCAAATTCTATAGTGCTAAGCGGCGTTGAAACGGGTACCAGTGCGGCACGCAGGTAGTCGTAATCCCTTTCGCCGTTAGCCTTCCAGTCGAAACTGACCGTATAGTTGCCTGCTTCCAACGATAACAGACGGTAGGCATATACGGATGAGGCAGAGGATACTGAATATCCGTCAGTCGTGCCGCCGTCCCTGCTGATATACAAGGCATGTCCATCACCGTCACCATGATTGACGGTAGCTCCGATAACCCACTGGTTGGTTCCATCAGTGCCTTCTCTCATCCAGCAACTGGTATTCCCTTCAAAGTCCTCGGTATAGGGTGGCGCCACAATACAGACGGAATCTATCATCCCCCTCACATTCACTTTCCCCCAGCCCCAGCGGTTGTCGCCATTTGGTCCGATGTCACCTGTATGGCCATCGGTTAATGCGGAATTTTGCAGAAGACGAATAGCTTGAGCGTATGTTAAGTTGGGATTTGCCTGTAAGCATAACGTCATTAGACCAGTGACAAATGGTGCTGACATTGATGTACCACACTTGGCTCCATAATATTCATAATTCCAATGGAACAATGTACGATCAACTAAATACGAAAAAAATCCTCCCCCAAAATCATAATTGTTATCAAATCTATTGATCGGGGCAACCACCGCCTCTCCTGGTGCTGTGATAAGAGGCTTGATTCTTCCATCTACAGTGGGACCATGCGAAGAGAACTCTGACAGATTACCTATGGTGGTTGGTGCATGTGAACAGGTCCGAGAATTGAATGGATTACCATCTAAAGGATTCCAACTGGTCCTGGTCACATACGAGCCGACAGAAATAATAGAATTACCCGTACCCCCTATCTCACCAACGGTATATTCTGTATTTCCGGCGGTAGCCCACGAATATCCTCCATCAGAAAAAGTACAATTCATCCCCCATGCATGTATCTCGTTGCTCATCCCACTACTTATAACAAGACCCACTCGATAATTACCTGATGTATGATATAAATTTCTAATCAGAACTTCTACTGCTTGCCTCCCACTACCTGGCATTCCTATTCTTGTGTCATCACCCAATAGCGTACCCGTGTAAACACGAGCTTGCATCAACTGCCCATTGCCATCAGTGAGATCTATGGTACCAAAAGAGTCTGATGCTGACGAATAATATCCACTTATAGTATCTATTGTACCATCTACAACATTAAATATGCATACACGAACTTCAAATATCACATCTGGCGAACCCACTATATAAACTGCTCTATCTCCATAAGATGCATCATATAAATTCAAAAAGGTCGTTAAGTTGTCTGAATCTGAGATAGTCTTGCTAATGTGTATTTTTTTGTTACCATAGTTGCTGGCCGACCCTACTAATAACAATCCTCTCGGAGTTTCGGATATTATTCTATCGCACGAAAGATCAAAATCCGATGTGCCGTCATGCGGACCTTCGTGTCCTCCAATACTTATATTGATGACACATGGCTTGTTAACTGATGCTGCATAGTCCTTGATATAGTTAATTCCGTCGAATATTGCCGCCGAGGTCCTGGGGGTGGACACAAGAACGATATCAGCATTAGGTGCCACACCGCGATATTTTCTTCTGGTGTTGTTGCTGCCACCACCTCCGGCGGCTATGCCAGCCACATGGGTGCCATGAGAGGTGTCTCTGTGGCTATATTGGGCAGCTAATATCGCATCAGTTGAAGTTAATTCATTGCCATAGTCATATCCGCTTGGCGGAGTTCCTGTCGCGTCCTGGTCCCACACGCGTTTGATGCGGAGGGTGGTGCCCGTGGAGTCGTAGAATGCTGGATGGCCATATTCAAATCCACAATCGATGATGCCGACTACCACACCAGTCCCATCTAATCCCTGACCTAAAAACGAATTGTTATAAATAGTGTTCAGTCCCGTTGAGGAACGAGCATTATCAAGTGCAGGCTCGGCCACGGTGCCCACGTCGATGTTCTTGCATAGTTTGGACTTGGCAAGCTCGATAAACCGGCTCAATGGTATCTGCACCGTGAGGAGGTCGCCGTAGCGGTGCTTCACGCGGACGCCGTATTCTGCCAATTGCTGCTCAACTGCATCGCCATCCATCCGCACAAAGGCCGGTATCTCCACCGCGCCGTTCACCTCCACAAAGTGGTACTTCTCCTTGATTTCGCGGTCGGTCAGTTTACCAAACAGCAAGTCGTACATCAGGAAGGCACTTGACGGCGAGAGCCCCTCGGTGGAGAACAACGCCTCCGAGGGCTTGTCCACACGCGCCAGCTCCTGCGGCAGCTGTGCTTTGTTTTGTGCCGTGGCAAAGGGGATGAATGCCACGACAACCAACATAAACAATAACCTTTTCATCTCACCCCCCCCTGCATCATTCATTAGTCACCTCGATATCTACTGGCAGCTGGCCGTTGGCGTTGCTGCGGGGGGCGACGGTGATACGCCGGATAAGCGGGCTGGTGACATGGGGGTCGAAGGGCATAGTGCCGCCGTAGATGCCTATCTGGGTGCCGTCGGTGCCCAGGTAGGTATTGGCGACATTGTCAAGCAACCGGAAGTCATCGCCTTCTGTGCTGCCATTGAACGATTGGAACACATTAGACATTCCGCGAACTGTCCACAGCGTATGACCTACTATGGGGGAGAACAATTCATCGGCCGAGGAGTCGCTTGCATTCATCTGCACATAGAGACAGTTGAAACTGGTGGTACTGTTGTTGGCAGGGGCAACACTATCTGCATAATCCCAATATAGCACACAGTTCTGGAGCAAGTGAGAAGAAATATTGTGAGGATTTTTTTTCAGTACGCAGTTGATATAGGTATCTGAACGATAATGATTACAGTCACTCTCTATCACTACACTATTGATAAACTGCGTTCCTTCCGCATTACTAGTAACATTATGGTTACACCAATTGGCAATAATACAATTGATAAAAGTGGCATTGTTAAAATATTGAGAAGGAAAATAGTTATTCCAGTAAATCCCCATTGAATGGATATAGCACTTGATAAATTGAGGATTATTTGTATTATAAACTGTGATACCACCTAAGAAATAAATGCCCTCAAGTGTAAGATGGTGTACGTCGTCTCCGCCAGCGCTGATACTGAAGCCACTGCGTATCACAGTGTTTCCGCCCGTTGTGTCTGCCCAGGCTCCGGCACCGCGTATGGTGACAGCCTTGTTTATATCGGTAGCATTGAACACACCGCTGGAGAGGGTGATAATGTCCCCTGCTTCCGCCGCATTGTGTGCCGAGACAAGTGCATCGGCACCATAGTAGACTGTGATGTCGTTGTTGTGGTTGAGGGTGGCCAGCTGCTGCTGGGCAAAGGTAACGGCTGAAAGCATCAGCATTACAGAAAGGAGTATGTTCTTTTTCATGGTTTGTTTCGCCTGTTATTACCCGTCGGCCCCTCGGGGATTGCATTATATTAATAGTAGTTTTTTATTAAGCCGCTTGGACAGATAGTATTTGGTGACTCTACCCAGTTGCTTGTTTCGAACTGCAAAATTACATTTTTTTTCCAACATACAAGAATATCTTGGCAAAATTTCGCTTTTCTTCACATTTCGGATGAGAGACGTTGTCAGTCGCCAGCATTGTACCTTTCAATGGAATGGTTTCGTAGTGCAGAGGTGCTACTATTTTTGAGCTGGCAAAAAAATATTTTATCTGTCTGTTTGTAATCCAAGTTTTTTGTGTATCTTTGCATATTATTATTACTAAAAAAAACTGTTTCGATGAAAAGTATTGTACGGATATGTATGTTTTTACCCCTTCTGTCGGGGTTTTTGTTGATGTCTTCATGTGGTAAGGAGAATATTAAACCATTGTACCCAAACGGTGGTGGTGGCAATGAGAGACCATTGAATCTTTATTCGGGAGTGTTGTCAAGTTTAGGGTATCCCCATATTACAGAGCCTGTGTTGTCTACTACGGTATGGGCGTTGGAATTAGGTGATGGCACGTTGTTGAGGTTGGAGGAGAATGAGAGGATGCTTGTTGCCGACGCTGACCCCATAGGTGGAGTGTTTTATAAAAAAGGCGATAAGGTAAGTTTGACGGGTTTTATAAAGACCCGATACGATTTGACAGGTTCGCCCTACAAGGTGTTGGCATTGGGTGACGCGGTATATAACCCTGAAGACATGGTGCCAGATATTGTGGGGAACGATAGCAGTCTTGTGGGTTCGATATGGAAACTGATTAAGTTTGTGGATGTGAATACGGGTGACGAGGGAGTGGTGGATACTTTTGCGTTGTCATCGCCGTGGGTGATATTCAATACCAATGGGTCGGTGCAAGGGCGTTGCGTGAATGTGTTGTTTGGCAGCTATACTTTGCATAACAACCTGTTGAGTGTGGCGATTGAGCCCACCACGGAGGTGTATGACCAGACCGGTATTGAGACTCAGTTTCTCAATGCCATGAGGGCTGCCTGTGTGTATGTAAAGAAGGGGGATTTGTTGAGAGTGTATTACAGCGGTAGGAGAGGATATGTGGAATTTAAAAGGTCTGCTGAATAGGAGAAAAGAAAAATGCCACACATTTTTTCGACAAAAATCTGTAGCATTTCTCTTGGCGGAGAGGCAGGGATTCGAACCCTGGGACCAGCAAGCTGGTCAACGGTTTTCGAGACCGCCCCGTTCGACCACTCCGGCACCTCTCCTTTTGATATTCAACAAGTAACGAAGTTTTCGTCCTCTTGAATGGTGATGCAAAGGTACTACTTTTTTTTGGATTAGCAAAAAAAAGTTTGCTTTATAGGTAAAAAGTGATGATTAGATGATATTAAACATGGTAACCTCCAATAATTATCAAACAAATCATTGCATAGCAATGAGAATTCAGGGTGATTTTTTTTCGCCCAACCCGGCACTGTCGTGCCACCCCTCCACAGGAGGGGACGTCAGCCGCAACAGCCTCTCACAAAGGACTTCGCACGTGGCAGATTTAAACATGAATTATCATTAATTGTCATGAATTTATTGCCATTACATGGCAATTCGTGTTAAATATTCAATATAGTAATTATTAATAATAAGTTATAACATTATGAAAAAGTTTTTTGCTTTATTGTTAACGATCATGGTTGCTTATGGATATAGCAATGATGCCAGTGCGCAGGTTACTGATTCGATTATGCCGGTTCAGTCCGGTAATTTTGAGGAATGGGTGGACTACCCCGGTGACACTACTATGATTATTTTCCCCATCCCTTTATATGGGGCTTATTCTCTTCCCGAGGGGTGGCATGTGCCAGTGTTTACGGTGAATGACACTGTGGATTATTCGGGTATGACTTTGCCACTGAACTTTTCGGTTCCGTTGGCAAAAATATCGCGCGACACGGTGCACGCTCCACAGGGACGGTCGGCTCTGGTTGCCGAAACGTTCTTGCTTGAGGATGTGCTGACTCCTATTGCCAATGCGTTGGCAATGCAGTTGCTTGATTCGTCGCTGGCGTATGAGCCTATTCCGTCTATTGTAACCAATACCGAGGTGGATATGATGAAGATTTTGCCTTTGCTGCAGGATGCTTCGATGAATCCCGACGATATGTCGTGGCTGATGGATATGATCGACACGGTTGATTTAAACGAGTATTTCCGTGGAGGGTCTCCGTTGAACGGTTTTGAACCGAAGATGCTGCGCGGCATGTATAAGTATTGGGACGGCAACGGTGACGGGGATATAGACGACAGGGCTACGCTGGTGATGTTGGGTACCTATTACGATAGTTTTCTTGGTCGCCGTATGCTGGTGGGTGCAGGCTCTAAGAACCTTTATAAATTATGGGATACGGTGAATTATGAGCCGTTCAAGATGGATTATTATACGTTGAACGAGTATTATCCCGAGGAATATGCGTTTGTTCAGGCGGATACTGTTGTGATTATCGCAATATCGTCAACGAGTGGAAAGAGTCGCGCCCGGGGGTCGAAGTTGTATCTGGACAGCCTTGAAATGATGCAGTACGATGGCTCGTGTGGCAGAGTATACGATGTGAATGTAACAGGCTATTCGACTATCCATGCCGTGATTGAGTGGCACAATACGGTGGTGCCCGATAGGTGGACCATTGAATTCGGCCCCGAGGGTTTTGCCCGGAGTCATGGCGCCAGGTTGTCGGTTACAGACAGTGTTGTTACGCTGACAGGTTTAGAACCAAACACCACGTATGACTTTTATGTGCGTTCGGAGTGTGGCGATACAGCCAATAGTGTTTGGGGGTATGTCTGCTTTACTACAGATTCGATCATTCCCCATAAGATTGACCAGATTGTGGCGGAACGTGTAACGTTGACTCCCAATCCTGCACATGGCCGTTGTGAGGTTGATTTCGGGGGGCTGGGTGTGAGCCGTATGGTGGTATACACTGCTACGGGGCAGATGGTGGAGTCCAGAAGTGTAAACGGGGCAAGTGCCACAGTAATGCTTCCGAATAAAGGGGTGTTTGTGATTGAACTCCAGACCTCAGAGGGGAAAGTGTATAAGAGGGTGGTTAATTATTGAACCCCAAATAACCGATTAAGTTATCAGTAAAATCGCTTTTAGGGTATTGTCTCTTCGTCAGTTGTCCTGTACTTCTCTATTCATTGAATATAGAAGTAATATAGAAGTGATATATATGTAATATATATGTGATATATATGTAACGGATTTGGTGTTGACTCTCAGGGGAAAGAAAAAGGGCAGCCATTGTATGCGATGGCTGCCCTTTGTGTTGAAATAAACTTTTATTGTTGTTTGCGTTTATTGCGAACAATGAGGATAAGTGCAACGGTCTCGAAGGCGAGGTATACAATGTAGCAGATGCAGAAGGCGAGTATGAAAGTACGAGCCTGGGGGATATGGGTGAGAGACCATGTGCAGAGGATAACAAGGTGGAGGAAAAGTGTACCGACGGTGAGCCCAAGGAAGTTTTTAACAAAGGTGCGGGGGTCTTTGTACAGGCTTTTGACTACCACGTAGTGCTGGAGTCCTGTAACGACTGCGAAGTAGAGGGGTATGGCTGGCATGATGTTTTGGTAAATGCCTTGGGCAAACCAAAGAGTGCAAAAAGCTGCCAGAACGAGAAGGATGGTGACGGCAATGAGGGATATGTAGTATTTCTTCATGGCTGTGTCGGCTGATTAGATGGATTGCAAGGGGATTATTGGATGAAGCGGATGGTCTCCTTTGTAGTGAATTTCTCGCAGTAGTGGCAGCGTAATTTGAGGTTCTCCTTGTCGACGATATCAAATTTGGTGGGCACTGCCTCGGCATTGGTGATGCATTTGGGGTTGGCGCACTTGACAAATTTTTCGACGTGGTCGGGAATCTCAGTTGCAAACTTCTCAATAACTTTGTAGTCATTGATGGTGATGATGGTAACGGAGGGGGCTACGAGGGCCACCTTGCTCACTTCGTCCTTAGTGAAATGTTTGTTTTTGATTTTGATGATACCTTTCCGGCCAAGTTTTTTGCTTTCAAGGTAATTGCCGATGAGGACCTCGTCTTTGTACTCTTCAAGGCCGAGGAGATGGATGACGTGGTATACGGACTCGGTGGGGATATGGTCGATGACGGTGCCATTCTCAATGGCAGAGACGACAAGTTCTTTTTTAGTATCCATGGTTTGTTTTTTGCTTTGTTGTTTGTAAATAATGATGAATGATTATTTGGCACCAAGGATGGCGGCCATGAGAGCCTGGCGGACATATACTCCGTTCTGGGCTTGACGGAAATAGTAAGCGTAAGGAGTGCTGTCGACATCGGTGGTAATTTCGTTGACACGCGGGAGCGGATGGAGTACGCGCATGTTGGGTTTACATCCTTTAAGCATTGAGGCGGAAAGGATACAACTGTCTTTGACGCGCTCATACTCAAGTGGGTCTGGGAAGCGTTCGCGTTGTACACGGGTCATGTAGATGATGTCAGCAGTGGGGATGACGCTCTGGATGTCGGTGTACTGGTAGTATTGGAGGCCGGCATTCTTGATACTCATCTTGACGGAGGAGGGGAGTTTGAGCTCTGTGGGTGAAACGAGGTGGAAAGTAGCGTTGAAGTTGCACATGGCCTGGACGAGGGAGTGAACGGTGCGGCCGTATTTGAGGTCGCCAACGCATGCGATGTTGAGGTTTTCAAGGGTGCCTTGAGTTTTGCGGATGGAATAGAGGTCAAGCATACACTGGGTGGGATGCTGGTTGGCTCCGTCGCCGGCGTTGATGACGGGGACGGTGGCAACTTCAGAGGCATAGCGCGAGGAACCTTCTTTGGGGTTACGCATGACAATGAGGTCGGCATAGCTGGAAACCATTACGATGGTGTCGTGGAGCGATTCGCCTTTTTGGACACTGGTTCCGCCGGGATCGCTGAAGCCGATGATGCGTGCGCCAAGTTGGTTGGCGGCGCTTTCGAAACTGAGCCGGGTACGTGTGGAGGGCTCGAAGAACAGAGTGGCGACAACTTTGTCGCTGAGAATGCGTTGCTTGGGGTTCTGTTCAAAACCTTCGGCAATGTCCAACACCTCGATGTATTCTTCTTTGGAGAAGTCGGTGATGGAAATAAGATTGCGTCCTTTAAGTGTGCTCATATTTGTTTATTTTGATTGTTTTTTATTGTCATTTGGTGCGAGAGAGGCCGTCGATGGCGGGTTGATAAGTGTGGTCAATCATTAGTGCCGACATGAAGTCGTCGTGGGCACGACGTTTGTCGCCAAGGAGTTCGTAAGCGCATCCGCGGTTTGTCCACGCTTCGATGAATGTGCTGTCGCATTGAATGGCACGGGTGAGATGATCGATGGCTTCGGGGTAGTCGCCGTAAGTGAACATCTGGATGTATCCGCGGTTGTGCCAGGACTCTTTGTGGTTGCTGTTGATGTCAAGGATTTGTTTGTAGATTTCTTCGGCTTTGTCAGGTTGGTTGAGGTCTTGATAGTACATGGCGAGACCATAAAGTGCGTTGGTGTTATTTGGCTCGATGCGAAGGGCAGTGTTGAGATATTCTATGGTCATAGGGTCGCGCTTTGTGGCGTAGAGCATGCCGAGTTCTTCAAAAGCGGGTTCGTAGTCGGGATAGAGGTCGCAGACTTTGCGCAACAGGATGACGGCATTGTTGGTGTCGCCAGTTTCTTTGTAAATAAAGGCTTTCATAAACAATGCCGTGCGGTTCTGTGGGTCTTTGGCAGTAACTTTGCCGAGATTGTCCATGGCACGGTCGTAGTCGCGGCTGTAGTATGCTATTTCTCCCAGTTTGAGAAAAGCTTCTTGACTGTCGGGTTTAAGTTCGAGGGCTTGTTGAAGGCTTTTGTAACTGTGTTCCACATCACCGTTGGCAAAATATGCATCGCCAAGAAGGAGGTGGTATTTGTATTCTTTTTTGTTGAGGGAAATGGCATGGGTGAGGTCGGTGATGGCCTCATTGACTCGGTTGAGTTTGAGATATATGTTGGCGCGGTCGTAATATAGGTTGTCGTCTTTGGGGTGTTTGTGGATTTTGATGTCAAGTACTTGGAGAATTTCTTCGTTGGACATGTTGTCGGTGGCAGTACTTTGTTTGCAACCGACTACGGCCACGAGAAGTGGCATGAGGATGAGGAAAAGGATGCTCTTTTTCATTGTTAAGTGTAACGTGGATTTGCTTGTTTTATTATGATGGATTGTATTTTTTTTGAAAGGTGTTGTTTCCTAAAGATTATCAAGGATTGTGCGTAGGCGCAGGCGTGTTTCGTCAGGGGTTTTGGCGTGGAGGACAGTCATGGCTTGCTGTTCGGTGATAGGAAGGCTGCGTCGCAGGAGGCACCAGTACTCTTTGATTTTGCGCATCTGGCTTTCCTGTCGTATGGGGAGTTGGTCAATGGCATCGGTGAGAGAGAGAATGAAGTGAAGGGTGGCGGGAAGGTCGTCGGGGTGATTGTTTTTGATTTTAAGAGGGAGAAGGGGGTCGTAGAGTATGCCGCGACCAATCATAATATCTTGAATCTTGGGGAATCGTTGGCTGATTCGGCGATAATCGGCAGTGGTGCAGATGTCGCCGTTGTAAATGACTTTGTGATGCAAGAGGGATAATGTACGGGCGAAAGTATCGAGGTCTACCTGACCAGAGTATTGTTGTTTGCCAGTACGGGGGTGGATGGTAATGTTTAAGAGAGGGTAGTCGTTCAGGATTGGGATGAGATTAAAGATTTCATCGGGATTGTGAAGGCCGAGACGCATTTTGATGCTAAGGTCGGGTTTGAGGCGAGGAATGATGTGGTCAAGAATGGCGCGGACTTCGTCAGGGTAGGGGAGAATGCCGCTGCCTCGATGCTTGGCTGTGACACGACGCATGGGACAACCGATGTTCCAGTTTATTTCGGTGTAGCCGATGTCATAAAGACGGTTGGCCAACTCTACAAACTCAATGGGCTCTTTGCCGAGGATTTGAGGGATAACAGGGATGGAGTCGCTATTGGCTTCGGGTAGCACGTCGCCGATTTTCTTCCATGCGTCTGCGAGGTTGCCGTGGGTGAGTGAAAGAAATGGAGAAATGGAGCAATCAAGGGCTCCGGGGAAGCATTGGTGATATACTTTCCGGAACATTAGCTCGGTAAGTCCTTGCATAGGAGCAAGAATCAGCATGGCTCGTTTTCGTCTTTTTTAGTGGAGAGTTCTTCCCGTTTCTTGATGATGTAGGTTTTGAGCGAGGAGGATAGTTTGTTGCCTATGGTGTAGGTGGGTTTGTATAGGACGCTTTCTTCCTGGAGCTTGGGTGTGATAAGGACGTTGTTGTGGTCGATGAGGAGAATGAAGTTGAGGAGAATACTGATGACGATGAGGCATTTAAGCATTCCAACAACGGCTCCCAATAGTTTATTGAGGAATTCTGCTTTAACCATCTTGAAGAGCCCTTCTATTGCTTTGCCGAGGAAATAGGCGGCTACTATGGCACCCACAAAGGTGATGAAAAAAGCGACAAGAATAGAGCCTTCGCCTTCGAGATGAAGCGATTCGGCCACCCATGTGGAAAGGTGTATTGCAGCCCAGCATCCGGCTATGATGCCAAGCAGGGTGGCGATTTCGAATATGAGTCCCCGTTTCCATCCTTTATAGATGAAGTAGACCAATGGAATGCCGATGATGATATCTAAGAATGTCATAGTGTTGATATGTTGTTTATTTAATATTAAACGAGAACGTCCCCGCTTCGGAGACGTCCCGTCAAATACATCTTTGAAAATAAGTAAGCACGTCCCTATATACGTAAAAGTATGAATTTTGTTTCATGGTCAAGCAAGTTTTTTTTGTGTCCGGTATTTATTGACCAATTTTTCAATGGATTGGATAATGAAAAAGACAAGCGTTCCGATACAAAGACCCAGCAGAGCTCCGCATACCACGTCACCGGGATAATGTTTACCTAAATATGGACGCGAATAGCATACTATTACCGCCCAAAGGAATATCAGTGAGGGGAAAAGCCAGCGGTTATGGGCTATTTTTCGGAAACGCAGGCTCAGGAAGATTGCGAGGGAGAATACGTTGGCGGCATGGGACGAGACAAAGCCGTAGAGTCCACCACACGAGGTACGGAACATGCGGACATCCTCTAAAGTCTGGCAGGGACGCAACCGATGGAATACGTCTTTGAAACAGAGCACGGAAATGCGGTCTGAAAGCAGGAAGCAAAGCACTATGCCCAGCAAAACGAGCCACCATTGGCGGGGCTCTCTGCGTAATGTGGTGAGACAAAAAGCTGTTACCAGTACTATCGCCCATGACCAGTTTTGGCTGGAAACCCACAATAACCAGTCGGCAACTGGGTTGTAGTGATGGTTTATCCAGTAAAAGGCAACCGTGTCAAGTGTTTCAAGTTCAGACATTGGTATTCAATTTCTTGAAAAGGAGGTCTTTCAATTCGGCGATATGGTATCCTGTGACAGCGGAAATGAAGATTGTCTCCACGTCCTGCGGCAAGTGTTGCTGTAGTTGCAGCATCATGGTCTCATCAATGATGTCGCTTTTGGTGATTGCCAAGACCCGTTGCTTGTCAAGCAATTCGGGATTGTAGCGGCGTAGTTCCTCAAGCAGGATGCCGTATTCATTGGCTATGTCCAATTGTTCGCAACTAACCATGAAAAGGAGAACGGAGTTACGCTCGATGTGTCGGAGGAAACGCAGTCCGAGTCCTTTGCCTTCGCTGGCTCCTTCAATGATTCCGGGAATGTCAGCAATGCAAAAGGATTGGCTGTCGTGGTATTTCACAATGCCGAGGTTGGGGACAAGGGTGGTGAAGGGATAGTCGGCAATTTCCGGTTTGGCAGCCGAAACAACACTTAGCAGGGTGGACTTTCCGGCGTTGGGGAACCCAACCAGTCCGACATCCGCCAGAACCTTAAGCTCGATAATTACCCATCGTTCTACTGCGGGTTCACCGGGCTGGGCATAGCGGGGTGTTTGGTTGGTTGGAGATTTGAAATGGTCGTTGCCATAACCGCCACGACCGCCTTTTGCTATGATAACCTCTTGTCCGTCTTCTGTCACTTCGCCTAATATCTCGCCTGTCTCGGCATCGCGGCAAATGCACCCCAGTGGCACATCCAGTATCTGGTCGGCACCTGTGCGGCCGGTGCATAAGTTGTCGCCTCCGTTTTGTCCGTTCTCGGCAAAAACGTGTTTGGTGTATTTCAGGTGCAGGAGTGTCCACCGCTGGCTGTTGCCGCGCAGTATGACGTGTCCTCCGCGACCGCCGTCGCCTCCGTCGGGACCTGCCTTGGCGTTGTATTTCACGCGCAGCAGATGTGCCGATCCGGCTCCGCCTTTGCCCGAACGGACAAAAATCTTGACATAGTCGACAAAATTGGATGTCATTGTTTTTCTGAAAAGTGTTTATTGCTATTATCTTTGACTGTGTCCCCTAAGGTGTGCAGCCATGAACAAATCTAAAGTGATTCGATAGCCTTGGCTATGTCCTGCGAGATTCGGGCTATGTCACCCAGTCCATTGATTTTTATTTCCTTGCCCTGTTTGTTATAGTATGCTGATACCGGCAGGGTTTTGTTCTCATATTCCACAAGGCGGTTCTTGATAGTCTCCTCGTTGTCATCGCTGCGTCCGCTAATCTTGGCGCGTTCCAACATGCGGCGTATCAATTCCTCACGGGGCACATCCAACCGTATCATGCAAGTCAGGCTGCGGCCGTGCTTTGCCAGAAGTTGGTCAAGGATTTCAGCCTGTGCCACATTGCGGGGGAAACCGTCGAAGAGAATTCCCTTGGTGTCGCGGGCAATAGCATTGTCTATCATCTCCACCACAATGTCGTCGCTTACCAGTTGTCCTGCATCCATGATGTCCTTGATGCGAAGACCCAGCGGTGTACGATCGGCAATTTCTTTTCGCAGCAAATCGCCTGTCGAAATATGGGTGAGACCGAATTTTTCCACAATATAATCGCTCTGAGTGCCTTTGCCTGCACCCGGTGCGCCGAAAATGACAATATTCTTCATCTTGGAATGGTAGTGTTTGTTAGTGTTTTGAAGTATTGGATATGAAAGAATGGCGGACGGAGTACACCATCCGCCATCCATAAATCATTGAGTCAGTTATTCGACTGATTCGATAGTCAGGTTGAACACCAGCGGGCTGTAGGGCATAATGTCCTTGCCGGCACCGCGGCCACCATAAGCGAGTTCGGAGGGCATCACCAGGGTGATGTCGCTACCAGCGGTCTGGCCCATGATGCCTTCATCCCAACCTTTAATCATAGGCTGTTCGCCCACGGTGTAGGTGAGGGGAGTGTATTCACGGCCTTCCTGATATTTGTTGGCTTCGCGGGCGTCAGCCTCACGGCTGGTGTCGAACAGGGTACCGTCAAGCAGACGGCCGGTGTAGTTGACAGCAACTTTCTTGCCAGCGGCAACCTTGGGGCCGTTACCTTTTTTGTTTACAATCACATAGAGACCGCTTTTGGTGGGCTTCACAGTGATGTTGTTGTCGGCAATGTACTTGGCCAAAGTGGCGGGCTCGTCTTCTTTGCGCTGGTTCATCTCTTCGATGAAGTTGGCTTGTTCCTGGGCGAGGTCTTCTTTGGTCACGATGTCCATCAGCGAAATCTCATAGTAGAAGAACTGGCCGGCGCCGCTCTCGTACATCGGGGGCATTTGACCCTGCATGAATTTTCCAATGGAGTCAGCGGGAATCTTGAAGATGGCGCGGTCACCCACGTGCATCATCAGAAGACCTTCCTGGATGTCGCCCTTGAACATGGGGGCTTCAGCCACCTGGAAGATACGGTCGGGATTGCCGGTGTTGTTAAACAGGGTGTCGTTCTCCAAACGCAGAATCAATTCGCCAACCAAGAGGTCACCTGCACTGGGCTGGGCACCTTCGGGATTGGTGGTCTCGAAACGGTACAGCAGACCGTTTTCTGCTTCATTGAATTTGTTGGAGTTGCAAGCCGTCATAAATGCGGCTAATGTGAGTGCCATAGAGGCAAACAATAAAGTTTTTTTCATGATTTTTTTGTGAATTATTATTTGTTGTTATTCTTTTTTCTTTATTTCTTGAATGTTATAAACGATGACGGTTCTTGAAGCCACCCTGTCGCCGTCTCCCACCACTCCATAGGCACTGTTCGAGGGGGCTATCATCCAGCATGTACTGCCATAAGTCAGTTCTTCAAGCAACTCGTCCAAGGCAGGTGTCACCTCTCTGTGCCCCACCACTAAGGTGTCGGTCTGGTGTCGGTAGATGGGGGTTCCGTCCAGCGCTTCCAGCCTATAGGTCACCACCACTGTATCCTCAGCCTGTATGGATGCGCCTTTTCCTTTTTCAAGCAACAGGTAGCGGGCGCCGCATCTCAGCGGTGTCGTTTTCCACCCTCGCCGTTGGATATAGGCATCTATCTGGGTGGCTTCAGATTGAATGACAACTCGGTTGGCGTTAATCATATTCTCCTTCACAGCTGCAGTCTTGTCAGTCTCCAATTCAATAGTGGGAGTACGGTCACATGCCGAAGCCAGTGCTGCAGCCAATCCAATCCATATTATATAACAGAACCGTTTCATCCTTTTGAATTGCAATCCAGTGGTTTGGCATTTTCTACCCCCAACAGTTTCTCCACTTCTCTCAGAGTCTCGTCCAGCGGCATTTTGCAAGTGGCACCTGCCGCTTTTGTGTGGCCGCCGCCTCCAAGCTGTTGGGCAATGTGATTTACGTTCACTTCATATTTCGCCCGCAACGACACCTTGGTTCTTCCAACCTCTTCTCTCAGCAATGCACCCACCTCCATCTCTTTCATCATCAATGTGTAGTTCACCAACCCTTCCATATCCTCTCCGCCTACACCAAAGCGTTTCTGGTCGTCGAGCGAAAAAGCCATCAGTGCAACACGTTGGTCGGGATATATGCGCAGCCTCTCGCTCAGCGCAAAACCGTAGAATTGCATCCTGTTTACACTGAAAGTATTGATAATAAGGTTGTGAATTTCGGCAGGGTGGATGTCATATCTTACCAGCATGGAAGCGGCCTCGAAACAACTCGGCTGTTCGCAACTAAAGGCAAAGCCGCCCGTGTCGGTCGAAAGGCCTGCGTAAAGGCATGTGGCCACTTCTCTGTTCAGAAATCTGTCGCCCCACATCGCTTGTGAAAGCCAAAGCACCAGTTCACATGAACTCGAAATTTCAGGGTCTGAGAAAACAAGTTCGAATTCCTCCCTGTCGGGGTTGTGGTGATGGTCTATCAAAACCTTGTGGCAGCGAGCCTTGCGCAGGGGCTCCGCCAACATGTCGGTTCGCGATGCAGCATTCATGTCCACCCCAACAATCAAATCGGCCTCCTCCGTCATCCTTTCCCACGCTTGGGTATCGTTCTCCCCCTTCACAATGCGTCCCGACTCGGGCAGCCATTCGAAATTCTTCGGGCAGCCATTCGGCAGCACAGGAGTCACACTGCATCCTATCATCGAGGCTTGGTCATACAATAATGTCAGGCCCATGAGGCTCCCGCAGGCGTCACCATCGGCATTCATGTGCGAAACCAACAGAATATTCCGTGCTTCCGCAATCCATTGCAGAAACTTCGTTATATCTTGACTGTCAAATTGTTTAGTGTACATTAATGCCTTTTTCCAGTGCTTTAAATAATTTGCAAAAATACTACTTTTCCATGAAATCTTATAAGTTTTTTTCTTTGTTTCTAAAAAAAGTCGTATTTTTGCAAAAAATTGTACCGCTAATGAAAAAGACAGTAATTCTTTTTGCAGCCGTTCTCCTGCTCACCGTCGGCTGTAAACACAAACAGCAGGAAATGAAAAATGTTATTGGCAAGCCTGTGGTGACTGTTGACAACGGGCGTTTCACCCCAGAGATTATGTGGAGCCTTGGCAAAATGGGCGAGTTCGCCGTCAGTCCCGACGGTAGCTGCATAGCCTTCACAAACACCTATTACGACATCGCCCAGAACAAGGGCAATGCCGAAATCTATCTCCTACCCACCTCCGGCGACGGCCAGGCGGTACGCGTTACCAACTCCGCCGAAAGCGAGTTCAACCCCGTGTGGCTCAACGACAACACTCTTCTCTTCGCGCGTGGAAACAATATTATTTCGATGAATGTCAACCGCAAGAGCGAGAGAAAACTTGCCACCATCGAGGCTGGTCTCGAAGGATTCAAAGTTTCCCCCAAAGGCGACAAAATCCTTTACATCAGCGACCTTCCTGTTCAGCGTCCCGAAAGCATCGAACGCCTTTATGCTGGGCTCGACCAAACCACTGGACGCATCAACGAGGACCTGATGTATCGTCACTGGGACAGCTGGGTGGACGAATACCCCCACATCTTCCTTGCCCTCCTCACCGAAAAGAATGTCGACCTCGGCAATGTGGTTGATGTCATCGGTTCCAAACCTTACGAATGCCCCATGCGCCCCTGGGGCGGTGTCGAGCAGTTCAACTTCTCGCCCGACGGCAGCCGCATAGCCTACACCTGCCGTGCCAAGACCGGGAAGGATTACTCCCTCAGCACCAACAGCGACATCTACGTCTATACCATTGCTGACGGCACCACCGTCAACATCAGCGAAGGCATCATGGGCTACGACCAGAACCCTGTCTTCAGCCACGATGGTACCAAAATAGCTTGGGAAAGCATGGAACATGACGGATACGAAAGCGACAAGCTCCGTCTCATGGTTCTCGACTTTGCCACCAACCAGCGCACCGACTACACTGCCGACTTCGACTACGGTGTCAGTGGCATCTCTTGGAGCGACGACGACAGCCAGCTTGCAGCCGTTGTCATGTACCGCGGCACCAACGAAATCTTCGCTTTCGATGTCAACAGCCGTGCCATCCGTCAGGTGACCAAAGATGTCCATGACATCAACGGCTTCTCGCTCCAAGGCAACAACATCTACGCCAACGAAGTCTCCATGCAGCACCCTGCCGAAATCTTCCATTACCTCCTTGACAAAGAAAACCAGACTGGCAAACAACTTTCTGCCATCAACAACGATGTCCTTTCACAAGTGCGAATGGGTCGCACCGAAGAACATTGGATTCCCACCACCGACGGCAAAGAAATGCTCGTATGGCTCATCTACCCCTATGACTACGACAGCACCAAAATCTATCCCGCTCTCCTCTTCTGCGAAGGCGGTCCTCAGAGTATGGTCAGCCAGTTCTGGAGCACCCGCTGGAACTTTGAAGTCATGAGCGGTGCAGGCTACTTCGTCATCGCCCCCAACCGTCGCGGATGCCCAGGTTTCGGAACTGCTTGGTGTGAGGAAATCAGCGGCGATTACGGCGGACTCTGCATGAAAGACTACATGGCCGCCACTGACTACTTTGCCAAGAATATTCCCCAAATCGACGCTGAGCGCATTGGTGCCTGCGGAGCCTCCTTCGGTGCCTACAGCATCTACTGGCTGGCAGGACACAACGAGAACAACCGTTTCAAAGCCTTCCTCGCCCACAACGGTATGTTCAACTTCGAGCAACAGTGCCTCGAAACCGAGGAATACTGGTTCACCAATTGGGACCTTGGCGGCCCATATTGGGTCAAAAATGCCAAGACTGCCCACTCCTATGCCAATTCTCCCCACCTTTTTGTCGACAAATGGAACACCCCGATATGTGTCGTCCACAGCGAGTTCGATTTCCGTATCGTGGCCTCCCAAGGCATGGCTGCCTACAACGCCGCCAAACTCCGCGGTCTTGATGCCCGTTACCTCTACTTCCCCGACGAGACCCACTGGGTGCTCCGTCCCCAGAACAGCCTCCTTTGGCATCGTAACTTCATCGACTGGTTCGACAAATACCTCAAGAAATAACCCCACTCCACAGTGGCAGATACTAAAAGCGGTGTCCCTTTCGGGCACCGTTTTTTTTATGGTTCCCTTTCAACAGGGGGGTGGGGAAATATCCCGTTGAGAGAGAGGGGGCGTTGTGGCGGATTGCAAATCCGCCACAGCAGAAAAAAAGCCTCTACAACGCGAACCCGTCAATTTACTTGGATGTAGGTCTCACCCAAGTGAACGTAACTCCTTCCCCAGGTGTGGGCAGGGCGGTGCCATTTTGCAATTCCGTTTGTACAGCCGCTGTACAGGTGATTGTGCAATGTTTGGAAGTAGTGGAGAGCCCAAAGCACATATCATATTTAGATACTTTATTCATGGAAAAATGCGATAGGTCAAGGCTTGTCAGCTGGCTACAGCCACTAAACATTGAGCACATGTTCGTCACATTCTCTGTGTTGAAGTGGGAAAGGTCAAGGCTTGTCAGACTGCTGCAGCAAAAAAACATATCTTCCATATTCGTCACATTTTCGGTGTTGAAGTTGGTGAGGTCAAGGCTTGTCAGACTGCTACACAAAAAAAACAAATAGTCCATACTCGTCACATTCTTGGTGTTGAAAGGGGAGAGGTCAATGCTTGTCAGTTTACTGCAGCCACATAACATAGAGCTCATATCAGTCACTTTCTCGGTGTTGAAGTTGGAGAGGTCAAGGCTTGCCAGGTTGCCGCAGTGATTAAACATACAGCTCATGCTTGTCACATTCTCGGTGTTGAAGTGTGAGAGGTCGAGGCTTTTCATGCTTCTACATTCACCAAACATGTAGCTCATATCCGTCACATTCTTGGTGTTGAAGACGGAGAGATCGAGGCTTTCCAGGCAGGTGCAATTATTAAACATCCAGCTCATATTCGTCACATTCTCGGTGTTGAAGTGAGAAAGGTCGAGGCTTTTCAGGCTACTACATTCAAAAAACATTAAGCTCATATCCGTCACATTCTTGGTGTTGAAGACGGAGAGATCGAGGCTTTCCAGGTAGGGGCATAAACAAAACATCCCTCCCATACTTGTCACATTCTCGGTGTTGAACCCTTTGCCAAAGACAATTTGAGTTATGTTGGGTTCATAAAGGTGTGTAGATGGATTGATTTTTTTGGTTTTGAACATCCATTTGCAATCAGGATTGGCATTTATCATGTCGGCCCTTGTGGAGACTCTCCAAGTGGTGCCAACCAGATTTCCATAGATTGGAACGGGTGAATCACTTGTGGAAAGCACTGTGCCTGAGGAAACTGAACTATTGTATATAAATATCACTGCTTGGGCTTCTTTGGGGATGGCGGCATTGAATGTTTGGCCATCCACCAGTTCGGCGGCGATGTGGTTTTTCTGGCAGCCCGTGGCCAGTAGCAGGGCGGCAATGACTGCTGCAAGGAGATAATACTTTTTCATGGTGTGTGGGGTTGCTTGTTAATGTCTTGTTTTGTTTTTGCAAAACTACATAAATTATCTGACATAAACAGAAAACCATGAACAAATGCCTGTACAACACGAAGAATCATATATTTACCGTAACGGTATTGTAGTTTGTTTTCTCCGAGGTGGGGTTGCCCTTATCCTTTTCTTCGGGTATGAGGGTGCGGGAAGAGGCAATATAAATATATGAGCAGATTGTCGGGCAAGTTGTCACAGGTTGATGTAGGCCCTTAAGACTATCCGCCTGACCATCTCTTGGAAGGTGTTGCAACTTTTTTTCTCAAAAAAACTTCCAATTCAAAAATTATTCGTAATTTTGCCTGTTGAATATTTGGTTTAAAATTAATGTAATAACAGTAAAATGAAACGTTTTCTGATAGCTTTACTCGCTTGTACTCTGATATTTGGGTATTCCGACATCCAAGCCCAGAGCAAAACGAAAAGCAGCACCAAAACTTCGAAATCCGCCAAAGACAAGAAGTCTAAAAAGGATAAAAAAGGCAAAAAAGGCAAAACTGTTGTTCCCGAAACAGCCCACATCCAGCTGCCCTACAACAGCAACGACTGCCTCTTCGCCGTACCCCTTAGCGTTGACCAAACCTTTGGCCCAACTTCCGCACCCCAGGGTGCAGGCCGCATCATGGAGGTCATGGCTGACAAACGCCACCCCAACCTCCCCGAGTTCGAGCACAACTCTGTGTGGTACAAGTTCACCGTTCCCTACAACGGCAAACTTGACATTGCGGTAACGCAGGAAAACCCCGCCGACGACTACGACATGGTTGTATACAAATACACCGATGCCTACTTCAGCAACCACATCCAGTGCAACAAAGTGCTGCCAGTCGCCGTCAACCTCTCCGCTGTCGACAGCGCCTTGCTCGCCAAGCCTAAACGTGGTGCAGCCACTACGGGCGCAAGCGATGAAAAACTCGATGCAAAAGCCCGCGCCGAGGCCGCCAAACTGGCTCGTCAGCAGCAGGAAAAGGCTGCCGCTATGGGTACAATAGGCATGTTCCACGAAGCCGAAGACATCCTTCTCACCAAAGCCTCCACCAAACGTCACATCCGCTCCATCGACGTTCGCAAAGGCGAAATCTACTACATCATGCTCGACAATGTCACCCCCAAAGGCTCCGGCCACAGCATCAAAGTGTCCATCTTTGTCGAAGCCTTCGAAGTCCCCGTTTCCTTCTACGACCCCAAAATCCGCAAGAATGTCGACGTCAACCTTACCATCCTCGAAAAGAACACCAACAACCGTGTCATAGTCCACAACGAAAAATTCCGTGGCGGCCGTGTCAAATTCGTCCCCGGCTTCAACTACACCCTCTATGCCAAACGCGACGGCTATTTCTCAATCTTCTACGATTTCAATGCCGACCGTTTTAAGGAAGACACCCTCCTCCGCATGAAACTCTACCGCGCCGAGCGAGGCACCGTCTATCCCATCTCCGACATCTATTTCGGCAACGAGTATGAACTGCTTCCCGCCTCCGACTCCAACCTCATGAACTATGTACAAATGTTCAAGAACCACCCCGATGTAGCCTTCACCATCAAGGGCTGGGTGCAGACCTACGGTGTCGACCCCGAGCATGACCAGCTCGTCTCGCTCGAGCGCGCCAAAGCTGTCAAAGAATTCTTTGTCAAGAACGGTGTCCCCGAAGAGAACATCAAAACCTCCGGCATGACACCCACCGACATCAAACGCGCCGCCACTGCCGCTTTCGACAACAAAAAGAAAACCGACAACGAATTCGTCAAAGTGCAGCTCATCATCACCGGCATCAACCCCAAAGAAAATCCCTGATTTTTCATAGTTTTGATTTTGTTTTGTTAAGATAAGAACAGGATTTGCCCCCGATTTTCGGGGGCTTTCTGTTTCTCCCCTCCATCCTTCGCTCCTTCACCACTACTTCTCCCATATTTCTCCCATATTTCTCCCATGCAGGATGGGAGAAATATGGGAGAACTGATGGATAAGAAAGGGTGAACGAGCGACCCTACACCAAAGTTTGTCTGTTGAAATAATACTGCAGCCTCTGTGCTGGCGTTATGTGTATTTGTTGTTGATGTTTATAATTGTGTATGATACATTGTTTTATATAGTGCGAGGGGAGGGGTGTCTGTTAAATTTTTCACATTGGTAGGGTTTATTGCTTAAAATATGAAAAAAAATGTGTATCTTTGCATTTTCAATTTCAGAATAATAATATTAAATACTAACACAATATGACGAAATTTGTTTACACGTTTGGCGGCAAGACTGCCGAGGGTAAGGCCGACATGAAGAATCTGCTCGGCGGTAAAGGTGCCAATTTGGCTGAAATGTGCTTGCTGGGTCTCCCTGTGCCCGCTGGTTTGACAATCACAACTGAATGCTGCACGGCATACTATGACAACAACTGCCAGTTGCCGACAGGTTTGATGGACGAGGTGTGGAAAGGCATGGCCAACGTGGAGAAACTGATGGGCATGAAATACGACGACCCGGAGAATCCCCTGCTGGTGAGCTGCCGTTCGGGTGCAAGAAGCTCGATGCCCGGTATGATGGACACGGTGTTGAACATCGGTCTTTCGTCGAAGACTATCCCCGGAATGTTGAAGAAGACCAACAATCCGCGTTTTGTGTACGACTCGTACCGTCGTTTGATTATGATGTATGCCGATGTGGTGATGGAGAAGAGCGAGGGCATTGAACCCGCCGACGGCAAGGGCATCCGCAAGCAGTTGGACGACATGCTGGACGACTATAAGGCTCAACATAACTATAAGAGCGACACCGAACTTACAGCCGAGGACCTGATGAAATTGGCCGAGGCTTTCAAGGTGAAGGTGAAAGAGGTGCTTGGCGTGGAGTTCCCCGACGATGCCAAGGCTCAGATGGAAGGCGGTATCAAGGCTGTGTTCAAGAGCTGGAACGGTAAGAAGGCCGTTGCCTACCGCAAGATTGAAGGTATTCCCGACGACTGGGGCACTGCTGTCAATGTTCAGGCCATGGTGTTCGGCAACATGGGCGACAGCAGCGCCACCGGTGTTGCCTTTACCCGTAACCCTGCCACTGGCGACAACCAGTTCTATGGCGAGTGGCTTATCAATGCCCAGGGCGAGGACGTGGTGGCCGGTATCCGCACCCCCAACCCCTTGAACGACGACACTAAGAACGAGCAGAACAAGCACATGCACTCGATGCAGGAGCTGATGCCCGAGACCTACAAGGAATTGTGCGACATCCGCAATATTCTGGAAAAGAATTTCCACGACATGCTTGATATCGAGTTTACCATTCAGGACGGCAAGCTGTATATGTTGCAGTGCCGTGTTGGTAAGCGTACCGGTGTGGCCGCTTTGACCATGGCCATGGATATGCTGAAGGAAGGCTTGATTGACGAGAGCGAGGTGGTGATGCGCATAAGCCCTGCCCAGTTGGACGAGTTGCTGCACCCCATCCTTGATTCTACCGATGAGAAGAAACACGAGGTATTGGCCAAGGGCCTGCCCGCAGGCCCCGGCGGTGCCGTGGGTGTGATTGCCCTCACCAGCGAGAAAGCCAAGGAATACCAGGCTGCCGGTATCAAGAATATCCTTGTCCGCGAGGAGACCAACCCCGAGGATGTCGAGGGCATGCGCGCCGCCGACGGTATCCTCACCGCCCGTGGTGGTATGACCTCTCACGCAGCCCTCGTGGCCCGTGGCTGGGGTAAGTGCTGCATCGTGGGTTGCGATGCCGTGAAGATTGAGATGGAGCGCACCTCCGTCAGCGTCGACGAATACGGCAAGAAGAAAGTTAATGTCGAGGAGCACGGCACCGTGACCATTGGCGGCAAGGTGTTCCACGAAGGTGATTTGCTTAGCCTCAACGGCTCTAAGGGCTGGGTCTACGATGAAGAGGTGAAGATGATCAACGCCACCGAGAACCCCCTGTTCCAGCAGTTCATGAAACTGGTCGACAAGTTCCGCAAGATGGGTGTCCGCACCAATGCTGACAACCCCGCCGATGCCCAGAAGGCCATCGAATTCGGTGCCGAAGGAATCGGTCTGTTCCGTATTGAGCACATGTTCTATGGCGAGAACAGTGAGGTGCCTTTAGAGAAACTGCGCAACATGATTCTGGCCGACACGCTGGATGCCCGCAAGGCTGCTTTGGCCGAACTGGAGCCTTATATCAAGGAGAGTGCAAAGGGTACACTGAAGGTGATGGATGGCAAGCCCCTTACTTTCCGTCTTATGGATCCCCCATTGCACGAGTTTGTGCCTCAGACCGAGGAGAAACAGCGCGAGGTGGCAAAGCTTCGCGGTATTGAATTTGATACTCTGCACGCCCGTATCGAGAGTATGCACGAGGTGAATCCTATGATGGGTCTGCGTGGTGTCCGCCTGGGTATCATCTATCCCGAGATTACCGAGACTCAGTTCCGTGCCCTGTTCAGCGCCACAGTTGAATTGATGAAGGAAGGCATGAACCCCATGCTTGAAATCATGGTTCCTCTGACCATCAACGCTGCCGAGTTGAAGCATCAGAAGGCTTTGGCCGACCGTGTGAAGAAAGAGGTTGAAGAGAAGTATGGCATTCAGTTCAACTATAAGTTCGGCACCATGATTGAGATTCCGCGCGCCGCACTGGTTGCCAACCAGATTGCCGAGGTTGCCGAGTTCTTCAGTTTCGGTACCAACGACCTGACCCAGATGACATTTGGTTTCAGCCGCGACGATGTGAATGCTATCGTGAAGACTTACGTCGATGAGAAGATTATCCCCGCTGACCCGTTCAACAACTTCGACCGCGAGTGTGTTGGTGAGTTGGTGAAGATTGGTATCGAACGTGGCCGCAGCACACGCGCCAACCTGAAGTGCGGCGTGTGTGGTGAGCATGGTGGCGACCCGACTGCCGCGGAGTTCTTCTACAAGAACGGCATGAACTATGTCAGCTGCAGCCCGTTCCGCGTACCTGTGGCCCGTTTGGCAGCAGCTCAGGCAGCCATTAAGGAATCAAGAGAAAAGTAAATGTAAACATTAAACTGTGGGCTTTAAGTTTTATGCTGTAAGTAAATGAATCAGTAATAGTTCAGACTAACACTTAAAACTTAAAGCTCGCGGCTTAAAACCGAAAGAATAAAATTCATTCGATAATATGACAATCAAAGTATGTGTTGGCAGTTCCTGCCACCTAAAAGGGTCATACGAGGTTATTGAAGCCTTCAAGGAGGTGCTGAAAAAATACGATGTGGAGGACATCATCGATTTACAGGCAAGCTTCTGTCTTGGTCACTGCGCCCTGGGCGTAACCGTAGGATGCGAAGGCCTGGAGCCCTCGGAGCGTGGCCCACAGGTGGAGGAAACCGCGGACGGGTTCATTTTGCACAGTGTCAATGCTGGCAATGTTGAGGACCTGTTTGCCAAAGAGATTTACCCCAAACTATTTCTTAACTAATTAACTAATACTACTACAACGAAAGAATTATGTCCGAGTATTTGGAATTCAAGACTGTTCAATGCAAAGACTGCTACCGTTGCCTTCGTGAATGTCCAGTGAAGGCTATTAACATCAAAGACCACCACGCGCAGATTATTGAGGAGCATTGCATCCTGTGTGGCCATTGCACTCAGGTGTGTCCTCAGCATGCCAAGATAGAGCACAGCGAGCTGCCCGTGGTGCGTGAGTTGCTGAAGAACAATGCCCGCGTGGGTGCCACTGTGGCACCGTCGTTCATCAGCAGTCTGGGTCAGGAAGATTTCTCGATACTGCGCATAGCACTTGCCAAACTTGGTTTTTCCGTTGCCGAAGAGACTGCCGTTGGAGCGCAGGCTGTCACGGAAGAATACAAACGGTTATTATCCCAAGGCGAGATGCGCAACTTTATTACCTCTGCATGTCCGGCTGCTTGTCGACTGATACAGATGTACTATCCCAAGGCATTGCCCTATTTGGCTCCTGTTGACTCTCCCATGGTGGCACATGCAAAGATGTTGCGCCGCAACGACCCCGACCTCAAACTGGTATTTATCGGACCCTGTATCGCCAAGAAGCGCGAAGCCGATGAACACGCCATTGATGCCGTCATCACTTTTGAGGAACTATTACAGCTTTTTGAGGAGAACGGCATCGACCTCAGTACCATTAACAGACTGACGGTGGGTGACGAAGCCACGGTTGCAAACCGTGCTAAAGCCTACCCGGCCACTCAAGGCATTATCCGCTCGTTTGACATTCTGCCGAAAGGTTACCGCTACATGTCGGTGGACGGTGTAGACCGCATTGCCGACGTGCTGGAGAATATTGAATCGATGGACCACGTGTTTATCGAGATGAATGTGTGCCCCGGTGGCTGCATTAACGGACCCTGTTCCATAGCACACGAAGGCGGCATGATAAAAGCCGAGGCTGATATCGACCGCTATGTGGAACATGAGTTGGCAACTCGCAAGCATCTGCCCGCCCCAGATTCAGGAGTAGAGCTTGCCTACGCACATCCACGTCTGCGTGCCCAAAGCCGTCCTGCCACAGAGAAGGAAATCGAGGACGTGCTGCACCGCACTGGCAAGATGACCAAAGCCGACGAGCTTGACTGCGGAGCCTGTGGTTATCGTACTTGCCGCGAAAAGGCTTGGGCTGTGGTGAACGGCTATGCCGACATCGACATCTGCCTGCCCTATATGCGCAAACGCGCGGAGAGTTTGGCTGTTGATATTGTCCGCAACTCGCCGGAAGGTGTGATGATTGTCGACCCCGACATGAATATCGTGGATATCAATGCTTCGGCCATGAAGATGCTCGGCCTCACTGGTACACCGGATAGTGTGGTGGGTCGCCCTGTTTCGGACTGCTTCCAGCCGATAGACTTCTACAACGCTTACTCGAAGAAGCAGCGCGTTGAGAATCCTCGTCTGCATATCAATTCCACCGATAAATACTTGAGTCTGACAGTCAGCCTGCTGAGCGAACAGAATCTGCTTTTCGGCTTGATGAAGGACATCTCCGAAATGGTGAACTACGACAAGAAGCTGGAAAAGGTTCGTATGGATACTGTTACTACCACAGACGACCTTATCATGAAGCAGATGCGTGTGGCTCAGGAGATTGCCTCGCTGCTGGGCGAAACTACGGCAGAAACCAAGGTTGCTCTGCTAAAACTGAAGAAAACGCTTACCGACGGCCAGGGAGATCTTGGTGTAGACGGCCGCCCTACAGACTGGAAAACAGCTAAACTATGAAACGACTATGGATTGACTATGGCTACACCTCGCTGAACCATTATGGCGAGGAACTCTGCGGCGACAACGTTGAGATAAGCGTGAATGACGAGTGGACGACGCTTGTCTTGGCCGATGGTTTAGGCAGCGGAGTGAAAGCCAACATCCTCTCCACTCTGACCAGCAAGATTCTGTGTACGATGACTGCCGGTGGAGCCGACATGCAGGACTGCGTTGAGACTATCATCCAGACTCTGCCCGTATGTAAAGAGCGGCAGGTTGCCTACAGCACTTTTTCCCTGATTCATGTTAACAACGAGGGGAAAGGCCATCTTTTTGAATTTGACAACCCTGAAGCCATCTGGTACCACAATGGCCATACGGCCGACTTCCCCAGAGTCGAGTTGGACATCTGTGGCAAGAAAGTATACCATACTGAGCTGAATCTGGAATCAGGCGACTTGGTTTTTGTGATGAGCGACGGTACCATACATGCCGGCATCGGACAGATGCTTAATTTCGGCTGGCAGCGCAAGGAAATAATGGAGCACCTCGACCATTATGTCGATGCTCACATGTCTGCCCGTGCTGCTGCCTGTCTGCTGGCATCAGCATGCAACGATCTCTATCTCGACCGACCCGGCGACGACACCACTGTCGCCGCCGTCCGTATCCGTCCACGCTGCGAGACCCACATCATGGTAGGCCCTCCAGTGGACAAGGAAAAGGATGCCGAATATGTGCATCGTTTTATGATGGATGCTGACAAACGCATTGTGTGTGGTGGAACTACATCGCAGGTGGTGGCCCGCTGTCTGGGACGTGAACTCAAGACGAGTTTTGACTTCCCCGACAAGGAAGTGCCTCCCATTGGTTTCATAGATGGTATAGACCTCACTACCGAAGGTGTAATCACCCTCCGCCGTCTGTTGGCCCTATCGGAGAAATACGTCTCTGCCAAGGATCTCACTCCCAAAACCTATGTGAAGAAGGACGGTGGTTCTCTTTTGGCCAATATTATCTTTGAAGAGGCCACTCACATTGTATTCTTCGTAGGACAAAATGTCAACGCCGCACATGCTGGCCTGGAGATAGACATTACAATGAAACTCAAGCTCGTTGAGCGTCTGGCCGATAACCTGCGCAAAATGGGCAAGATAGTAACAGTAAATTATGATTAAGATTGAAGGGAACCCTTTGACTCCAATCATTGAATATTATGGAACAGAAACTATTTGATACTAACGTACAATGGATTAAGTACCAAGTGCTCAAAGAGGTCATCAAGCGGGCCTACGAGGGTGGCTTGGAAAATGCGTATACTATACCGCGTACCATTGCCCCCGGTCCCAAGCCCGACACCCGCTGCTGCATACACAAAGAACGTGCCGTGCTTATGGACCGTGTGCAGATGGCCATGGGTGGCGACAAGGAGAACCCCAATGTGGTGGAGGTACTCTACGAAGCTTGCGATGAATGTCCTGCAGGCGGCATGATTGTCACCGATGTGTGCCGTGGTTGCCTTATGCACTCATGCAAAGAAGTGTGCCCCAAGGAAGCCATCTCCATTGTCGACCATCGTTGCTTTATTGACAAATCGAAATGCATAGAATGTGGCAAATGTGCTTCGGTGTGCCCTTATAGTGCCATCATTGCACAGAAGCGCCCCTGCATCAAAAGCTGCAAAGTAAAAGCTATCAGCATCAACGATGAAGACAAAGCCGTGATTGACAACAACAAGTGCATTGCCTGCGGTGCCTGCATCGTAAGCTGTCCGTTTGGTGCTATCAGCGACAAGAGTTTGGTGCTTGACATTATAAAGATGTTGAAAGAGTCTGAAAACAATACCCGCTATCGCTGCTATGCGGTCATTGCTCCTGCCATTGTCAGCCAGTGTCGCTTCGGTCGCATAGAACAGGTTGTTTCAGCCATCAAGAAACTGGGTTTCCACCAGGTTGTTGAAGCGGCTTTGGGCGCCGACATCACCCTATACAATGAGGCACTTGAATTCAAAGAGAAAGCCGAAAACTGTGAGAACCCAGTGATGACCACCTCGTGCTGCCCGGCCTTCGTGCGTTTTGTGGAGACAAACTTTCCCGAACTAAAAGATGCCATTTCCTCATCGGTGTCGCCTATGGTTATGACAGCCAAGCTCATCAAACACAGCGACCCCACTGCCAAAGTGGTTTTCATCGGTCCCTGTGCGGCTAAGAAAATGGAGTACACCCTTGAGAAAACCGGTGGCATGATTGACAGCGTGATGAGTTTCGAAGAGTTGCAAGCTTTTGTTGATGCCCGAGGTATCGACACCACACAATGTGAAGACACCATTCTCGACAATGCCTCGTTCTATGGCCGAATCTTCGCCAAGAGCGGCGGATTGGCATTGGGTGTGGCCGACGTGGCCAAATCTCTTGGTGTGGATGGTGTGAAACCCTGTGTTATGAACGGCATCGACCAGTGTCGCCAACACTTGACATTGTTGCGCGCTAAAAAGGAGACTGCCAACTTCTTCGAAGGCATGGCCTGCGATGGAGGCTGCGTCGGTGGCCCGCTCAGCATTACGCGCTCGCCGCGCAATGTGTTCGATGTGGACAAGTATGGCAACTCGGCCAAAGAAAAGAATATTGACGGCTCCGTCAGATTATACAAAATGACCATGAATGAATAATAACAATTAAACATTATACATTATGAAAGAAAAAATTAGAAAAGACCTCGAAACACTTGGTATCACCGGCGTTAAGGACATACACTACAACCCCTCTTTTGAAGAATTGTTCCAGATGGAGATGAACCCCAACCTGACCGGTTATGACAAGGGGCAGCTCACTGAATTGAATGCCATCAATGTGATGACCGGCATTTACACCGGCCGCTCGCCTAAAGACAAATATATTGTCATGGACGAGAACTCGAAAAATACCGTTTGGTGGACAACCCCTGAGTATAAGAATGATAACCACCCCATGAGTGAAGAGGTGTGGGGTCAGATGAAAAGTCTTGCAGTCAACGAACTCTCCAATAAAGAGCTCTATGTTGTCGATGCTTTCTGCGGCGCTAACAAGGACACCCGCATTGCGGTGCGCTTTATCATGGAAGTCGCATGGCAGGCACATTTTGTGACCAACATGTTCATCCGTCCCTCTGTTGAGGATTTGAAGACCTTTACCCCCAGTTTTACAGTCTATACCGCCAGCAAAGCCAAAGTGGAGAACTATAAAGAACTTGGCCTCAACAGCGAGACTTGCGTGGCTTTCAATGTCACCAGCCGCGAGCAGGTAATTCTCAACACATGGTACGGCGGTGAGATGAAGAAGGGCATGTTCAGCATGATGAACTACTACCTCCCTCTGCAGGGCATCGCCTCTATGCACTGCTCCGCCAATACCGATATGGATGGCAAGAACACCGCCATCTTCTTCGGTCTCAGCGGCACAGGCAAGACCACCCTGTCCACCGACCCCAAGCGCCTGTTAATCGGCGACGACGAGCACGGCTGGGACGACGACGGAGTGTTCAACTTCGAAGGCGGCTGCTATGCCAAGGTCATCAACCTCGACAAAGATAGCGAGCCCGACATCTACAATGCCATCCGTCGCAATGCCCTGTTGGAGAACGTCACTGTCGATGCCAACGGTAAGCTGGATTTTGCTGACAAGAGTGTTACTGAGAATACACGTGTCAGCTATCCTATTGACCATATTGAGAAAATTGTACGTCCCATCTCTGCCGCCCCTGCTGCAAAGAACGTCATCTTCCTCAGTGCCGATGCATTTGGTGTTTTGCCTCCCGTCAGTATTCTCACTCCCGACCAGTGCAAGTATTATTTCTTGAGCGGTTTCACTGCTAAACTGGCCGGTACTGAGCGTGGCATCACCGAGCCGACTCCTACCTTCAGTGCTTGTTTCGGCCAAGCTTTCCTCGAGCTGCACCCCACCAAGTATGCCGAGGAATTGGTCAAACGCATGGAGAAGAGCGGTGCCAAGGCCTATCTCGTCAATACCGGTTGGAACGGCACAGGCAAGCGCATTTCCATTAAAGACACCCGTGGCATTATTGATGCCATTCTTGATGGTTCAATTGAAAAGGCTCCGACCAAGAAAATACCCTATTTCGATTTCGAAGTACCCACGGCTCTGCCAGGTGTTGACCCCAAGATTCTTGACCCGCGCGACACATACGGTTGTGCTTGCGAGTGGGAGACCAAGGCCAAAGACCTTGCCTCGCGCTTTATCAAGAACTTTGAGAAGTTTACTTACAATGAGGCTGGAAAGGCACTGGTTGCCGCTGGCCCCAAACTGTAATACATTGTAAAATGCCAATTGTGAATTGCTGAGGGTGAAGGCCTGTGCCTAACATCCTACAATTCACAATTGGCTTATTAATATCATTAGCAAAATGAGAAAGAATATATTTTTTGTACTTGCTGTCATGGCATTATGTGGAAGTGCCATCGCCCAGAACAAAACAATAACCCTTGAGGACATCTGGTCGCGTTCCACTTTCCGCCCCAGCGGCATCTCTTCCATCCGTTCCATGCAAGATGGCGAACACTATTGTGTTTTGACTCGTTCCGGCATTGAGAAATACAATTACAAGACTGGAGAAAAGGTCGATGTGGTGTGTGCTTTCAGCGACCCCATGCGCAAGAAGGTGAAACCCCTGCCTCCCATTGAATCCTATGAGTTCTCGTCCGATGAGCAAAAAATACTGCTCAGTGCCGAGTTTGAACCCATCTACCGTCACAGCGGTGTCAGCACCTATTATCTTTACACTGTGGCCGATGGTAGCATTGTCTGTCTCACGAAAGAGGGCAAACAGCGTTTAACCACCTTTTCACCCGATGGCAAAATGGTTGCCTATGTACGCGACAATAACCTGTATGTAATGTCACTCAGTTCACTGAAAGAGACGGCAGTGACTACCGATGGAAAGTTTAATGAGATTATCAACGGCACTACCGACTGGGTGTATGAAGAGGAGTTCGGCATTACGCAAGGTTTTTATTGGTCGCCCGACAGCAAAAAGATTGCCTTTTACCGCTTTGACGAAAGCAAGGTGAAACAATACACCATGCAAATGTGGGGAGAACTCTACCCCGAGAATTATACCTATAAGTACCCCAAAGCTGGCGAGGACAATTCTGTGGTGGATGTCATGGTGTATGATTTAGAGTCGCAAAAGACTTTGAAACTGAACATCGGCAGCCAGAATGACCAATACATGCCCCGCATCCAGTGGACCCAGAACCCCAATATTCTTGCTCTGATGCGCATGAACAGGCTTCAGGACAAAATGGAGCTGTTGTTGGCCGACGCCACTACAGGTGCCATCCGCACCCTTTACACCGAAGAGGATGAAGCCTATGTCGAGGTCCCCGAAACCTGGATGTTCCTTAAAGACGGCAAACACATGCTTCTCACGAGTGAAAAAAACGGCTTCAACCATATCTACATGTACGACTTGAACGGCAAACTGGTGAATCAGATTACCGATGGTTTCTACGATGTGGTGTCGATATGCTCTGTCGATGAAAAGAACGGGATAATCTACTATCTCTCACACGAATCATCCCCCATCAACAAAGAGCTTTATTCAATCGATTTTAAGGGCAAGAAGAAAAAGAAGCTGAGCGAGAAAGCCGGATGGTACAGCGCCAGCTTCAGCGCCACAAGCAAATATTACATCAGCACTTTCACTGATGCCAACACCCCTCCCGTTTACACCCTTCACACCAGCAACGGCAAACTCCTTAAAACCCTTCAGGACAACGCCGACCTGCAGCAACGAATGAAAGAATACGGTGTGGGACGTAAGCAATTCGGCACCCTCACCACAACCCTTGGAACTGAATTGAACTATTATATGATATTGCCGCCCGACTTCGATTCTACCAAACGTTACCCCCTCTTCTTCTATGTCTATGGCGGTCCTGGCAACCAACAAGTAACCAACAGCTATGGATATAGCGACTATTACTGGTTCCACATGTTGGCACAGCAGGGCTATGTAGTGGCTTGTTTTGATGGACGCGGCACCGGCGGCCGTGGAGCACGCTTCAAGAAAATGACCTATAAAAATCTTGGAAGACTGGAGTGCGAGGACGCGGTTGAGGCAGCCCGATGGTTTGGTAAGAAACAGTGGATAGATGAAAGCCGTATAGGCATTTTCGGATGGAGTTTCGGTGGCTATCTCTCAACACTTTCCATCCTGAAAGGACGCGATGTGTTCAAAAGCGCCATTGCCGTTGCACCTGTCATCACATGGCGCTATTACGACAATATCTATACCGAACGCTTCCTTCAGAGACCCCAGGACAATGCCCGTGGCTATGACGATAATTCACCGCTCAACTATGCACACCTCCTTAAGGGCAACTATCTGCTCATCCACGGTACCGGTGACGACAATGTTCATTTCCAAAATGCCGTCGACATGGTTACCGCACTCGAGGCTGCCGGAAAGCAGTTCGAATTCCGTATCTACCCCAACAAAAACCACAGCATTTATGGTGGAAACACCCGTCTCAACCTATATGAACTGATGACCGATTTCATCCATCGCAAACTATAAAACAGAAAAAAATCTGCTAATTCAAAAAAAAGTCGTATTTTTGCACGATTTTATACTAAGCAATATGAAGAGATTTTTGATAGTACTGACTCTTGTCACAGCCTTTGCAACAACGACTCAGGCACAATTCCTCAACTATGGTGTGCGTGTAGGCACAGGCCTGGCCACTCATGTTGACGATTTGGCTGATAATTCACCCATTTTGGCTGCCAATATCGGCGGTTATGTTACGTTTGGTTTCACCCAGTCGGCCTCTTTGCTTGCCGAGAATTTCTTTTTGCAAACAGGACTCAACCTCATTCGTCGTGGTTGCAATTTCAGAGAAGTGCTTGAAATGGCAATGTCGATTCGCGAAGGGAAATACGATGCATGGTATGCACAAATACCCCTGCTTGCAACCATACGCTACGAATTACCTATCCGTGAACCGGGTCACCATGCCTTGCTATCAGCAGGTCCGGCTTTCAGTTTTGGCCTGTTGGGAAAAGTCACCGACCGTAAGTTTACCCGCGGCCTGCCCCAAGGAGACTGGAACTACAAACTCGAGGCCCCTGCCTTCGATGTAATGAACAAAATGGACGTTGATTTCCTTCTGGGTGTAGGCTATGAGTATCAGGATCTCTCGGTCATGCTTCAGCTGGACTATGGCTTTATGGCTGTAACCGAATCCCCCGATGCATTGAAGATTGCAACAGGCACAGATGTGAATGCCACTGTACCCATGGGTAATAACTTTGCATTATTGCTTACAATAGGATACCAGTTCCCCTTTAGGTAGGATATAGAACAATGGTGAAAGAAAAAGCCGACGGGTGGACGCTCTGTCGGCTTTTTTACTGTCCAATAGCGGTTGTTTTACACTTGTTTTCCACTTTTAAAGTGTAAAACAAGTGTAAAACAAGTGTAGTCGGACCGTCGATTTATCGAAGTTGTTGTAATTGTATTTGGATTGATTCGGAAGGGCATATAAACACCAAATCCAAGGGTGGTCGATGTCGGATAAACGTTGGTGACATATACCTTGTTAATAAAATAATTGAAAAAAACTGTCGCAAAAGGCGCAGTGTCAAAAAAAAAGCGTATATTTGCATACTCTGCTAAGAGTGGAATTTTGTTAAGAAATTGCTGCAATATAACGTGTAACAATTAATTATGATATATGACAGAAACTAACGATAAGGTAAAAACCACTGTGAACGTTTCGAGTGAATACGGTAGGCTTAATGCTGTATTATTGCATCGACCAGGAATTGAGATTGAGAGAATGACACCATATAATGCCAATGAGGCTTTGTTTAGCGACATTCTGAGCAAACACATTGTGGATAAAGAGTACGCCTCGTTCTGCGGGGTGTTTGAAAAATGGGCGAAGGTTTATTATGTGGAGGACATTCTTACCGACTTGATGGAAAATGACGACGTCCGCCAGTTGATTGTGTCGCAAAGTTGCAAGTGGGACGGATGCGAACATTTGATTGACGAGTTGATGCAACATCCAAGCGACCGCCTCGCCAAGGAGTTGATAGAGGGTGTTCCGTTCCATGGCGACACGGACCCGCTGTCGTTTAAAGATGACCGTTTCACTCTGAAACCGCTTTACAATCTTTTCTTCACCCGCGATGCGTCGTCGTCGATGTACGACGAGGTGTTGATAAACTCGATGTCATTTCAGGTGCGTAAGCGTGAATCGCTTATTTACAAGTCCATTTTTGAAGACTATTTCAGGGCAAATACTTTCTGTGCAATGGATGCCAATCCTGCGGCACGCACTGAGGGTGGTGATGTTCAGATTGCTTCGCCCGACCTGCTGTGCATTGGCATGGGTATCCGCACCAATTATAAAGGTATAAAGTTTCTTACTGACAAATTTGCCCGTGAGCGGGGGAATTTCCGCATTTTAGTGCAAGAGTTGCCCCATAAGCCGGAATCGTTCATTCATCTTGACATGGTTTTCACATTCTTGGGTAGCCATCAGTGCATGGTTTATCAGCCTATGTTGGAGAAGAACGGCCTCTTTTCAAATATGTCGACCACCCTTGTCGAGTGTGACAACGGTAGGTTGAAGACCCATGAGTGCAAAAATCTGCTGGAAGGCCTCAAGGCTTGCGGAATGGATATGGAGCCTGTTTTTTGTGGCGGTTATGATACTTGGTATCAAGACCGTGAGCAGTGGCACAGCGGTGCAAACTTTTTCGCCCTGGGCGATGGCAAGATAATAGGCTATGAGCGCAATGAGAGAACTATTGAGAGTCTAAACAATGCCGGATTCAGTGTGTTGGATGCCGAAGAGGTGTGCAACGGGAAGGTGGATATGCATGACTATGACAAGTTTGTGGTTGCATTCAAGGCCAGCGAACTGCCTCGTGCCGGTGGAGGGGCTCGCTGTATGACGATGCCGATTAACAGAGACTGAAATACCGTTATCAGGAAATAAAGATAGAAATAATAATAACACTACTTAAAAGTACTATGAAAAGATACCATTTGATGAATAACATCATAGGCTGGGCAGTCTGCATTGTGGCCTGTGTTGTTTACATCCTCACTGCCGAGGCTACTGCATCTTGGTGGGATTGTGGCGAGTACATCGCTACGGCTAACAAACTTCAAGTGGGGCACCCCCCGGGAGCTCCTTCTTTCCAATTGATTGGACGTTTGTTCTCTATGTTTTCGACACCTGAAAATGTCGCCCATGCTGTCAATGTAATGTCGGCGGTATGTAGTGGTTTCACTATTCTGTTCCTTTTCTGGAGCATCACGCTTCTTGCCAAGCATCTTTTGCCTGACCCGAAGAATCCCGATATGAAGGATGCCCGCACCTGGGCGGTTTTTGCTGCCGGTGTGGTGGGCGCACTTGCCTATACTTTCAGCGACACTTTCTGGTTCTCGGCTGTAGAAGGTGAGGTGTATGCCATGTCATCGTTCTTTACTTCGGTGGTGTTCTGGGCCATCCTTAAGTGGGAAGAGCAGGCCGACGACCCGCACTCGTTGCGTTGGTTGGTGTTGATTTGTCTGTTGGTGGGAATTGCCATCGGCGTTCACTTGTTGAATTTGCTTACTGTACCTGCAATAGTATATGTGGTCTATTTCCGCAAATGGCCCCAAACCACTGTCAAAGGCTTTATTTGGAGTGGAGTGATTTCGGTCGTGTTGTTGGCGTTGATTCTGTGGGGCATTATTCCCGGCATAGTCAATGTCGATTCAGCTTTCGATGTATTCTTTGTCAACACACTTCATTTGCCTTTCAACACTGGTACAATCGTGTTTTTCCTGTTGTTGGTTGCTTTGGTGGTGTGGGGGCTTTGGTACACTTCGTCCAAAAAGAAAAACAAACCCGTCATCAATTCTGCCATCCTTGGTTTCTTGATGCTGGTAATCGGTTATTCGACCTTCTTCCTTTTGGTTATCCGTGCCAACACCAATACTCCGCTTAACGAGAATGCCCCCAAGGATGCTGTTGCCATGCGTGCCTATTTGGGTCGTGAACAATATGGTGACACGCCGTTGTTCACGGGTCAATACTATACCGCTGGAGATCCCATTGATGCCAAGAAGGGTTATACAAAGTATGTGCGTGGCAAAGATGAGCGTGGAAGAGACCGCTACGTTGCGGCTTCGTATCAACAGAAATTTGTTTACCGCCAGGCTCATACAGGTGTTTTCCCCCGTATGTACAGCAATGATAAGGAACGCCGTCATCCTCAGTTCTATGAATATTGGGCTGGCAAATGCCGTGGCGACCTCAAACCCACTGCATCGCAGAACTTGAAATACTTTAACCGGTATCAGATGGGCTGGATGTATTGGCGTTATTTCATGTGGAATTTTGCAGGCCGTCAAAACGACATTCAGGGTCATTATTTTAACGACGATGGTACACGTGACTACATGAACGGCAACTGGATTTGTGGAATCAAGGCAATTGATGAGGCTCGTCTTGGACCTCAGGACAATTTGCCCGACCACATGAAAGAGAACAAAGCACGCAATGTGTATTATCTCCTGCCTTTGTTGCTTGGCCTTTGTGGTTTGGTTTATCATATCAAGCGCAACAAGAAGGACGCGTTTATCGTGTTCATCATGTTCTTTATGACGGGTATTGCCATTGGTATTTATCTGAACATGCCTCCCCGTCAGCCTCGTGAAAGAGACTATGCCTTTGTCGGCTCATTCAGTTTCTTTGCCATCTGGATAGGTTTGGCAGTAATGGCTTTGGCAGACTGGATTACCCGTTTGCTTAAGAATGATAAACTTTATAAGTTTGTCATGCCGGTGGTGTTTGTGGCTTGTATGTTTGCCGCCCCGGTATTGATGGCTGCTGAAAACTGGGACGACCATGACCGTTCTGAAAAGTATGCCGCCCGCGATTTTGCCAAGAACTATCTTGCTTCGGTTGACAAAAATGGTGTGCTGATTACTTTTGGCGACAACGATACTTTCCCCTTGTGGTATGCACAAGAAGTGGAAGGGTTCCGTACCGATGTCCGTATCCTCAACTATACCCTGTCGGGAATGCATTGGTATGTGGAGCAGTTGTTCAACAAATTGTACGAGTCAGACCCGATGCCGTTCACCCTTACCAAAGACTTTTACGGGTTAGGACGTGATGTCATTTATCTGCAAGACAGGACCAGCGACTATTTCGAAGTCACGGATGTGCTGGCATTGCTGCGCGACCATCCCGAGAAGTTCACTGCCCGCGATGCACGTGGCGAAGAGGCCATAGTTCTTCCCACCAATCGTTTCAAAATCACGATTGATGTTCCTGCTTTGGTTAAGAAAGGAATTATCCCTGCAGCAATCGCCGACCAGGTTGATTCTGTCATAAAATGGCAGATTGGCAAGGGCAGTCTGTTCCGTCATGAGTTGATGATTCTCGACATTTTGGGAACCAATAAGTTCGAGCGCGACATTAATATCATGAACCCAAGCTATATCCAGCGTGTTTTCACTCCTATCCGTACTTATAGTGTGCAGGATGGAATGAATTACAAACTGCTGCCTTATCCTGCAAAATTGTCACAGCCTGTTCTGTTTGACGCGCGTGACAATCATTATGTATTGCAGACTTTCACAGATGAGACCTATGACTATTTCCTCAACGGATACAAAGATGAAAATGGCGAGATGCATCCGTTGCAATGGGGTAATCTTAACGCTGGTATTTATGTCGACCCGGTTAGTGTCAACATGGGTACTGTCCAGCGCCAGTCGTTCTGCATTGCGGCACGCGAGCTGCTTGAAAAAGGCGACACTGTTCGTGCAAGGAAAATGCTCGAGTATAGCGATGAGTTTTTCCCTGAAAGCAGTTTCTGTTATGACAAGTTCAGCATCATTATGATAGATCTTTATAATGATGTGTTTGGTGTTGAACGCGCCACAGCAATTTGGGACAGCATCTTCAAATACTATAGTCAGGATTTGGGATACTATTCTCAATATAAAGGCACAGCCAAGGCCGATGGTGTCAAACATCTTATTGAAGAATCTTGTCAGTTACTTTATACCTTGCACCGTCTTGCTCTCGAGGTGTTGAAGGACAATGGACGTGCTGAGCAGGCCAAGACCCTCCTCGATATGCAAGGCATTCAAATTTAGTTAAAGTAATATGTGTGCCAACAGGTCAAACAAGGTTAAGAAAATCAGCTTCACCCTCCCCGAGAGGGAGGGTGAGATGCTGAAATCTTATGCGGCTGAGTTGGGTATTAGCCGTCAGACAGCGGTGAAGAGGATGGTGCGAGAAGCGTTGAAGCAATACAAAGCCTCGTCAATGTCATCCGAACCCCGCAACCAGTTAGGACTGTTCGACACATTGCAGATTGACATTTTTAATAATGCCTCGAAAATAAGTGAATAACCAGAAACAATTATTAATACGATGAAGAAATTATCTACATTCCTGTTATCATTGACGTTCCTTTTCGGGATGCATTTGTCTGCCCAAGGAACCGATGGTATTCCGGCAAACGAAATGGAATCGGTGTCTGTCGATGGCTCTACCGTCGGTGTCGATGCCGAGGAGGTGACTGCTGAAGGCGAAGCCGCTTTCAATCCTGGCTCAACCATTATCGGACATGTCACGGATGCACATTCATGGCACATGTTCGACTATTTCGACAAGTCCGGAAAAGAACATGCTGTTGCCATCCCTCTGCCTGTAATCCTCATCAACGATGGTCATCTTGATGTATTCATGTCGTCAAAGTTCCATCACGGCCATGCCGATTATAAAGGATATCGTCTGATAGGCGGTGGCATTGAAAAGGAAGAGATTGTCTGTGTTGACAATTCCGGCCAGATTCTTCAGGATGAATCCGGCAAAATGGTAAAGCCCATCGACCTTTCCATTACCAAAGTGCCGGCAGCCATCATGATTATTGTCGTATTATTAATCGTCATTGTGATGATAGCCAAGAACGGTTACAAAAAACGCGAGAATCAAGCTCCCAAAGGACTCCAGTCGCTGGTTGAAATGCTTGTTGTTTTTGTACGCGACAGTATAGTTCGGCCTATGATAGGGGAGAAGCATTATGAAAAATACCTGCCATACATGCTCACCCTGTTTTTCTTCATTTTCTTTAGCAACTGCATGGGTCTGATTCCATTCTTCCCTGCCGGTGCCAATGTCACAGGCAATCTTGCTGTCACTGCAACCCTTGCAGTTATCACATTCCTCATTACCAACCTCAGTGGCAATAAGCACTATTGGGTAGATATTTTCAACACTCCGGGAGTCCCCGCATGGCTAAAGATATTCCCTTTAATGCCCATTGTTGAGTTAGTGGGTGTGTTCACCAAACCCATAGTTCTGATGATTCGTCTATTTGCCAATATGACTGCCGGTCACATTGTCATCTTGGGTTTTGTGGTCATCATCTTCATCATCAGCAATACCATTTCCATGGGTGTTGGTGCAGGAGTTTCTGTGATTTCGGTTGTTTTCAGTGTGTTCATCAGCGTGCTGGAATGTCTGGTGGCATACATCCAGGCTTTTGTGTTCACCATGCTCTCCGCCCTTTATATCGGCATGGCTGTTCACGAACCCCATCATGTAGAGGCATAATACAGTAGTCTAACCTAAAATAAATTCATTATGAAGTCAATAAAAGAAGTAAACTTCGGCGGTCGCAAGGTGTTGTTGCGCGTCGATTTCAACGTCCCGATGGACGACAATAAGAACATCACCGACGATACGCGCATGCGCGAATCTCTCCCCACTATCAACAAGTTGTTGAACGATGGCGCCGCCATCATTATCATGGCTCATTTCGGCCGTCCCAAGAAAGGCGGTTTCGAGGCTGAGTTTACTCTTCAACCTGTTGCCAAGTATTTGGAAACCCTTATCAACCGTCCAGTGAAATTCACCCAGGCTCTGCTTGGCAGCGGTGAACCCGAAGCCATGGCCAAGGAATTAAAGAACGGCGAAGTGATGCTGCTCGAGAACATCCGTTTCTATCCTGAAGAAACCAAGGGTGGGGAAGACCTTGCCCGCAAGCTGGCCGACCTCGGCGATTGCTACATCAACGATGCCTTCGGCGCCGCCCACCGTGAGCATAGCTCCACAGCTGTCATTGCTAAATTCTTCCCCAACGACAAATATTTCGGCTTCCTCATGGAAAATGAGGTGCGCAACCTCGAAAAACTGATGCAAAATCCTCCGCGTCCATTTACCGCTATCATTGGCGGGAGCAAGGTCAGCAGCAAGATTGGTATTCTCGAAAACCTGCTCGACAAGGTGGACAATATGATTATCATTGGTGGTATGCGTTACACGTTTACCAAGGCCATGGGCGGAAAGATTGGTAATAGCATTTGTGAGGACGACAAGCTCGACCTTGCCAAAGAGCTCATGCGTCGCATGGATGAAAAGGGTGTAAAATACTACCTTCCTGTCGACAGTGTCATCGGTGACAAGTTCGGCAACGATGCCAACACCCAGATTGTCCCCAGCGGTGAAGTCCCCGATGGTTGGGAGAGTATGGACTGTGGCCCCGAAAGCTGCAAAGCCATCCACGACATTGTCATGGCCTCCAAAACTATCCTTTGGAATGGTCCTGCCGGTGTTTTCGAACTCAGCACCTTCGCCAAAGGCACTCAAGAAATCGCCAAGAGTGTTGCCGAAGCCTGCAAACAGGGTTGTTTTGCTGCCGTAGGCGGTGGCGACAGTGTGGCTGCCGTCAAGCAGATGGGCATTGCCGACCAAATGAGTTATGTCTCCACTGGCGGTGGCGCCATGCTCGAATACCTCGAAGGCAAAGTCCTTCCGGGCATCAAAGCCATCCAAGACTAATTAATCATCACAATAAGTGCAGTTGGTTTTTATCAGCTGCACTTTTTTTATTTCTGTTTATAGCCTATGATAAATTATTATCTTAGGTGTTGTGACAAAGTCATCATTTATTTTATGAAACGATTATTATTTCTTCTTCTCCTCTGCATCGTGCAAAATGTAGCCGTGGCTCAGTGGGCTGTTGGCTTTCGCGGAGGAGTCAACAGTACAAGTATCACCCGGTCTCATGCCGACCGTATCGACGAGACCTATGGAAACTTATGCGGCTATGATTTCGGTATCAATGCACGCTACTCCATCAATTCCTGGTTGTCCATTCGTGCCGACCTCAATCTCATGCAGCGTAACCACAGACTGCAGCGTCACCTCAATTACTTATCACCCGTCTACACCGACCATATCAACACCTATCTCGACCTGCCCATCATGGTCGATTTCTCTTTTGGTGGGAAGAATTTGCGTGGACATCTGTTCCTCGGTGGCTTTTCCGGCTACTGGTTGTGTCAGCATGTCGAAGGCACCACCTATGTCATGACCGACTATGATGTATTCTTCGTCGATTTCAACGAACCTCGTCCTTTCAATCGCGAGAACCGTCGTTTTAATGCAGGTCTCATTGGGGGGATTGGTCTCAGCTGCAGCCTCAACGAGTGCATCGACCTCAATCTCGACGCGCTTTTCTACTACGACCTTGTCAGTCACAACAAAGGCTATGGCATCCTGCAGGATTACCGCTACCTCAACACAGGTTCTTTAACAATAGGCATCGCTTATAAACTCAACAAAAAAGAACAGCAATGAAAAAAACAATCATACTCACCGCAGCCATCGTTATTTTTTTTAGTTCTTGCCGCAAAGAGTCGGACTATGTCCCCTACATCGGCGAAAGTCACAAGCTGGCTTACAGCACCTACGAGGAGCAGTTCACCTTCCTTTGGAAGAGCATCAGCACCGGTTATGTCTTCTGGGATGTCGACACCACCGACTGGGACGCCGTCTACAATCGATTTCTGCCTCAATTCAGAGCTTTAGACCAGCGCTATTCCGACAGTGGCAATGTTACCGTCAACGATTTGAGCAAGGTTTACAATGAAATATTCGGCCGTATGAAAGACCATCACATGTCCGTCATTGTCCAGAACATCCATCCTCATCCATCCGATTCTGGCCGTCTTGTCTATGTTCGTCCAGGCCAGATAGAAGTTGAACAGCGCGATTATTTTATTGAGAAGTCTTCCAGTGAACGAACCTCCATTCGTGCCTTCCTCGATAGTATTGAAAGTAGAGGCTATACAGTGTTGGTTCATCAACATGGCACTTTCCCGTTCCACGAGGAGGCCATCTCCTCTGAGGTAACCTACCATTACATTCTCTTCCGGTTGCCCGATGGTCGTCTGGTCCCCTATCTTTGGCAGTCCATGGCCGCTTTCACTCCGGTCATTCGTTCCTTGGGCAGCAATACTTCCACCGGTGTTGGTGCCGTCCTTCTCAACAACTGGCTTCGTGCCATCACCGACACTCCGCGTTCTCAGCTTGCTGGCATCATCCTCGACAACCGCTCCAACAATGGTGGCTATCAGGACGACCTCGACTATCTCATCGGCACCTTCCTCACCCAACCTGTCGAGGTAATGAAAACCCGCTACAAAGAAGGCCCCGGCCGTCTCGAATATTCTCAGTGGGCTCCCTACTACATTAATCCCAACAAGAAATACTTCCGCGACATCACCGCCGAAAAAATACCCTATGTCATCCTTTGCGACATCAACTCCATTAGCATGGGCGAGATTGAACCCATGTGTGCCAAAGTCGCCCTCCCCACTGTCTATACTATTGGTGAGCGCACCTATGGTGCCAACTGCCCTTTGCAACCCTACACCGACATCAACCTCAACTATGGTGGTCCCTTCGGCGACGGTCTGAACTACCATTGCCATTATATCTACACCTCCACTTTCGAAGCACTTATTGACGGTCGCATTACCGAGGGCAGTGGCCATACTCCTGACCGCATCATCCTCCGCAAAGACTACAATGGCGACTTCAAGCCTCAGCTCGATGCGGCTCTCAACTACATCGCCAACTATTGAGTCAAGTATTTTAGCCATTTAAACACTTATTGTCATGAAAAGAATAGTCTCTTTGGCAGTCCTTCTGCTCTTTGTACTTGAAAACCAAGCGGCATTTGCCTGCACCAATCTCATTGTGGGTAAAAAAGCCTCCCGCGATGGCAGTGTCATGTGTTCCTACAATTGCGATGGTTTCGGCTTTTCCGGCTCGCTGTTCTACAGTCCTGCCGGTCGCCATGCCAAAGGGGAGCAGATAGCCATTCATGGTTGGGGACCCTCTCACGAAGGACAATACGTCCAGCAAGTTGAATACACCTACAATGTTGTCGGCTTGATGAATGAGAAACAGGTCACCATTGTCGAAACCACTTTCGATGGTCGTCTCGAATTGCAGAACCACGATGGTCTGCTCGACTATTTCAGTCTCATGCGTCTGGCCTTGCAGCGGTCTTCCACGGCACGCGAAGCCATCCGCTGCATGGCCAACCTGGTCGAGGAATATGGCTACAACAGCAGTGGCGAGAGCATCACCGTCTGCGACCCCGATGAAGCCTGGATTATGGAAATCATCGGCAAGGGACCCGACCGCAAAGGTGCTGTATGGGTTGCCCTCCGCATCCCCGACGACTGCATCTGTGCCCATGCCAACCTCAGTCGCATCCGCCAGTTCCCCCTCGAGAAACGCCGCTCCTTCAAAAGCATCAGCAGCCGCAATCTCGACAATATCAACCGTCCCGAAGTGGAATGTGTCTATGCCTCCGATGTCATTTCGCTCGCTCGCGAAAAGGGTTTCTTCTCCGGACCCGACAGCGAATTCTCTTTCCGCGATGCCTATTGTCCCATCGATTTCGAGAATGTCCGTTATGCCGATGCACGTGTCTGGAGTTTCTTCCGCCACCATTGCGACCCGGCTGAAATGGACAAGTACCTGCCCTATATCAACGGCTCTTTCGACCAATGCGACCACCTGCCACTCTGGATTAAGCCCGACAAACCGCTCTCCCTCCAGGATGTCCAGGCCGACATGCGCGACCATTTCGAAGGCACCCCTCTCGACATGACCTCCGACATGACTGCAGGCCCTTGGGGTATGCCCATCCGTCCGCTCCCCATGCATTTCAAGGACAGCCGTGGCAACAACTACTACCGCGAACGCCCCATTTCCACCCAGCAAAGCGGCTTCACCATGACCTGCCAGATGCGCCGCTGGCTTCCCGACGACGTGGGGGGTGTCGTCTGGTTCAACTGCGACGATGCCAACATGGTAGCCTATGTCCCTCTTTATTGCTGCATCACACAAGTCCCTGACCCCTTCCGTCCCGAGAACAATCCCCGCAACGAATTCTCCTTCCAGTCGGCCTTTTGGATGAACAACTGGGTGGCCAACATGGTCTATCCCCGCTATTCCATGATGATTGGCGACCTGCGTGTGGCCCAGCGTGAGTTGGAGGACTACTATTTCGCCGACCAAGACTCTGTCATGAAAGTCATCCAGCAGATGACCCCTGCCGACCGTCGCGAATTCCTCAACCGCAAAAGCATCGCCTATGCCGACCGCATGATGCAACGGTGGGATGCCCTCGCCAAATACCTCATCGTCAAGTACAACGACCAAGTGGTGCGCCGAGTTGATCAAAACGGCAACTTCCAGCGTTGGGGCTACGACACCCCGGGCTACGACACCCAATTCATCGATGCCGTAGGCCCCTCCACGGGCGACCGCTACCTCCTCCGCGATGTGATAGAGCGCCGTGAACGCTAACCCAACACCCGCTCCCAAGCAGTTTGTCAACCAAAACACAAAAAGTCAGAGGTATTCTTTTTTTGCTATAAATCCTCAGGATTGGAAAAAAATTCGTATCTTTGCATTCGATAATAAAAACAGAAAGGAATCAACAAAACAGAAAAAGACTAATAATTATAGACATAAATAACTAAGCGTTTTTGCTTTTCTTGATAAAGTCGAAATCTGGTAAATTTCTACAACTTAATGCAAAGAGAAAGCAGAACGCTCACGGGTATCCGTGGGCTTTCTTGTTTGCATTAAGGGTTTTACCAGAGCCTCGACTTTAGACAATGAAGGTTTCACGGATTTCTTATTGTGATGCTTGGAAAGGCAAACCGCTTACCAAACATCACCATCATGAAGTACGAATCAACATTCAAGGCCATAGACCAAATCCTGTGGAACGAGGCAGGATGCGGTGGCGAACTGGACTATATC
>JAFXMW010000026.1 GCA_017530105.1 Bacteroidales bacterium
GGTGAATGAAAAAAAATGTGTATCTTTGCAACCGATTTCAAGAGATGAAAAGCTGGTCCCATAGCTCAGTCGGTTAGAGCAACTGACTCATAATCAGTGGGTCCTTGGTTCGAGCCCAAGTGGGACCACTTTTTTTTTAACACTAAAAAACATTAAACATCATGAATATTGATTGGCAAAACCTACCTTTCGGTTATGTTAAGACCGATTATAATGTCCGCTGCTACTATCGCAACGGCCAGTGGGGAGAGATAGAGGTATCCTCCTCCGAGCACATCGAAATACACATGGCTGCCTCAAGCCTGCACTATGGTCAGGAGGCTTTCGAAGGCCTGAAGGCCTATCGTTGCAAGGACGGCAAAATCCGCATCTTCCGTCCCGAAGCCAACGCCGAGCGTTTGCAGAGCACTTGCCGCGGCATCATGATGCCCGAACTCTCCACCGAGAAGTTTGTGGAGATGTGCAAGAAGGTCATCAAGCTCAACGAGCGTTTCATTCCTCCCTACGGCACTGGCGCAAGCCTGTACCTCCGTCCCCTGCTCATCGGCACGGGCATTACCGTGGGTGTGAAACCCGCCGACGAGTATCTGTTCGTCATCTTCGTCACCCCCGTGGGTCCCTACTTCAAGGGCGGTTTCAAAGCCAACCCCTATGTCATCACCCGCAAATACGACCGTTCCGCTCCTCTCGGAACAGGTGTCTATAAGGTCGGTGGCAACTATGCTGCTTCCTTGCGCGCCCACGTCGAGGCTTGCCACGGCGGCCAGTATGCCTGCGAGTTCTACCTCGATGCCAAAGAAAAGAAATATGTCGATGAAGCCGGCGCTGCCAACTTCTTCGGTATCAAAAACGACACCTACATCACCCCCAAGAGCACTTCCATCCTGCCCTCCATCACCAACAAGAGCCTCATGCAGTTGGCTGAAGACATGGGCATGAAAGTGGAGCGCCGTCCCATCGATGTGGAAGAACTCGCCGAGTTCCAGGAGGCAGGTGCCTGCGGTACCGCCGCCGTCATCAGCCCCATCGAGCGCCTCGACGACCCCGAGACCGGCAAGAGCTACAACTTCGGCAAAGAACCCGGTCCCTGGAGCACCAAGCTCTACCATGCCCTCCGCGCCATTCAGCTGGGCGAGGCCGAGGATGTCCACCACTGGAACACCATCATGGACTAATCTGACTAATTGAGATCACGATATCTCTATATCCCGCAGCCCAACCGCTGCGGGATATTTTTTTATACCCCGCTGCCTTGCCCTAACTCCGGTCATATTCCATCCCTTGGAAGAACTTCCTACATCAACCTGCAAATGTGCAAGCCATGAAAGAACCCCGAACCATCCTCCACACTTAGCTCTTTATCTTTTAGCTATCCATCATATATATATCACATATATATTACATATATATCACATATATATCGAATGAATATATATGTGATATATAACGGCCACACAACCAATGCTTAACCGATAGGGGAGTGGCGGGTCTGCTTCGTGAGGAGAGCATAGAAAAAGGGTGGCGTCGCCAAAATCCCTGAAGGAGAGCATTTTGGTGACGCCACCCGATGGCGTGGGCTACAATCAATATTTGTAGAAGCCTTCGCCGGTTTTGCGGCCCAGCAGACCGGCGCGGACCATCTTGCGCAGCAAGGGGTGAGGACGGTATTTGGGGTCGCCGAATTCTTTGTAGAGGACTTCCATGATGGCCAGGTTGACGTCGTTGCCGATGAGGTCGGCAAGAGCCAGGGGACCCATGGGGTGGTTGGCACCGAGCATCATGCACTTGTCGATGTCTTCAGCGCTGGCGATGCCGTCGGCCAGGATGCCCACAGCTTCGTTAATCATGGGGATAAGGATGCGGTTGACCACAAAGCCGGGAGCCTCTTTCACCTCGACGGGCTGTTTGCCGATGGAGGCGGCAAGGTCGATGACGCATTTGCACACCTCGTCGCTGGTGAGCTGGCCGCGGATTACCTCCACCAGAGCCATGCGGTCGGCGGGGTTGAAAAAGTGCATGCCGATGAACTGGGCGGGACGCTGGGTGCAGGCGGCAATTTCGGTGATGCTGAGCGAGGAGCTGTTGGTGGCAAAGATGGTTTCGGGCTTGCAGATTTTGTCAAGCTCGGTGAAGACATCTTTCTTCAGCTGCATCTCTTCCACGGCGGCTTCGATCACGAGGTCGGCATCGGCGAAGGTGGCATAGTCGGTGGTGGTGGCGATGTTGGCCAGCAGGGCGTCGACGGCCTCCTGGGTCATTTTACCTTTTTCCACCAGTTTGGCGTAGGATTTGGCAATGGAGCCCATGGCTTTGTCGAGGCTGGCCTGGGTTCTGCTCTTCATTACGATGGGCATTTTGGCTGCAAAGGCTTTCACAATGCCTTTGGCCATGGTGCCGGTTCCAATAACACAAATTTTCATGATGTAGATATTTTTGTTGTTGAATTATTGTCTGAGATTACTGATTATTCCGATTATTTCCCTTCAAAGACGTACTTTTCTTTGTTCAGGAAGGCTTTCATGCCGTTCTTTTGGTCTTGGGTGGCGAAGCAGTTGCCGAAAACACCGCTCTCGTTCACAATGGCATCATCCATGGGCATGTCGTATTCGGCATTGATGCACTGTTTGGCAGCCTTGACTGCCAACGGGGCGTTGACGGCTATCTGGTTGGCAATTTCCAGTGCCTTGTCCATGAGCTCGGCTTGAGGCACCACGGCATTGACGAGTCCAATGCGCAGGGCTTCGTCGGCCTTGATGGGCTTGCCTGTATAGATGAGTTGCTTGGCCATGCCCATGCCCACCAGTCGGGCAAGGCGCACGGTGCCGCTGAAGCCGGGGATGATGCCGAGGCCTACTTCGGGTTGGCCGAACTTGGCGTTGTCGGAGCAGATGCGTATGTCGCATGCCATGGCCAGCTCGCATCCACCGCCGAGGGCAAAGCCGTTCACGGCAGCAATAACGGGGACAGGAAGGGTTTCTATCTTGCGGAACACACCTGCGCCGCGCATGCCGAAGGTCTGTCCCTGCGGCACGTTGAGGGTGGCCATCTCGCTGATGTCGGCACCGGCTACAAACGACTTCTCACCGTCGCCGGTGACGATAAGGCAGCGGAATTTGTTGCAGTCGAAACTGTCGAGGTAGCTGCCCAGCTCGGCAAGGATGTCGCTGTTGAGGGCGTTGAGCGATTTGGGGGCCGAAATGGTCAGCACCGCCACGGTTTGTTTCTCTTCTATCTTAATATAGTTATACATAAGACGCGTTTTTGTTATAATTTGAGACTGCAAATTTACGATTTTTTTGTCATTCAGCAAGAAATTTTTTGCATATTTCTTGCAGAGTGAATTTTTCTTCGTATCTTTGCAGCGAAAAATAGAAAACAATATTCGTCTAACCCAAAAGCCTAACACCTGATGGAGAAGAGAATAGGAACAATAACTGTACTCATACTCGACCGTTCAAGGTCTGCGGAAATCAATCATCTTATTTCCGAATTTTCCGATATTATTATGTGTCGACAGGGGTTGCCTTTCCACGAGAGGCCTGTGGCAGTCATCTCTCTCATTGTTGAGGGGACGCCCGACCGCATCAACGCCCTCACCGGCCGGCTGGGACGTTTGGCCGGTGTCGACTCAAAAGCCGTTTTGACTAAACAATAATTTTAAAATACCATGAGAAACCAGAATTTTATCGACCGCGACAAATTGTACGGAATGCTCGACAACAACGCACCGACAGAGTCGCAACTCAACGACATCCTCAATAAAGCCCGCAAGCTCAAAGGCCTCAACCTCGAGGACGTGGCCAAGCTGCTTTGTGTGGAGAACGAAGCCGACATACAGAAGATTCTCGACACCGCCGAGTATTGCAAGGACGAGATCTATGGCCGCCGCCTTGTGCTGTTTGCTCCAATCTACACCGGCAACGCTTGTGTGAACAATTGTGTCTACTGCGGTTTCCGCCGTGACAACAAGGCTCTGAAGCGCAAAATCCTTACTCTCGACGAGATTGAGACCGAGACCCTTCATCTGTTGCGCATGGGACACAAGCGCGCCCTGCTTATCTGTGGCGAGAGTCCCCGCAACGATGCCAACTACATGGTGGAGGCCATCCGCCGCTGCTATGCCGCCAAGGACGAGAAGGGCAGCACCATCCGCCGTATCAACGTGGAGCTGGCTCCCATGAGCGTCGAGGACTATGCCAAGCTCAAGGCCGAGCGCATTGGCACCTACGTCTGCTTCCAGGAGACCTACGACCCCGTCGAGTATGCTAAATTCCACCCCGCCGGCACCCCCAAGGCCGACTATCTCTACCGCCTCACCTGCATGGATCGCGCCCAGGAGGGTGGCATCAATGATGTGGGTATCGGTGTGCTGTTCGGCTTGGTAGACTATCGTTTTGAGATACTTGCCTTGATGGAACATGCCCGCCACCTGGAAGAGGACTACGGCTGCGGCCCGCACACCGTCAGCTTCCCCCGTATCGAGCCCGCCGAAGGCACTCCCTTCAGCCTGCCCGAGAACATCCCGCATCCTGTCAGTGACAAGGACTTCATGAAGATTATCGCCATCATCCGCATCGCCATGCCCTACACCGGCATTATCATCTCCACCCGCGAGCGGCCCGAGATGCGCGACAAGCTGGTGAAATACGGTGTCAGCCAGATTAGTGCCGCCAGTGAGACCAACCCCGGCGGCTATGATGAAGAGGGCGACAACACTGCTGCCAAGCCCTACGAGAAGACCGGTACCACAGGTGCACAGTTCACTCTTGGCGACCACCGCTCGCTCGACGAGGTCATCAGCATGATGATTGACGGCGGCTATATCCCCAGCTTCTGCACCGGATGCTACCGCAAAGGTCGTGTGGGGGCCGACTTTATGGACCTTGCCAAGCCCGGCCTCATCAAGGAGTTCTGCAAGCCCAACGCCATGTTCACCTTCCGCGAATACCTCGAGGACTACGCCAGCCCTGCCACCAAGGAGAAAGGCCTGCGCCTCCTCAAGGAACTCACCCAAACCTTCAGCAAAGAGGAGCTCAAGAAACGCGTCGAGGGCAACCTCTGCAAGATAGGCGAAGGCGAAAGAGACCTCTACTTTTAAACCGATACTCCTTAATTTGGTAATAAACGAAGCCCCTGCCACAAACGGCGGAGGCTTTTTTTTTGTATGTTGGAAAAAATGTGTATCTTTGCATCGTGAAACACTTATTTATTAATCCATAAAATATTAAAAACATGAAGAAAATTGTATTGACTATTGCACTCGCAGCTTTTGCTTTTGCTGCTAACGCACAGTTTGTTATCGGTGGCCAAATCGGCTTTAACACCGATGGCGGTAACACATGGAATAGATATGCTGCCGCTGGTACCACCCCCACCGAGTACATTATCCCCCACGACAGTTATACCGACTTTGTCTTTGCCCCCAAGTTCGGCTACAACTTGAACGAAAAAA
>JAFXMW010000027.1 GCA_017530105.1 Bacteroidales bacterium
TACATAGGGTTGGAGGGTTCGTCGGCGACGGTGTCTTCCATGAGGGGCGTTATCGGGGTGGTCTTCACCCGTTTCTTCTCCTGCCGCCAGAGGCTGATGGCGGAGTTCAACCCCACACGGTAGAGCCAGTTTTTGGGTGAGCACTGCCCGTTGTAGCGGTCGCGGGTGCGCCACAGGTTGTAGAGTATCTCCTGGTAGATGTCTTTCTCCACTTCAGCGTCGCCGCGGGCGAAGGTGACGCTGATGCTGTGCAGGAGGCGCTCGTGTTGTGAGAGCTGGGCTATGAACTCGTCGTCGGTCATGGACGCGGGCGGCTCAGGTTGTAGAGACTGTCGGTGATGATGAGGGTGACTTTGCCGTAACGTGCATTGCCTTTGAAAGGCGGTCGCTGGTTGACAATCTCCTCGTAGCGGTAGAGCGAGGGGGCGGCATTGGCATCCTCGAAACGGTAGAGTGCATCGAAGCCGGTACTGTCGCGGTAGAAGTTGAGGGCGCGGCCGTCGTCGAAACGGAGCTGCACGCTGTCGCCGTAGTTGTGCCACTCAATATCCTTGGCTATAATATTAATTGAGGCATGCCCCAATCCGCCGGTCACCCATACAACGGTGTCGGTCTGCGCCGGTGCCGAAAGTGGGGTGAGCCGGGAGATGGTGTGGCCCACGGTGTCGACGGGCTGAAGCGACTGGATGGTGACGGCATGGGTGGTTTGATTGTCGATGGCGAACTCCATGGTATAGCCGGGGTCGCAGGCTGTCAGCAGCAGGGCGGCAAACAGGAGGATGAGCGGTGTCCTTTTCATTGCAGTAAGTTTTGTTTACCTATAAAGACGCAAAAAAACAGGATTTCTTACACACGGTGTATAATAAATCCCGCTTCATAGGGGTATTGTTACCTACAGGCGCTCTATCCAGTGCTTGATGTTCTGCTCGTCGTCGAGACGGCACACCAGCAGGCTGTGGTCGCGGAGGGCCACAAGGCAGTGGTCCATACCCTGCACGACGGCTTCATAGCCGGGCTCGATGTTGACGACACTGCAACGGGTATCCTCCAGCACAGCGTGGCCGCTGACGGCATTTTCTGCCGCGTCGTGGGCGGCGTGCTCGTAGAGGGAGCCCCAAGTGCCGATGTCGCTCCAACCAAAGTCGGCGGGGATGGTGAAGCGGTTGGGGGAGCGTTCCATCACGCCGTAGTCGATGCTGATGTTTTCGCACTGCGGGAACATCTCGTTGATGAAGGCTTGTTCCTTCTCGGTGCCGAAGAGGTCACGGCCCTGGTCGAAGAGCTGCTCCATGTCGGGCAGGTAATCGTGGTAGGCACGGCGGATACCCTGCAGCGACCAAACAAAGATGCCGGCGTTCCAGAGGTAGCGGCCGACAGCGAGGTACTGCTTGGCAGTCGCCAAGTCGGGTTTTTCCTTAAAATTCACTACTGGCAGCACTTCGGCTTTGCCATTTGCGGCAGAAGGATTGTTCACTTCGATGTAGCCGTAGCCGGTCTCGGGACGCGAGGGTTTGATGCCGATGGTGAGGAGGGCGTCGCGGTGGGCGGGGTCTTCGACAAAGTCCATTCCCACACGGATGATGCGCTGAAACTCCACCTCGTTGGTGACGAGATGGTCGGCGGGGGTCACCACAATGCTGGCCTCGGGGTTGCGCGAGAGGATGCGGTAGTTGGCGTAGGCAATGCAGGGCGCAGTGTTGCGGCGCATGGGTTCGCACAGCACTTGGTCATCCTTCAGTTCGGGCAGGTGTTCCAGCACCATGCTCTTGTAGGCGGCATTGGTCACCACCAGGAAGTTCTCGGCAGGGACGACGGGCAGGAACCGCTCGAAGGTGGCGCGGATGAAACTCTTGCCTGTCCCCAGGATGTCGAGGAACTGCTTGGGGTAGTTGTTCTTGCTGAGAGGCCAGAAGCGGCTGCCTATGCCGCCGGCCATAATGATGCAGTAACGGTTTTTCATGGGGTTCGTATTTAGATATGATAGATGTGACAGGTACTATTGGGGGTTAGTTTCTGTAGCCTATTACGTGGCGGACTTCACGGATGGTGCGCTCGGCACTTTCGCGGGCTTTGTCCTTGCCATGGTCGATGATGCGGCGCAGGGCTTGCTCGTCGGAGGCAATTTCGATGGCACGCTGGCGCAAGGGCTCGACAAAGGCCACCATGTCCTCGGCCAACTGCTTCTTCATGTCGCCGTAGCGTATCTGGCAGCGATTGTAGAGGTCGTCAAAATACTCCACTGTCTCGGGCTTGGAGACGGCTTTCATCAGCGAGAAGAGGTTCTCAATCTCTTCGGGTTTCTGTTGGTTCATCTGCGTGGGGCCGCTGTCGCTCTTGGCTTTCATCACCTTCTTGCGGATGACGGAGGGTTCGTCTGTCAGGAAAATGGTGCTGGCTTCGCCTTCGCTCTTGCCCATCTTGCCGCTACCGTTGAGGGCTGGGATTTTAACCAATGAGCCACTGGAACCCACCGCCTGCGGCAGGGGGAAGACCTCGCACTGGTACATGCTGTTGAAACGCTGGGCAAAGGTGCGGGTCATTTCCAAGTGTTGCTCCTGGTCTTTGCCCACCGGCACACGGGTGGCCTTGTGGATGAGGATGTCGGCGGCCATGAGCGTGGGGTAGGTCAGCAACCCTGCATTGACGTTATTGGGATTTTGGCGCACCTTGTCCTTGAAGGAGGTGACACGCTCCAGCTCGCCCAAGTAGGCGTTCATATTGAAGAACAGGTAAAGCTCGATGGTCTGCGGAAGGTCGCTCTGAAAATAAATGGTGGAACGCTCAGGGTCGAGACCGGCAGCCAGATACTGGACAAGAATCTGCCGGGCATTCTGATAAAGGTTGTCGGGCGTGGGATGGGTGGTCAGCGAATGGTAGTCGGCTATGAAAAAATAGCAGTCGTACTCGTCCTGCATACGGACAAAGTTGCGCAAAGCACCGAAGTAATTACCCAAATGCAGGTTGCCCGTAGGACGGATGCCGCTGCACACTATCTCGCGTTTGATGGAATCAGACATGGATTAAATCAAATAATTATATCAATACTAAATAAATACCCGCAAGGGAGTCCCTAACGGGGAAATGCAAAGATACAAAAAAAAGTCGACTTGGGAAGAAAAACACGCCAAAGGGGGTATAAAAAAAACAGGGCTCGTCTAAGACAAGCCCTATTCTTTTTTGGTTGTGTGTCCTGATTATTCAGCAACTTCGGTAGCAACCTCTTCAACAGCGCCCTCAACGGCAGCCATGGTGGTGTCGATGACCTCTTCAGCGATCTCCTCAACAACGGGAGTATCGATGGTTTCGGGCTCAGCGGGAGCATTGTTGCAAGCTGCGAAGGCAAACATGCCGGCAACAGCCATAAGGAACATTACTTTTTTCATCTCTTTGAATTTTTAAAGTTATCTTTTTAATTATTAATTATTTGTTTTCTTTTCTTGTGACTTCTTGTTTCGAAATCGGGTGCAAAAGTACTACATTTTCCAAGACTAAAGAGAAAAAAAATGTCAAAAAATCTTAATACCAATACAAAATGTTAAAATTCAAAATGTTAAAAAAAGAGTTTTTTTCAAAAACCCTTTCTTTTTTCTTGAAATTCAGCATTTTCAAATGTAAAAAAATGTGAAATAGCACTCAGAAAAGCACTTTTTACGGCAGCGGAACAAGGCCGTTAAAGCCCATAAATGCCATGGCGAGGATGCCAGCGGTAACCAGTGCGATGGGGACACCCTTCATGCCCTTGGGAACGCCGGTGAGCTCCATTTGCTCGCGGATACCAGCAAAAATCACCAGAGCCAGAGTGAAACCCACAGCAATGCTGGCGGCATAAACGATGCTCTCGAGCAGGTTCATGTTCTTCTGCACAACCAGAATGGCGACACCCAACACAGCGCAGTTGGTGGTAATCAAGGGGAGGAAAACGCCCAAGGTCTGGTACAAAGCAGGGGCGATTTTCTTGAGGATAATCTCAACCATCTGCACCAAACCGGCTATGACAAGGATATACGCTATCGTCTGCAAATACCCAAGGTTGAACGGCACCAGAATATAAGTATATATAAGGTACGTCACCAAAGTGGCAAGCAACATCACAAACAGCACTGCCCCGCCCATGCCGATAGAACTCTTTACATCCTTAGAGACTCCAAGGAAAGGACAAATGCCCAAAAACTGTGCCAATACAACATTGTTGACGAAAATGGCACCTATAATAAGAGCAAAAATATTGATACCCATAGCAATACTATTTATTATTCAACTTTTTTTACTAACAATTCAAGCTGCAAATTTACATATTTTTTTTTATTTACACAATTTTGAGCCACAAATAATCAATTTTTTCACATCCCGAAACACATTTTTCATCCACTCGGTGTCGGGAAACAAAAGCCCTAAACCTGTCAATCCAAACGGAAAAGGCTCTTGGCGGAGGCGGTGGTGACTTGGGCAACCTCGTCGAGGGAGATGTTGCGGAGTTCCGCTATCTTGGCGGCAATGACGGGGATGTAGGCACTCTCGTTGCGTTTGCCGCGGTAAGGGACGGGAGCAAGATACGGAGCATCGGTCTCCAAAAGTATCCGTTCCAACGGCACCGCAGCGGCCACAGCGGCCAGGGTGGCATTCTTAAAAGTCACCACTCCCCCTATGCCGATATGAAAACCCATCTCGACAGCACGGTGAGCCTCCTGCACACTGCCACCGAAACAATGCATCACCCCGCTATAGGTGCCAAAGTTCAAATCCCTCAGCAACGCAAACAATTCGTTGTAGGCCTTCCGCACATGCAGGCAGACCGGCAACCCCAGTTCCCGAGCCCACAGCATCTGGCGGCGCAACACCTCACGCTGCTCCTCCAAAAAAGTCTTGTCCCAATACAGGTCAAGCCCTATCTCCCCCACCCCGACATACTCAGCCGAGGGGGCAAACAACTTCTCCTTCACAATGGCCAACTCTGTCTCGAAGCCCTCGCCCACCGAAGTGGGATGCAAGCCCATCATTTGGCGGAAATGCTGCGGATAGGCTGCCGCCAAGGTCTCCTGCCTATCATGGCTTGCACTGTCGATGCCGGGCAGAAGCATGGTGTCCACACCTGCCGCCACAGCTCTCTCCACAGCCTCGCGGCGGTCGCCGTCGAAAGCCTCGTCATAAAGGTGACAATGGGTATCTATCATTTCAGAAATCCAATTAAAACGTTATGAACCAATATTCGCCGTTCCACCGGCCACTCTACATTCAACCCAAATCGGTCATTAGACCGACTTTTATATTCTATCTCGCTTATACAGGTCTTCGTTACATTATATAATATATACATTTATTATTAGTGTATTACATACGATATGTATTTCCTCTACTGGAAGTCACCATCAATGTCCAATACACACATGCACTTCACCCATCCAATAATGCAATCTTGCATGATAGCCAATTCAGGTTATTTCTAGCTTCGCTTTCTATTAAGCCCATAGTCACCTCTTATTGAGATCTTCTCCACCTCAGCGGTTGAATAATGTTTGTGATGGAGTTTGTACACCGTGTGGGGTTAA
>JAFXMW010000028.1 GCA_017530105.1 Bacteroidales bacterium
ATGCAAAACAAACCGACGGCCTGTTTGCCCGCATCATCGGCAAAATCAGTGCACTGACCGTCGCACAATACATCAATTACCTAAACAATCAGCCGATTGGCAGAGTTAAATATGCACTGGTTTAATTCCGCCAACGGGTTGTTTTAGTATCTTGTTTCTGGCAATTAAATGTCTATACCTTTGGAGCAAAATGTCAAATTCATTTTTGTTTGTTTTATAATCATTGACAATAGCATCTTTTTTTACACATAATTCTTTGTAGATGCTTTGAATTTTGAAATTTGGATAATCGATTTCTACTTTTTGAATCTCAGTCTGCTTTTCTTGTATTTCTTTTTTTACTTTTTTTATTCTTTTCCCTATTTTAACAAACTCCTTTCGATAATGCTCCAGTTTTTCCATATTAATGGTTAATTCTTCATCAACGACCTTCTTTTGATTCAGAAGCAACTGGCTAATCCTTAGACACGATGTCCTATAAAAAGTATCTTGTTCGTCTCTTTGGGTGTTTAGCCAATAAATGGAGTCATATATTCCTGTTTCTATTTTTTTGATAAGCTCTAACGCCAAGGGATACCCATCACCTAGCTTTTTCTTGTCTTCAGCATCGAATGCACTTAGTCTAGAGATGATTTTTAAACTCAGTTCCTCCCTAAGAGGCATTGCTCTAAAGTTTATATCATGGAATATTTTCGCCTCAAAAATGTCAGCGCTATTTTTGTCATGAGCATCAGACAGAATGACGGTAAACGGTACTATTTTGTTTTTGAGTTCATCTCTTATTAATTGGGCTTGATGGTCCAGCCATCCATTTATTTTTGATTCGTCAGTTTCATCTTTTATGGCCTCTCTGTTTTCGACCAATTGATGCCACCACTTTATATCAGTTTCAGGGCTAAAAGGTTCAAGCCTATGGTTTCCATCGACTCTTTTTAATTTCTCATTGTCAGCTGGTTTTTTTATTTCTAAGTATGCATGTCGGGCTCGGTCTCTGCCAATAGGAATTCTTTCGCTTAAAACATAAAGACCTTTTACATATTTACATTCTTCTTTGTCTACATCTTTTTCTCCATTAATGCTTGAAATGAGCTCGTAATATTCTTCAACTCGATGCGCCAACGTGATTTCAGGGAAATAAGACCCATCATCCCTTAGGAATTTTACAATATCGATTTTATGCGGATTGTCTGCAGTTCTTTGATATGAATCTGGACGTTTTGATATTTCTGCCAAATCACCAATTGGAGCATATCCACGAAGCACAACATATCCATTAAATGCCGTATAAATAATTCCTTCTAACTTTGCCATGACTATCCTAATATTATATTTTCAATTTTCAATTTCGCCTCTTCCAAAAGAAGATTGCCATTTGCTTGAAGTTGTTTCGCTTTTGCTTTTATAGAGTAAACTGTGTCAACAATTTCTTTTTGTACCGATATGTCTGGGATAGGAATTATTATGGATTTTAAATATTGTTTAGGTACTCGCTGCTGTCCTGCAGAACCGCCAAAAGATGTTTGTGCAGCAAACAAGATGTCATGATGACGCAAAATCAAATATACATAATCAATTAATACCTTATTGCCGTCCTTTGGCCTTATGACATAGAATTCTGTAGACCCACACCCAACACCATTTTTAAGACCTCTTGCTATTGCTGATTTCCCATTCTGCATACATGGCGTTATTTTTGCCCAGAGCAAATCATTTTCTTCAAATTTTGTGTATCCTTTCGATTTTCCTATAGTTATCTCTCTCCGATTGATAATTTCTCCAGATATCTCGTCAATACACTCCATAGGTATAAATGAAATGACATCATCCGCATTTCCCCCTATAAATGAAATTTTCGGGTCGATATCTACAATGTTGTATAATTTGGTGTTGTCGTACTTTGAAGATGCCATCTCAAATTTGTCTTTATAGTAAGACACATCTAATCGACTTCCGATTACATCGGAAATGGAAACTCGAAAGCTGTTGCCTTTTCCTGAGTTTTTCACTCCATTTACCTGCAAGGCATCTAAAATATAATCATCAATGCTATTTAGGAGACTTTTTGCTTCATTAATCCTGTTTAATCTTTCTTTTTGAGCATTTTGATAAATGGTTATTATCTTTTTTTGAAAGTCAAGCGAATGTATTTCTGGTATTTTCAACTTCGCTATTCTGTCCAATCCAATTTTGGGAATTGTCGTTTGAATTTTGTTTCGCTCAACTTGTTTCTGCACAAAACTGCAATTCAACAGTATTGATATGAAATCCGATAGTACCTGTTCTGTTTTGGGCTGTATTTTTGCACAATTTTCGGTCAAAACAATCCTTTTGTTGGAAGGGATACCTTTTATAACAAAAACCCTACCAATAGTGCCAGCAATAGAGAAAACCACCTGGCCGTTCTTTACCTCGTATCGTTGCAGCGTATTAAATAAATCTTCGCTAATACATTTTAATGTATCATAATTAATTATTCCAGAATTATCTATTTCAGACAATCGTAAATATAGATAGTTCGTTTTTTCTGAAGAAAAAGATTTGCCTTTAGGAATTCGTTTTCCTCCTTTTATTTCCACATATCTTGAAAGCGGCACAAAGTTTGCCTCTCCGGTTTTATCAGTGAAATAGGCGACATCTATTCGCTGCGAGTTGATAATATCTGATATATGAACATTCACCTTTTTCATAGAGCTTCAGATATGAATTCATTAATTCGTTGGCCAGCCTCCATTAATTCAGAACCCTCTATGGTTTTTCCAGTTGCATCATATCCAACATTTTCAACCTCCAGCAACAGTATGTCATAGTCAGAAGAGTATTTGAAAATAGATTCTTTATAAAGTTCCAACATTCGCTCTGTCCGCTGCTCTTTGTCCAGCTCCTTCTCCTTGTGTACGATTGCTTTTATGTCCGTTAGAGTTTGCTCAAATTTATGAGTCAGTTCTTTTGGATGTTTTTTCAAGAACAGGACAGACGATTTGACACCGGCGCGTACATGTGAGAAAGTGTGTTGTGGCAACGAGACAACAGCCAAGATTCTAAAATGCTCAATGAGCCAATCGCGTACATACTGAGTTGAAGAATTGGTTAGAACGCCATCAGGTATTACAATCGCCAAGTATCCGTTTTCTTCATTCAAATATTTGTAGCAGCGTTCCAAGAAAAGAACTTCAGTACTTTGAGAAGTGCGCCATTTCTTTTTATTGTTATCGTCTACAATTCTTTCTTTTGTCTCGGTTATTCCAAGATTTTTCTCGAACAGCTCGTATTCTTTGTAATATCCCACTTCGTCGGCTTTGACAGTCGAGCCAAATGGCGGGTTTGTCATTATCAAATCAAATGTCCCGTCTTGGAAATGAAGGTTTCGATTCTCTATCTCTATTGTGGTGTTGTTCTTTAAACCGTCGTTGGTAATAATGTTTGTGTGCCCATCGTCATGAATAATCATATTCATTTTGGCCACACGTGATATTTGCTCATTTATTTCGATACCGTAAAGATTCTTTTCAGCAAATTCATGCCAATATGACTTCCATGCAGCGCTGCCGATGTTATCCTCTCCATAAATTGCATCAGCCTCGTCTCGAATTGTTTTCAGAGCGTGCAAGAGGAATCCTCCACTGCCACAAGAGGTATCAAGCACCTTCCAGTCTTTTTTCACACCAATGGCTTTTACAATAAACTCAACAATCTGTTTGGGTGTGAAGTACTGGCCGAAGTCGCCGCGGAAGAATTCACCCATAAAACTCTGGAATGCCACACCCTTGGCATCAAGATTGGTTTTTGACAGGTTGATGTCCTGAAGGTATTGTACTACGGTATATATCTTATGACGATCAAGTTTTATGTCGTCTCTGAAAACTTCGGGGTCTTTTTTTCAGCCTTGTTCGTATAATTCTCGCACACGGGCTTCCAATTCTTTCTTTGCCTTGACATTATTTTCGTCATCGGGATAGCTGATGATTTGAAACTTGAATGGTTTGCCTTTGCTTGTGGGATCGTTTTCAAGCCAGCGTTCGTCCCATATTTTGCAGAAGATAAGTTTGTCTAATTCATCAAAAGCTGTGGTCGGGGCAAGGGCGCCGCCACCCCATAGGGCATCGTGCGCTGATTTGAATTTTTGCTTCAATTCTTCTTGACTCCCAGCCAAAGGCTCTCTGACACCTTTTGTGTATTTGTATTCTTGAACTTTGCCGTTGTACTTTGGAATTTCGCTAATGGCTTTTCTTACAAGTGGTGCGCTGCTTGTGATTTCAAAATACTCATTCTTAATGCCCGAGGTTACCCACACGAATTGTGCGGCTTGTGTGTGTGCATAGCTATAGGCTTGGTCAACTGCCATCTGAAACTGCCGTTCATTCACCTTCTCTTCTTTACATTCAACAACAATCAGTATCCTGGTGTAGTTGGAATTGTAAACAAGCAAATCAGCCTCTTTTATTCCAGATCCAACTTGGATTGATTCATTCACAGAAATATGGTCTGGCGAATAGTTGTAATCATATATCAATTTCAAGAATGCTTCCGACTGCACAAACTCTTCGGGATTCTGCAAACGCCGTTTGGTTTTATTCTTGGCATTATACTGGATTATCGTATAGTCATTGTTGACAAATATATACTTATCCTTTATTCCGCGCTGGTATAGCTCGGTTGACAAGCGTTCTTTTATTTCTTCAACGGTAAAGGCCATATAGTAGTTATATTCGATTGATTATTTCAAACTGCAAAAATACTCCTTTTTTTTGGATTGGCAAAATATTATTTTACAATACAGTTGGGTTGGGTGTTGATAATGCAGAATGGGTACCGAAGTGAAGTCTCATTATTCGTGACCGAGAACGGTCACGAATTAAATGTTTTTTGGATTCTGGCTTCGCCGGTGAAGGCGCAGATTTCAGCGGCGAGGCTGTTAAGGTTGTGGAAGCGACTGTAGTCGCTGTCGGCTGGAACACCTGAGACGTCGCTCAGGGTATTGATGTTCCAAGGGGCTAATATCAGCAGATTCCCTTGGAGGCAGGCTTCAAAGCGTCGGCGTTCGGGTTTCCAATAGGAGCCGATGGGCTCTTTTTGCAAATGTATCAATGGGTAACCCTTTTCCAAGCATTCGTTTTTTATTATCAGTTCGCCACGCGAGATGCCGGGGGTGACGAGGACAGTCTGCCCCTCAAGCAAGGCCGCCTCCCATTCGGCATGTTGGCGTGCATAATCGTCGGTAGTCTCGTAGGGCTGACGGCTGACGGGATGGCGTCGGTGGCATTGAACCTGCAGTTTGCGTGCCCAACGCAAAAGGAAGAGGTTGCCGAAAGCTCCGTAATCACGCTGTCCTATCGTCACATGAAGGCACCGCTGCATGACATCGGGGAAACGACGGCGCAGGAGGGCACGACGTGGATTGTCGTTAACATAGGCTATCATTGCCTCGCGGTGTCGGTTGTCGAGACAGACGGTGTCGTCGTAGTTGTCGTCGAAGAGGGGTTGCTGTTGTCGGCTCACAAGAGCATAGTACTCCTGTCGCTGTTTCTTTGAGAGATTGCGGATGAGGGAGCCTTCATCGGGGTGGTCACGAATCTTCTGGAGGAGCCATGCGGGGGCATCACTACCAAGGGTTTCGACCGAAATCGGTCGGGAGGTAGAGGGGGGTAAGCCCTGCAACTGTTGCCAACGGCTTGTGCAGAAGGCTTTGAAGGCTTGAATGATGTCGCCCAGGTTCCATGTCATGGGTTGCAGAACCTCGATGACACCGTGGAAGTGGTCGGGCATGCAGACACAGGCGTGTACTGCTACCTGATTGCCATGGGTGGCTTGTATTGCGGGTGTTTGTTGCCAGGCTTGCTGTATCTCTTTGCCTAGAGGGGTGAGGGACAGGGATTCGTGGCCGAGAACGGCCACGAAATGGGAGAGCAGGTGGGCGCGGCCACTCACTACCAGCGTGATGAGGTAGGTGCCTCGACCATAGTAGTCGTGACCGGGATTGCGGGGGCGGTAGGCAGACGGCATCCAGCTACTTATTTGGTTAGGCTGTAGGGCTTGGTGTCAGGCTTCTGGAAGAGGCGTTTGTTGGGTTTGGGACCCATCTGGAACTCGAGGGTGCCGCCTTCCATGAGCTGGGTGTAGGTGACGTAGCACTTATCGTAAGGCTTGCCGTTCCAGAGCACACGCTGGATGTAGCGATTCTTGTCGCTCACGTTGGGGGCTTTTATCTCAAGGTATTTGCCGCTGCCCATACGCACTTTCATATAAGGCAGGTAGGGCGCACCGATGACATACTGCCCGCTGGCGGGGCAGACGGGGTAGAAGCCCATGGCTGAAAAGATGTACCAGGCGGACATCTGGCCGCAGTCGTCGTTGCCGCAGAGGCCGTCGATATGGTTGCGGTACATGCGGTTCATCACCTCGCGCACCCAGTACTGGGTCTTCCACGGCTGCGAGGTCCACATGTAGAGGTAGGGGATATGGTGACTTGGCTCGTTGCCGTGAACGTAGCCGCCCAGCATGCCCTCGCGGGTCACGTCCTCGGTCTCGGCAAAGAACTCGTCGGGCACATGCATGGTGAAGAGGGTGTCCAACTTCCGCACAAAAGCCTTTTCCCCTCCCATCATCTGCATCATGCCGTTCACATCGTGGGGGACGTAGAAGCTGTAGTTCCAGGCGTTGCCCTCTATCAGCCCCTCGCCGCTGGTGGACAATAACGAGTAGGGCGTCTTCCACGAGCCGTCCGAGTAGCGGGCGCGGACAAACCCATCCTTATACACGTTGCGGTAGCTCAACGCCCGCCGACGATAATTCTCACGCACGGAATCTTCATAGCCTATCACGTCGGGCAGCGTATGCTCCAGATGGTTCTCCAATGCCCAATAGACACACCAGTCCTCGTAGGCATTCTCGAGGGTGACGGAGGTGCCGTTGCGGCTCTTGTCGAAAGGTACGTATCCCAGCTCTTTGTACAGTCCGGTGTAGTCGTAGTAGTCCACATTGGTGGAGGAGAAGATGGCATTCATAGTTTCCAGTTCCCACTCGATATCGGGCTCGGGCAGAATCGTGTTGACGGCAGCATCCACCATCACCGAAACGCCGTGGTAGCCTATCATGCACCAGTTCTCACCGCCATGATGGCTCCACACGGGCAGCATGTGGTGGGGATTGCTTCGGCTGTGCCAGTAGAGCGAAAGGGCTAGGTTGCGGCTCATGGTGGTATCGGTGAGGTTGATGAGAGGATGCAGAGCGCGGTAGGTGTCCCACAGCGAGAAGATGGTATAGCGGGTATGACCGTCATAGTTCTTTTCATCAACATCCTGATAGATGGAGGGGTTTATCATGGTGTGGTAGTAGGAGGTGTAAAGCATCGCCAAGGCATCATCCGGTCCCTGAGCCTCGATGCGTCCCAGCATCCGGTTCCAATTGATGCGTGTCAGCTCGCGTACCACGTCGAAATGGCTGCGGTAGTTAGTGTCACCCTGATTGACGATGAGCAGCGTGTCGCCCTCCGGCCTGTCGCGGTATAGTGCCCTTGAGGCAGAAGGATGGTACTGGCACCCTTCGCGCTGCACGGCCTCGCTGGCACCCCAAGTGCTGTTGGGTGAAAGCCCCACGATTACCTCAAGGGTGTCGCTACCGTCATCTTCGAACTCGAACCAGCACACTGGCTTGCGCCCTGCCATTTCGGGGAAGTTGTGCTCCTGGTCGAAACGGTTCCAGAAGCCGTGATACGACAGTGGGGCAAAGTCGTGGTAGCCATACTGCTTGATGGGCTTGTTAAACCCAATGTAGTAGTACAGCTTGCGGCAGCGGTTCCAGCCGCTGGTCATGCGCCAGCCCGACAGTACACCACTTTCGTTCACGTTGCACACTGCCCACAACACTTTTCCGTCGTAGTTGTAGAGACTGTGGTTGAGGTCGAGGATGATTTTCTGCGCTGCACCCTTGGGAAATATATAGCGGTGCACACCACAGCGCTTTGTGGCGGTCAGCTCGCAGCGGATGTTGTCATCGTCGAGTGTGACGGCATAATATCCCGGCGCGGCCACCTCGGTCTCGTGGCGGAAACGCTGGCGGTAGCCCCCGTCGGGATTGTCGGCGGTACCGGGATTGAGCTTCGTCTCGCCACTGTAGGGCATGATGAGGATGTCGCCCAGGTCGCTGTGGCCTGTGCCGCTGAAGTGGGTGTGACTGAAGCCCACGATGCTACTGTCGCGGTGCTGATAGCCGGCGCAGTAGTCGTAGACACGCGGCTGATAAACCCCGTTGATGTTGTGCGGAATCGTGTCCGTGTCGGGACTCAGCTGCACAAATCCGTAGGGGAAGCAGGCACCCGGGAAAGTGTGTCCCATGCCGTTGGTGCCGATAAACACATTCACCAGTCCCCCTTTGGGGGTTTGAGCCGCACAAGGACTGACATTCATACTGGCCAACCCGCCCATGCACACCCCGGCGCACAAGCACAGAATTATGTAAAATATTGATTTTCTCATACTTTATACTATTGTTAATGTTTAATGAATAGTGCAAAAATACATTTATTTCTTGAATTACACACAGACAAAGATAAACTAAACACTAAGAATTGCCATAATGCGTCGGTTCGGTGGTTTTGCGGTTGAGGGACGGTTGTATTACACTTGTTTTACACTTTTAAAGTGTAAAACAAGTGGGAAACAAGTGTAAAACAAGTGTAAAACAAGTGTGCTTTGGTCGAAGGAGGGGAGGGTGGTGGTTGATGGAGAAAAAAGAAGGGGGCGACAGTTGTCGTCCCCTTGTGGTGGTATGCGGTGTGATGCCGCTGGGTGTGAGTTATTCGATCCAGCCGAGGATGTCGCCTTTCTTGACCATCTGGCCTTGTTTGACGCAGGTGTCGACAAGACGGCCGCCTTTGTTGAGGTGGACGTTGACGAGGGCGTAGTTGGCTTGGATGATGCAGAATACATCGCCTTCCTTATATTCGCGTCCGGGAGCGGGAGGAACAGAGCGGTTGAAGTCAAGTTCCCAAAGCAGTTGTCCGTCTTCACTTGCCACGACGGGCATTGCGTTGGCGTGGCGTGCAGTGAGGTAGTTAGGTGTCAGTGTAATAACACCTTCGGATGCAGCCCCATTTTTGCTGGCGGCAGGAACAGCCTTTTCGGCACGCAGTTGTGCCACCTCTTTTTCGAAACGTTCTTTGGCAATACCCGACTTGTAGTCGCGGTATTGGCGGTCGTGCATGGCGAGTTCGAAGAGTTCTTCGTCATCTTCGCCACGGTCCCAGCCGTTTTGTTCCATTTCCTTGATGTATTCGGGGAGAGCGTCGGGGTAGGCGTCCTGCGGGTTGCCGTCGTAGAATTCGAGGTTGTTTTTCTTGGCGAGTTCGATGATTTCGGGTGCGAGGGGTCCGGGCAGTTTGCCGGTGCGGCCGAGAATCATATTCCAGCTGTCTTTGTCGATTTGGCTGAAACGTGGTTTGCCCTGAGCCATGGCCATGATGTTCATGAGGGCGATGTTTTTGGTGTACTGGCTGAAGGGTGTTACGAGTGGGGGGTAGCCGAGCATGGGCCAGATGTGTTCGACTTCTTGGAAGAGTTGTATGGTGAGTTGGTCGAAGGAGACTTCGGGTTTGTTGTTTTTCTTGAGGGCCATGTTGATGGCGCTGTGGACGCCTTTGAGGTCGCTCATCATGCTGCCCATCATGCCGCCGGGGAGGCCGCATCCTACGAGCAGGGAGGAGCTGGTGCGGTTGGCGGGGTTGACGTAGAGGCCGAGGAAGTCGTCGAGGAAGGATTGGGTGAGGGCGCGGGCTTCCATGTAGGCGTTCATGTCGATGTCTTTGACAAGGAATCCGTCTTCTTTGAGCATGGCCTGGACGGAGATGACGTCGGAGTGTACCGAACCCCACGAGAGGGGTTCCATGGCGGTGTCGATGACATCGGCGCCGGCGCGGGCCACTTCGAGCACTGAGGCCATGGCGAAGCCGGGGCCTGTGTGGCCGTGGTACTGGACGATGATGTGGGGGTATTTCTTTTTGATTTCGAAGACGAGTTTGCCGAGGAGGCTGGGGCGGCCGATGCCGGCCATGTCTTTGAGGGCTATTTCGTCGGCTCCGAATTCAACGAGTTTGTCCACGATGCCCATGTAGTATTCGACGGTGTGGATGGGGGAGTAGGTGATGCTGAGGGCGGCCTGGCTGATCATGCCGGCTTCCTTAGCGTATTTGACGGAGAGTTCGAGGTTGCGGATGTCGTTGAGGCCGCAGAAGGAACGCATGATGTCGACACCTTGTGCTTTCTTGACTTTGGGCATGAGTCGGCGGACGTCTTTGGGGACGCCGTACATACGGAGTCCGTTGAGGGCGCGCTCGAGCATGTGGGTTTGAATACCGGCTTTGTTGAACTCTTTGGTCCATGCGCGGACGGACTTGTTGGGGTTTTCGCCGTACATAAGGTTCACCTGCTCAAAGGCGCCGCCGTTGGTTTCGATGCGGTCAAAGCATCCCATTTTGACGATGGCGGGAGCCACTTGAACCAGTTGGTCCATTCGGGGCTGGTATTTGCCTGATGATTGCCACATATCGCGGTAAACCAGACTGAATTTTATCTCTTTTGCCATAGATGACAGATTGTTATTTTGTTATAATGATATGTATATTAACTAAATAAAGGGAAAAGAACCTTTTCCCTCCAATATGCAAATATACGAATAAATTGGGAATAAATATTTTTTTATGTATTTTTGCATTTTGAAATTAATAGTTGCGAATATGAATATTTATCTGATAGCCATTGCCGTGCTGCCTGTTATTGTGCTGGCGTGGGTGGTGTATAGGGCTGACAAGTATGAGAAAGAGCCCGTGGGGATGCTGATAAAGGCGTTTTTGTTCGGGGCGTTGTCGATATTGCCTGCAGGGGCGATGGAGTGGTTTTTGTCGCGTTTCACTCCTCCGATGCCTGTGGTGAGCGGTGTTTACACGGGTTATGTGGTGGCGGGATGCAGCGAGGAGCTGTGGAAACTGTTGATGTTGATGCTGGCGGTGTGGAAGAGCAGGGAGTTTGACGAGTATTACGACGGTATTGTGTATGCCTGTTTTGTGTCGCTGGGCTTTGCCTGTTTCGAGAATCTGGGGTATGTGTTCGGTCAGGAGCTGTGGAGGGATGCTTTGGTGACGGGGTCGGTGAGAGCGGTGCTGTCGGTGCCGGGTCATTTCCTGTTCGGTGTGATGATGGGGTATTATCTGGCGTTGGCCAAGTTCGACGAGTCGCGCCGGGGCGGGTATTTGTTATTGGCTTTTTTGGTGCCGATGCTGTTGCACGGCACGTTCGATGCGTTGCTGATGATACCCGAGAGTATGGGTGCCGGCGCCGGGGTGGTGTCGAGTGTGCTTTTTGTGGTGCTGATATGGTTCGATGTGAGGATGTGGAAATGGGGAGTGCGGCGTATCAGACATTTACAGGAGTTGTCGGAACAGCAGATTATGGACCGCAGACATCCTTTCGATGGGTTCACTTGGGACTTTTGAGAGGTGAGAATTGTGAAGACTTGTTGACTGACAAGTCGTGCCTTGCAGTTGTTTTTTCCCGACACGTTTTTTATCGCTTACCAGTCTTGCACATGGCGGGCACCTGAGAAGGCTTGGAGTCGGAAGCCGATGGAGACGAGGACGAGAGTGGGGTTGATGGTGAAGTAGTCGACGTGGTTTGTGTTTGTGTTTTCCTTTATTTCGCCGGCGATGTTGTAGCGGACGGTTTCTTCTTGGTCCCATGAGAGGGGTGCTTTGCCCATCATGTAGAAGCTGGCGCCGATGCTTACCTTTTTCTTGACAAGGATGCCTGCTCCCAGGCGGAAGGCGAAGGTGGTGGCGGGTGTATAACGGTAGATTTTCAAATTGTTGAATTCATAGGATTGCTCCCCTTCGGGTTGTTGCCAGTTGGCATCGGCGTAGGCTGTTGTCCAGTCGGTGATGGTGCGGATGTTCATTCCCGCCATGGCTTCGCCGTAGAGGTCGAAGATTGTGTTGAGTGGGAAACAGTAGCGCAGTCCTGCCATGAGGGGGATGTTGCGGAAACGGGGGAGGTGCATTTCGTAGCGGCTGCACTGGTCGTAGTGGCGGGCGTAGACTTTTTGGTAGTAGTCTTGCACATCGCGGCTTGCACCGCTTTGCATGAACTCGCCACAGACAACGGCTTCGAGGCTTTTGTGGAAAGGCATGGCATAGCTGATTTCAATACCTGCCGCCCAGCCACGGCCGGCACCGGCTTTGAGTTGGTGGCCTTGGGCAAACATCCATTCGTGGTCGCTCATTCGTGAGTCGGCATAGAAGCCTTGGGGCAGGGTGATGCCACCGTTAAGGCCGACATAGAGTTGGGCGTGGGCTTGGTGGGATACTCCTGCGGCAAGCGTCAGGAGCGAGAGGATGACCGGAATGTATTTTCTCATCTGTATATTGTTGTTGATTTTATGTTGTGTTCTGTGACGGGTGATGGAAGTGTGTGGGGTTGGAGTTTAGGGGAGTGGATTACTATGCTGGAATTAGGACATAAGGGTGTTGAGGATGTTTTTGATGTCGATAAGACGGAGGGGGAGAGCCGCAATGAGTGCTATGACGGCAGCGGCGACCAAGGTACCCCACCAGGGCAGTGGAGGCAGGAGCAGCGATGCGGCAATCACCACCGTGGCGAAGAGCAGGAGCCGAAGCAGATAGGCAGGGGAGGGGTGGAGATGGAGTATTTTGACAGCGGCGACAACTTGTGCCAGAGCCATGAAGGATTGGGCAATGACGGCTGCCCAGGCCGAGCCTACCGAACCATGACGGGGGATGGCGATGAGGTTGACCACGATATTGATGACCAGGGTGACGGAGGCCAGGATGTTGAGTTGGCGCAGTTTGCCCGCAGCGGTGAGGAGGGTGCCGAAGACGTAGGTGATGGAGATGGGGACGATGCCCCACACCAGTATGGTGAATACGGCGGTGTAGTCGCCTGTTATTTCGGGCTGGCGCGGATAGAGCAGTTGCATGAATTGAGCGCTGTGGGAGGAGAAGAGGGCCGCCGCCGTCACCGAGAATACCAGCATGAGGCTGGTGACCACGCGAGTGGTGGAGCCGAGCTGGATGTCGTCCTCGGCGGTCATGCGCGAGAAGACGGGCAGCAGGGGTACCGACACCAGATAGGCTATCATGGTGAGGGCGTCGAGCAGGCGGAAGGCTCCGGCATAAATGCCGGCTTGGTAGGTGCCGTGAGGGTGGAGCCAGGAGAGAAGGAGAGGGTCGATGCGGTTGTAGGAGGCCATGAGGAGCACCAGCAGTGCAAAGGGGAAACTTTTGCGCAGGATGATGACGGCAAAAGGACGGGAAAAGTGGATGGAGCGAAGAGAGAAGTGCCGGTTGTGTTCCTGCCGGATGCGGAGAGTGAGGACGGTAAGGGCGGTGAGGGTGGTGATGAGATAGGCGGCGGTTTGAGCCAGAGCGAACCATTCGATGGTGATGGAGTGGGTGGGTCCCCAAAGCAAGAGGGAGCAGACGGCTATCATCACCACGCGGTCGAGGATGCTGATGACGCTGTCCCATTTGAAGAGCATCAGCCCTTCGAAGTTGCTGCGCAGATAAAGGATGAGAGAATTAAGGAATTGGTTGAAGGTGAGGATTGCCAGAAGTAGGAACTGACGCGAAGTGTAGCCCGAAAGGAGTCCGACGGTGAAGGTTACGACGGCGTAGAGAAGTACCAGCATCAGTTTAATGCCGAGCAGACAGGGGAGGTGTTTGTCGATGAGGACTGGGTGTTGGGCAATGTTGCGGGTGTTGAAGTTGGTGACACCGAGGTCGAGGAGGATGTTGAAGATGTAGGCAAGGTTGAAGATGGCGAAATAGAAACCGTATTCATCGGGTCCCACGGTGTTCTGAACCCCTGTTTCGATGCCCAGAATCCAGAAGGGTTTGATGAGCAGGTTGAGGAGCAGAATCCAGAAAAGGCCTGAAAGGAGTTTCTTTTGCATTTGCTAATAGATTCAATCGGTTATTTTAATAGGGTTCCGATTTCCCATTTCTCCTCCATGTCCCAGTTCTCGCGTAGTTCGAGGGTTTTCTCGAAGTGGATGATTTTTTCGGGTTGGCGTTGCTGCCAGTAGTTGCCGGGAGTCCACTGGTTGTTGCGGTCGAGGTCGATGATGGCGCGGAAGTTGTATTTGCCCCCTTTGAGATGGAGGAAGGAGAGTTTGCAGGGTTGGGAGACGATTTGCTGCCGGACCATTTCGCCGCGATCGTTGGTGAGTTGGACGATGAGTTGTGGGAAGAGGGAAGAGGGTTGTGAAGAGGTTGAATCGTTGATATTTTGTGTAGCCTGGTTGGCTGTGGTGTCGGAGGAGAGAAGGGTGAGGAAGATGTTTCCGTAGGATTCGGTTTTGGTGAATTCGGTGGACACGGTGAGTGAGTCGCTTTTGTTGAGGAAGATGTCGTAGAAGAGTTTGTCGGGTATGGAGAAACGGTATTTTTCGCCGGGTTTGCCCTCGAAGACGATGTATGCCTTTTTGCCCAAGGCCGGAGCAAAGGTGGAGTCGGGCAAGAGTCGGATGCCACAGTGGGAGAGGGTGCTGTCCTTCATGGCCATTACCAGGACTGCGCTGTCGAGACTGGAGGAGTCTTGCAGCCAAGGGTCGCAGATGCCTTCGACGGGGTTGTCGAAGGAGAGCCAAAGGGTGTCGTAGAAGGGATGGTTTTTGGCAACCAGGCTTTGCATAATGTTTGGTGTAGTCTTTTGTAACTGAGGACTTATACCAGCAGGTCCTTTTGCCTTTTTGGGTGCTGATGCGCGGAATTGCAGGCGGAGGGTGTCGTTGAGGCCTGTGGTGTCTTTCAGCAGGAGTGTTATTGAGTCACATTCTTTACATCCTATCCACACATCAAGGGTGTCGCCTTTGGTGAGGGTTTTGTGGTATAGCTGAAGTTGAGGAGAGGTGCTGTCGTAGGTGATTTGGGAGAGGGAATAGTTGGGTGAGAGGGGTACTTTTGTCACAATCTGAATTCTGCTTTTGCGGAGGAACTCGCTTTTGGCAATGCGTTGTTTTTCTTTCTTGTCTTGGGAGATTTTCATGATGTAGGAATAGACATCGGGAGTGGTTGCCGTGCTGTCGTGAGCGAGGGTGGCGGTGGCGGGAGTGGAAACAAGAGTGTCGGCTACTTTGGCAAGGCTGTCGGATGCGGAAGTGCTGTCGAGAGCGGTGGTATCGGGAGCGGGAGGCATTTTCACGGCGACGGCCAGAGTGTCGAGAAAGGCGACGGGTTCGTCGGCTGTAAGGCGGAGGTTTTTGTCGCCGTCCTCGATGGCAAGGAGGAGATAGCGCCCAGGGCGCAGGTGGTTGAGGGTGAAGTTGCCCTCTTTGTCGCAGCGTGTCATATACATGGGTTGCTCTTTGGCCACGATGCTGTCGCCTTGGGGTGTTGTCAGTGTAGAGTCGGGAGGAGTCAGGCTGGATTCGGGATAGGCCAACACTGTGATTGTCTCGGTTCGAGGTTTGTCGGTGAGGGCATCCAGCACTTTTCCCCGCAGGGTCATGCTGTCGATGCTGCTGCCTGTAGAGAAGACATATTCATAGGAAGGCAGTGCATTGCCTTCGTTAAAGTCCACAATGCCCTCTTTGAACTGGAAGAGGTAGGTGGTGTTGGCATGTAGGGTGTCTTTCAGTTTCACCACAACGCTGCGGCCTTTGGTGCTGTATTCAGGCTTTTTCGACATGGTGGGAGACACCAGGATATTGTTGTCGGCATCCTTCACGTTGACATATTCATCGAAAAGGATTGAGAACTCCTTGAAATTGAAATTCAGGGTGCCGTTTTGTGGTGTAGTGCCGAGCACCACGGGGGGTGTTTCGTCTTTGGGACCACCCGACGGGAACCCCTGTTTGGCGCAGGCCGAAAGCACAAAGAGGCAGGCCAGCATGGTAAAAGGAACCGATATTTTATTCATAGTCAAACCTTTTTGGATGCCGTTGAACAATTCAATTGCGATACAAAGATACAAAAAAAATCATGACAAATGAAAAACGGGTCATTCTGTCCTATTTCAAAAATTAAAATCATGGTTTGGGAATGGAGAGGAGGGCCAATATAAACTTTTTTGGTTGTGGAAGTGTGTTTTTGTGATGAAAAAACACTCGTTGTCGTCGGGTTGAATGGAGGGGTGATTGGGTTTTGAAATAGACAGAATCATACTATTTTTATATAAAAAGTCGCGATGTCGGATATTTTTAGTATATTTGTAGTTTGATTTGACGATATTATGCAGTTTAAAGATATTGAGGGTCAGGAGGTTCTGTCTAACCGGCTGACTGAAATTATTGATGCAGGGCGTGTCAGCCATGCCCAATTGTTCCTTGGTCCCACGACCAGTGGCAGTTTGGCATTGGCATTGGCTTATGCCCAGTATCTGGGCTGCGAACACAGGCTTCATTACCCTGAAGGGTCGCCATTGCGAGCCGACAGTTGCGGGGAGTGCCCCAGTTGCCGGAAATATGAGCAGTTGATGCATGCTGATTTGCATTTGGTGTTTCCTACCACTACGACTGAAAAGGTGAGGAGCAAGCCTTGTTCAGATGATTTCCAGGAGGAGTTCAGGGAATTTCTGAACGAAAAGAGGCAGATGGGTACGGAGGATGAATGGTATCAGATTCTCGGAGTGGAAAACAAGCAGGGAATGATTAGGGAGAGGGATGCCGACAATATTGTGCGGGAATTGGGGATGAAGTCGTATGAGGGAGGCTACAAGGTGTTGGTGGTGTGGATGGCGGAGCGCATGAATTTGCCCACTGCCAACACATTGCTGAAAACCCTTGAAGAGCCTGCAGAGAAGACCCTGATATTACTGGTGGCAGAGAACCGCGACAGGTTGTTGTCGACCATAATATCGCGGGTGCAGCAGGTAGTTGTGCCGGACAAGGGCATCGGTTTTTCGGCAGCAAGGCAGGAAGAGTTTGCAGGCATGTTTGTGTCGTGGATGCGCTTGCTGTTTAAGTTAAACATGCAGCCTCTTTCGGCTTGGGTAGACCAGATTGCAGGCATGGGACGCGAAACACAGAAATTGTTTCTGCAATATGTGCAGGAGGCGTTGCGCGCCTGTTTTCTGCAGACGGCTGCCGGCATAAGGCTGACACGCGAGTTGGAGTTTGGCGACCCCAAGTTCGACACTGCGTTTCCGGCCATGATAACCCCCCGCAATATTGAACAGATGAACCAGGCTTTGAACGAAGCGATGTATGCAATAGAGCGCAATGCTTATGCCAAGATGGCCTTCATGCAGTTGTCGTTCAAGATGAGCCGCTATATTAAAAACAGATAGTTTTTTGAATTTTGAAGGAAATAACTAAACGATAATCTACAATTCACAATTTTAGTATGGAAGAAAAGAAGGAAAACGGGAAAAAGATGGATAACGAAGAACTCCCCAAAAGTGTTGAAGAGACTGAAGTGGACGATAATGTAGCCACTGCGGAGGAGATGGAGGCGTTTATCCGCGACCGCCGTGAGCGGGAGAAGAACGAGCGCAAAGAGAGACATGGTGAGGATGAGGTTGATGTGTTTGGGGAATATATGGCACCTGAGAATTCGATAGACCCATATTTGGAACCTGACCCGACATTGCCGTGGGTGAAGTATGAAGAGAGTGTGTTCCTTTCGCGCGGGTGCAAGAAGTGTCCGGAATCGTATGTGCCGGTGAGCGAAACAGAAACAAGGAGTTGCAGCAAGGTGACTTCGTGTAACTGGATGCGTGGCATCCGTCAGCCTGGCATCAAGCCTTTCGACTGTGTCGAAGTGCGTTTCAAGAATAACCGAAAGGACTTTTTCCGCTTGCCCGACGGACTGGATGTTACCGAGGGCGATGTGGTGGCTGTTGAAGGGACACCGGGACACGACATAGGCATCGTGAGCCTGACGGGCGAAGTATGCCGTATTCAGATGAAGAAAAGGCGTGTCGATCCTGACGACGAGAGTTTGCGGAAATTATTCCGTCGTGCCAAGAGCACGGATTTGGAACGTTGGGTCTCCAGCCTCAAGAACGAACACCAAGCATTGATTAAAACCCGTCGCATTGCTGCCGACCTCAACCTGGAGATGAAGGTAAATGACGTGGAGTATCAGGGCGACAATGCAAAGGCGATTTTTTACTATACCGCCGATGACAGGGTGGATTTCCGCACCCTGATTAAGGTGCTTGCCGAAGAGTTTCATGTGAGAATTGAGATGAAGCAGATAGGTGTGAGACAGGAGGCAGGCAAGGTGGGCGGTTTGGGCACCTGCGGCCGTGAACTATGCTGCAGCACTTGGTTGACCAACTTCAAATCGGTGACAACCAGTGCGGCGAAAACCCAGCAGATATTGCCCAATCCACAGAAACTGGCTGGACAGTGCGGCAAGTTGAAATGCTGTCTCAATTTCGAGTGTGAGGTATATGCCGATGCGTTGAAAAAATTCCCACCAGCCAATGTGTCGATTCGTTTTAAGAAAGGGTTGGCCCAGTATAAGAAGACCGATGTGTTCCGGGGTATTATGTGGTATGCCTACGAAGGCGAGAATGAATTGTATGCCATTCCTGCCGAAAGTGTGAAGAAATTGATAGAGATGAACCACAACCAAGAGTATCCCGAAAAGCTGGAAGACTATCAGGTGGAATTGATGTCGACAGCAGCCCTGATTCAGGAAACCGACAATGCCGAGTTTGAGAGAGAACTTAGGCGGATGGCGGATGAGATGACTGACAGTGACTCGCAATCCGTCGCCAAGGAACAGAAACGGGGCGGAGCTGAAGACCGTCGAAGCCGTGGAAACGACAAGGGCCGCAACAACCGTCCCCGTACCGGGGAGCCGGGAGAGAAGCTTGAGCGTCGTCCCACAGGACGCAACAGGAACGGGGCTTCGGAAAATAACCGATTCAATCCAGCCACAGAGAATGCTGTGAGGGAGAACGCTCCTTCGCGCCGTGACGAGTATCAACGCCCCCGCAACAACCCCGGCAGTGGCCGTCATGCAGGCCGTCGTGGACCCGGTAGAGACCGTCATGAGGGTAAAGAATGATGTAATTCAGGACGCTTTTTTTCAATTTTAATACAGATATCACAATATGAAAAAGATACTTCGATTCGGAATGATGGCGATGTTGCCCGTATGGGTGGCAATGTGGCAGGGTTGCGACAGCCGTGTCCATTACACTGCACAGCGCGACGTGGACGAAACGGGATGGAACATGAACGATAAGCTGGTGTTTGATGTGGATGTGGAAGATACATTGCAGGTATACGATTTCTTTATCGATGTACGCAATTCTGTTCATTACCCCAAGGCAAATGTATTCTTTTTCATCAATACCACATTCCCCGACCAAAGCGTCGCATACGACACGTTGGAATGTCCCTTGGCTGATGTGGAAGGGCATTGGTATGGTCGCCGCACGGGACGTTATGTTGACAGCCGTTATGTGTTCCGTCGCCATATCATTTTCCCCCGTTCGGGAAGGTATCATTTTGAAGTGACCCATGGAATGCGCGACACCAATGTGACGGGATTGAAGAGTGTGGGCTTGCGTATAGAAAGATTTGGAAAATAATTAACTTTATAACCTATGGCAAAGAAACGTAGCAAAAATAACAGCAATACTATCCGTACAGCATGGAAGATTTTCGCAGGGGTGTGGATATTCATATTCCTGTTCTTCCTTTTGCTGTCTCTTGGATGGTTGGGCTTTATGCCATCGTTTGAAGAGTTGGAGAACCCACAGAGCAACCAAGCTACCGAGGTAATCTCTGCTGACGGGGAGATATTGGGATTCATCGGCATAGAGAATCGCTCAAATGTCACTTACGACGAGTTGTCACCTAATCTAATCAATGCTCTTATTGCGACGGAGGATGTGCGTTTCTACAAACATTCGGGAATCGATCCGCGCAGCTTGTTCCGTGTCTTTTTCAAGACCCTCCTGGGGCGTCACAGCAGCAGTGGTGGCGGTAGCACCATCACCCAGCAGTTGGCCAAAAACCTCTTTCCCCGTGAACATAAGGGAGCTATAGGTACGGTGTTTTCAAAGTTCAAGGAATGGGTGGTGGCCGTGAAACTGGAACACAACTATTCCAAACAGGAGATTATTGCCATGTATTTCAACACTGTGGATTTTGGCAGTAACTCTTTTGGCATCAAAACTGCCGCTAAGACATTCTTCGATAAAACCCCCGCCGACCTCTCGGTCACAGAGTCTGCCATGCTGGTGGGACTCCTCAAGGCTCCTACGGCCTATAGCCCTGTATTGCATCCCGAGGCTGCTTTGGGACGCAGAAACACGGTGCTTTCGCAGATGAAGAGATACAACTACCTGAGCGAAGAAGAATTTGAGAAGTATAAGGAGGAGAAAATAGATGTTTCTCATTATTCACCCCAAAGCCATAACGACGGCTTGGCAACCTATCTGCGCGAGTATATACGCAACTATATGAAGGATTGGTGCAAGCATCACCGCAACAGCGACGGTGAGCACTACGATGTCCACAAAGACGGTCTGCGTATCTACACCACCATCGACTCCCGTATGCAGCGCTACGCCGAAGCCGCCGTACGCGAACACATGAGCAAAGAGGTGCAGCCCCAGTTCAACCGCGAGTTGAAAGCCCGTGGGGGCAATCCTTTCTGCGACATCTCTCCCGAACAGCAGGAGAAGATTCTTGTCCAGGCTATGAAAGGCTCCGATCGTTACTATCAGCTCCACAAAGTGCAAGGCAAGAGCGAGAAGGAATGTCGCAAGATATTCAAAGAGAAAGTCAAGATGCGTGTTTTCTCATGGAAAGGCAATATCGACACCCTCATGTCTCCGTGGGACTCGCTGCTCTACTACAAAAAGTTCCTTAATGTGGGCATGATGTCTGTCGAGCCGGGTACGGGCTATGTCAAAGCCTACGTGGGCGGCATCAACTATCGTTATTTCAAATACGACAATGTGATGAGCCACCGTCAGGTGGGTTCCACATTCAAACCGTTTGTCTATACCATGGCCTTGCAGGATCTGGGCATGTATCCCTGCACACAGGTACCCAATTCCGAGGTCTGTTTCGAGGTTTGGGGTCAGCCCGACTGGTGTCCCAAGAACTCCTCTCACGAACGCGAACACCAGATGGTCACACTCAAATGGGCTTTGGCTCACTCCATCAACTGGGTGTCGGCCTACCTGATGAAACAGGGATCGCCTGAACAGGTAATAGCCATTGCACGCAAAATGGGTGTGAATAGCGAGATTGACGCTGTCCCGGCCATCTGTGTCGGCACTCCCGAAATCACCGTCTACGAGATGGCAGGAGCCATGGCTACCTTCGCCAACAAAGGCGAATATGTCGAACCCATATTCATCACACGCATCGAAGACAAAAAGGGTACAGTCCTCGACCGCTTCACTCCCGAAAGACACGAAGCCATTAGTGAGCGTACCGCATACATGATGATTGAACTCATGAAAGGCGTGGTGCAGAGTGGTTCGGGTGTCCGACTCAACTACAAGTACCACCTTAACGATTTCAGCAATTCTATTGCCGGCAAAACAGGTACCACACAAAACAACTCCGACTGCTGGTTTGTGGGTATCACTCCCAAACTGGCCACAGCCATCTGGACTGGCGGTGAAGTGCGTAGCATCCATTTCCGTAATATGACCTTTGGACAAGGTGCTGCTCAAGCCCTTCCCATCTTTGGCTATTATATGCGCAATATTTATAGCGACAAGTCCCTCAAGTTCCCGCGTGGTGACTTTGAGCGTCCCAATGTCCCGTTGGATGTAGAACTTGACTGTACCCGCTTCCAGCAGGAAGTGCAGGAAGAAGAGCCCTACTACGACTTTTAGAGGCACCTTGGGAGAAAGGGCATCCTGCCCGTAAAACGAGACATATATGTGGAGCGGGCATCTTGCCTGTAAAAATAGCAATATAAAGACACAAACACCTCCTCCACAGGAGAGGCAACAAAAACGGAAAACATGACACAGATAAACCTTTTCGGTATGACCTTGGTCGAACTCGAAAGCCTTTGTGCCGACGAGTCTATGCCTCGTTTTACCGCTAAACAGATGTGTGACTGGCTTTATGCCAAGCATGTTGACAGCATCTATGCCATGACGAACCTTTCCCTCAAAAACCGTTCGCGTCTCAATGAGATAGCTTGTGTCAGTCGCCATGCTCCTGTCAACTGCCAAGTATCGCGCGACGGCACCAAGAAGTATCTCTTTCAAATTGACAAATCGGATGACTCCGAGAGTTCTCATAGATATGTTGAAGCTGTCTTTATTCCCGATGGCGACAGAGGAACTCTCTGCATCTCTTGCCAGGTGGGCTGCAAGATGGGCTGTCGGTTCTGTGTCACCGGCCAACAGGGTTTCCATGGCAATCTTTCAGCCTCTGACATCCTCAACCAGATTTTCTCCATCCCTGAATTCGAGAGTTTAACCAACATCGTCTACATGGGCATGGGTGAGCCTATGGACAACCTTGACAATGTGCTTCGCAGCACCGAGGTGCTCACTGCCCCGTGGGGACTGGGCTGGAGTCCTCACCGCATTACTGTTTCCACTGTGGGCATTATACCCGGGTTGCGACGTTATCTCAATGAGAGCCAGTGTCATCTGGCCGTCAGCCTTCACAATCCTTTCGCTTCGGAACGCCTTGACATTATGCCTATGCAGCAGGCTTATCCCATTGCCGATGTGGTGACACTGCTCCGTCAATACGATTGGAGTGGCCAACGGCGTGTGTCCTTTGAATACACGATGTTCCGGGGACTGAATGACGATACTCGCCATGCCGCTGAGCTGGTGCGTCTCCTTAAAGGCCTTTTCTGTCGTGTCAATCTTATTCGTTTCCATTCATCTCCCGATACTCCATATAAAACATCCTCAACCCAGAACATGGAGCGTTTCCGCGACTACCTCAACGCCCATGGCATCATCTGCACCATCCGGGCTTCGCGTGGCGAAGACATCATGGCCGCCTGCGGCCTACTGGCGGGTAAAAACCAATAAAGCTAAAAAGCAGGCGGCACGGAGCTTTTCTGCTCCGTGCCGTTTTCTTTCTATAAAAAAATTGTCCTTCGTGTAGTCACCCCCCTGCCCCTGTACGACAGGGGAAAGTTCCCCCAAGCTTCGTTACATATATATTACTTCTATATCACATATATATTACTTCTATATCACATATATATTACTGCTATATCCAAAGATTATAGAACTAATAGACAACCGAAGCTGAAACAATGTCTAAAAAGCGACTTTACGGCGAACCCAAATGTTAGAGTCTGGGTTGTTTGTCATGAATCCTAAAACTCTTACAGAGTATTGTGATACCCTTTAGAGCAATAAACGACTTTGATATAATCCGCAAATTAACAAAGAAAGTTTTTTCTAATCAATAATATTTATGTAATTTTGCAGTCGTATTGCAAGATTGCATAAATAACATTGTACACCATGATAAACAGAAAGTTAGAATACGTTATTACGGAAAATTTGAAATATTTCCCTGTGGCAACCATCACGGGACCACGCCAGTCGGGCAAAACCACGCTCATCCGAAGCATGTTTCCCGACCTGCCATACTATTCGTTGGAGAACCCCGACACAAAAGCTATGGCTATGGGGGACCCAATGGCATTCCTTTTGCAGCACGGCGGAGGCATGGTTCTTGACGAGGTGCAGAACGTACCCGAACTGTTGTCGTATCTACAGGGTATCGTTGACGAACACCGTGACCGCAAATACATTTTGTCGGGTAGTTCCCAGTTTAAACTGCAGAATAGCATTACCCAGTCGCTTGCTGGGCGCACAGCAGTGCTTGAACTGTTTCCCCTCACAATAAATGAGGTCGCTGAAGTTGCATGTTCCTATTCTGTTGACAAATTGATGTTGCATGGTTTCTATCCTGCC
>JAFXMW010000029.1 GCA_017530105.1 Bacteroidales bacterium
AGCTTCTCCATTGCCTCAAGGGTAATGCCCTGCTCTTTCACCTCCGTAAGCAACATCGCTTTGCCCGGCAGCTTATCCAGTTTGTGAGCGAGATTGCTCCCGCTGCCGCAAGCAGCCAAACCCAGAACCGTACAAAACAGTGCACACCACAAAAAAGCCTTATTCATAATACAAATTAATTATGTAACTATATTTTTAGTTTCATAACGGCATTTTAATTGTATTATTGTACAAAGATGAAAAAAAAATTTAATTTTGTCTAAACATCTATAAAACGTTGATAAACAAACAAGAAACATATTAAAACAACAAACCGGGATGAAAATAAAGTGTTTTTTTTCATCCATTTTTTATCCAAAAACAAAAAGACGGCTCGCTATTTACCCGTCAGTTCTCCCATATTTCTCCCATATTTCTCCCATACGGGATGGGAGAAATATGGGAGAACTGACGTTGAACAAAGGGTGAACGAGCGAACCTACACTTGGTTGACAATTGAATTCTTTTGATGGAAAAAACAGGTATGGTGCGAACAAAAAAATCCCCCACGTAACAAAACGTGAGGGACTTATAAAAAAAGAAAGGATGTTACAAAACGAAGCGGATACCGAATTCGTGGATTTTCTTGTTACCCGTGGTATAGGTAGGCAGTAAATTGAAATAAATCTCGGTACCGGGGGAGAAGATGAGCCAACGGCTCTGGGTGCCGATACTGGCATCAACACGGAACTGATTGAACTTTGCTCCTTCAGCACTCAGTTTCGGGAAATTGAATCCTGGGGCTACACCAATATACCAGCCATGCTCGTTGTCCTTGTTGATATGGCTGAGCTTGATGGGGACGAAGATGGTATTGAAGTGTCTGGACTTCTCAGTACCGCTAAACGAGTTAATGTCAATTGTATCGTTTTTGCTGAAGAGGTGACTGTAGGTGAGGTAAGTGTAGCGATAGCCGATGCCGATGTTGAAGTCCCAACGTTTGGCAATAGGACGGTGATAGTCGAACACTACACCCACGTTGGCACCAACACTATTGTAAAGACTGTTTATTGTGTAGATGCGACGGGCGGACACAATGCTGACGTAGGGGTCGGCAGTGAAGTTGGGATGGCGGTTCCAAGCTGCGTAATGTTCTTGACGTTTACGCTTTTTCTCTGCCTTTTTCTGTTCAGCTTTGGCTTTGTTCTCGGCCTTTGTCTGTTCGCGTTTGATACGGTCCTGCTCTTTCTTGGCGGCCTTTTCAGCTTCTTTCTGCTGTTCTTTCTGCAATTTCTGCTGTTCCTTTACGCGTTCTTCCTGCTCCTTCTGAGTGGCTTTCTGCTGCTCTTTCTGGATTCTCTCCTGCTCTTTCATGCGCTCTTCCTGCTCTTTCTGGGCAGCTTTCTGCTGCTCTTTCATGAGTTTTTCTTGTTCCTTGCGCTGCTGTTCGAGCAATTCCTGCTGTTCTTTCTGCTGTTGCTTGATTAAAGCCTCTTGCTGTTTGGCTCGCTCGATGGAGTCATTGCTCTGAGCAAAGGACGTGCCAGCGGTTAACGCCATGGCAATCAAAAGAATGTAAAATTTCTTCATAGTTAGATATATTAATTAATTTAGTATAAATAACGGAGGACAATGGATATTATTGCATGGGAGAGGAAAAAAAGCAAAAAAAGAGGAACCGATTGCTCAGTTCCTCCTGTAAGTCGGGGCGAAAAGACTCGAACTTTCGACCCCTTGCACCCCATGCAAGTGCGCTAGCCAACTGCGCCACGCCCCGAACTTTTCTGTTCCGATTGGTGTTTATCTCCTCTCGAAAACGGTTGCAAAAGTACTACTTTTTTTTGTATTGACAAAATTTTTTTTCAAAAAAAATGTAACTTTTGGTTTAGAATTCTTTATAATAAACTATACAACAGCACATTAATACTACTTCAACAATTTGACAAAAACCACATTTCTGGCCTCCTCCGACTCGGGAAAAAGGGTATCGCTAAGCCCCTTTTTGAACGAAATTCGGCATCCAGTAGGTAAGCATGATTCAAAGTAATTGCGTAATATACTGATTCTATGTTCAATAATGAGATTATTATAAGACTCGTCATTTGTCTGTGGCGAGTTTAAAGTAATCTGTACCAATGTAGTAGGATTGTCGCGGAGATAGTCGACAATGGGCTGGAGTGATTCCTTAGCTTGAGAGTCCAGTTCTATGTCGCTGCTCTCCTTGTATAGTGCATCGAACATCATGGAGCGGTTGAAAGCAAGCCCGGAGAGGACAACGTCGCAATTCTGAGAGGCGATGAGCATATCCTCGTTGGGACGAATGAGCGGAAGATTTTTTTCGAAACGGAAAAAGTCAGGTTTCGACACAATAAGTTTGTATTCATCGCCCGGAAGGGCAAAGAGTTGATACTTTCCGGAGGAGTCGGACAACGCGGATGCAGTCAGACGGCCTTTGGTCAGCAACTGCACAGTAGCACCGGGGATGGGGTCGCCCATATCGTTGGTCACGATGCCGGAGAGCGTGATGCCGTCAAGACTGCCTGAGAAGGTAAACAGTTCTTCCTTGCCGTTGCGTGAGGAGAGCCAATATCCCTTGCCCGACTGGCTGTCGAAAACCATTTCCCAGTCGTCACCCTGGCTGTTGAGAGGTTGCGGCAGCGGCTGGACGACATAGTTTGCAAAAATCACATCATCGGCTTTGGAGCCCGGTTTCATCCTCACTGCATAGAGATGATAGCCTTCGGGGGCATTGGCCACGCCATTGGATGAGTAGACCAGGAAATTGCCATAGAAGGCTGGATACATCTCGTTGCCCTGGGTGTTGATGATGTTGCCGAGGTTGATGGGTTTGGTCCAGCGTTTGCCATTCCAAAACGAGCACCAAAGGTCGTATCCGCCAAGCCCTACTTTGCCCTTGGATGAAAATACCATGGTGTTGCCATCGGGCGAGAAGGCGGGTTGGCAAATATCACGAAACCACGATGAAATTTCAACTTTGCGGTTTTTGAAGAAGCGGGACTGGGTGTGGACATGGAAACTGCTGGTCTTGGAATCGGCCGGGGTGGTGAAATAGTAGAGGCTGTCGCGGTTGTTGCGCACCACATAGTTGGCCTGGGGACAGAGAGGGGTTATGAGAGTGTCGGGGTTGAGGGCGACAATGGTGCCATTGATGGTGGAGGCATTGACAAGAACGCCTCCTTGGCATGCATAGAGCCTACCGTCGACAACGGAGAGGTTGGACAAACCCCATGGCAGCGGGACACCGGTGACGGGGTTGGCTTTTACAGGGGTCTGGGCATGTGAAGTGAGAGACACTGCCATGAGCCCAAGAAGCAGAAAGGGAAAGAACCTGTTCATGACTTGGATTGTCCAAAAGCGAGGGGGAGAGCCTCGGCCATGTCGTTAATATAATGGAAACTGAGCCCTGTGAGGTATTCGGCAGGGATTTCCTCAATGTCGCGACGGTTGTCTTCGCAGAGGATGATGTCGGTGATGTCGGCACGCTTGGCAGCCAAGATTTTCTCCTTGATGCCGCCGACAGGGGTGACAGCACCCCGCAAGGTGATTTCGCCGGTCATGGCCACCGTGGGGAGGACAGGACTGTGGGTGAAAGCCGACACCATGGCAACAAACATGGTGATGCCCGCCGAGGGACCGTCCTTGGGAGTGGCACCTTCAGGGACATGGATGTGGATGTTGCTGTTTTCAATGGTCTCGATGTCAACACCGAAACGTTGGGCATTGGACTTTAGGTATTCGAAGGCGAGAGTGGCAGACTCCTTCATCACGTCGCCAAGGTTGCCGGTCATGGAGATGGTTCCCTTGCCCTTGCTGATGCTGGACTCGATAAAAAGGATTTCGCCGCCCACCTGAGTCCATGCCAGACCTGTGACAACGCCGATTTTGGGGTCTTTGCCGCGACGCTCGCTGTTGTGGATGGGGAGTCCGAGGATGTCTTTGAGTTCCTCAACTTTGACATTCTTGTCGGTTTCGTTGCCATCGGCCATTTGCACGGCACGCCGGCGGACGATTTTGGCAAGAGTCTTCTCCAACTGACGCACACCGCTTTCGCGTGTGTAGTCGTTGATGATGGATGTCAGCACACTTTTGCTGAAACGGATGGCTTTTTTGGGGAAGCCGTGTTCGGCAAGCTGTCTGGGGATGAGGTGGCGTTGGGCAATCTCGATTTTTTCTTCAAGGATATAGCCACTGAGGTCGATGACCTCGAGCCGGTCGAGCAAGGCGGGCTGGATGGTGCTGAGGGTGTTGGCAGTGGCAATGAAGAGGACATTGGAGAGGTCGTAGTCGAGGTCAAGGTAGTTGTCGTGGAAGGCACTGTTCTGTTCAGGGTCGAGGACTTCGAGCAAAGCCGAGGTGGGGTCGCCGTTATGGCTCATGCCTTGCACCTTGTCGATTTCGTCGAGGACGAAGACTGGGTTGCTCACCCCTACCCTTTTAATGCTTTGGATAATGCGGCCGGGCATGGCACCGACATAGGTCTTGCGGTGGCCACGGATTTCGGCCTCGTCGTGCAGGCCTCCCAAGGCCACACGGACGTATTTACGTTTCATGGCCTCGGCAATGCTCTTGCCAAGGGAAGTTTTACCTGTGCCCGGAGGACCCACAAGGCAAAGGATGGGGCTTTTCATGTTGCCTTTGAGGCGCAGCACAGCGATATATTCAATGATGCGCTCCTTGACTTTTTCCATGCCATAATGGTCGCGGTCGAGGATTTTGCGTGCATGGTCGGTGCGAAGATCGTCTTTGCTGTAATCGTTCCAAGGCAGGTCGAGCAGCAGTTCGAGATAGTTCAGCTCAACCGTATAGTCAGGGGTTTGGGGGGGAGTGCGGCGCAGTTTTTCAATGCCGCGGTTAAAAGCATTGTCGACCTCCTCGCTCCAGTGTTTCTTTTGTGCCCTTTCGATAAGGTTTTCGATGTCTTGATCGGAGGGGTTGCCACCCAGTTCGTCCTGGATGACACGCATTTGCTGGTTGAGGAAATATTCGCGCTGCTGGCGGTCCATCTCTTGCCGTGTCTTGCCCTGTATGTCGTCGCGGACACGGAAGTATTCGTTTTCCTGCCTCAGATTGTCGAGAAGCATGTCTGCCCGGCTTTCGTAACTGGTTGTTTCAAGCATAGTCTGCTTGTTGAGCACAGGGATGTCGAGGTGCGACGCCACAAAGTTGATGAGGATGCGGTCGCTGCCAATGTTGCTGAGAGAGTTGAAAACGTCCTTCGGGTTGATTCCCTGGCCGCTGTTTTTCATCTGCTGCATCTCGGAATATTCCTTGCGGATGCTAAGGACTTTGTTGCGGAAGGCCCTGGGGTGTTTGATTTTGATGTTGTCGTTGAGGAGGACAGCGGAACCCCGGTAGTAGGGGTCGGTGGCGATGATGCCCGTTATGGCACATTTCATGGTACCCTGCAAGACAGCCATGTGGTTGTTTTGAGGGAGTTCGATGACTCGAAGTACACGTGCTATAACACCTATGTGGAAGAGGTCGTTGAATTCGGGATCTTCTTCATCGCCATGTTGAGCGGTGACAATAATACGTTCGTGATGCTTTTCGGCATCGCGCAAAAGCGTCAGAGAGGCCTTGCGACCTACACTGATGGGCATAACCACCCCCGGGAAGAGGACATTGCCATGAAGAGGGAGCAGGGGCATGTCGTCGGGGATAGACTCCTCGTAAAGGAGGAAAGACTCGTCCTCGGTGGTTACTATAGGTATGATTTCGGCACGGGCAGAAAGTCCGTCGAAGTCGTCCGAGCCGAATATGTCATTTAATAAATCCATCTCTAATATTTCTTCTGGTGTTCTATGCTTTTTCATAGTGTCGATTGCGTATTCGCCGCACTTCTATTTGACGGAGTGTCGGGATGTACACTTATACGCAATAAACACAAAAATGTTTCAAATCTCTTTGTTCTGGTCTTTTTTCTTTTCCATGTAGATCTCTATATTCTTTATTATCCAATTGATAAAAAGAACCACTGCTACAGCTATGCCCGCCTGGCGCCACATGCCATAGCCGCAAAGGCATCCTACCGCAGCGCTGCACCAGATTGTGGCGGCACTGTTGAGACCGTGGATGTTGAGGCCGTCCTTCATAATGACACCGGCACCAAGAAAGCCAATGCCCGTGACCACTTGGGAGAGGACACGGAGGTTGTCGTTGTTGACCAAGCCTCCTGTTTGGATGGAGCGCATGATAACGCTTTCGGAAAGCAGGATAAAAATACATGCACCCACTGACACCAGCGCGTTAACGGCCAACCCTGCATTGCGTTTACGCAATTGGCGTTCGGCACCGATAAGCACCCCTGCCAACAGGGAACAGATTAGGCGGTTTATAAAAACATCGTATGGCATACTATTCTTTATTGCACACTTTTTCTTCTTCTTGAGGGGTATCATTCCCTTGACCCGAAACAACCACCACTATCTCGCCCTTCACTTCCTTTGAAGCAAAATGGTGATGAACTTCTTGGAGCGTACCTCTCACCGTTTCGGCATGGAGTTTGCTGATTTCACGCGACACACTGACAGGCCGGCTTTCGCCCATAACATTCATCAACTCTTCCAATAGTTTCACCAAACGGTAAGGCGACTCATATATGACCATAGTGCGTTGCTCCTCAGCCAGCTGGCGGATGGCAGTCTGACGTCCTTTTTTGTGGGGCAGGAAGCCGAGAAAGACAAACCTGTCGCATGGCAGGCCGCTATCCACCAGTGCCGGCACAAATGCCGTGGCACCGGGAAGGGTTTCCACCTCAATGCCGTTGCACACAGCTTCGCGCACAAGCAAAAAACCCGGGTCACTGATACCTGGGGTTCCCGCATCGGTGACAAGGGCGATGGTCTGGCCGCTCAACAATCGATCGATGACACTGTGGAGTGTCTGATGCTCGTTGAAGATATGGTAGGAATGCAGCGGGGTATCAATACCATAATGCTGCATAACGACACGTGAGGTGCGCGTGTCTTCGGCCAAAATGAGGTCTGCCCCCTTGAGCACCTCGACGGCACGATAGGTCATGTCGCCGAGGTTACCTACCGGTGTGGGGACTAAGAATAACTTCATTACTATTCTTCAAAATCGTCGGGTATCTCCATGTCGTGGAAGACGTTGGTAACATCGTCGTCCTCTTCCAGCATGTTGATAACCTTCAGTACTTTGCGCATCGAGTCCTCGTCAATCTGACGGGTGGTGTTGGGGATACGCTGCAATTCGGCGCTCTCGCACTCAATGTGGAGTTCCTCAAGCATTTTCACCATATTGCCGAAATCCTCGTATGCAGTGTAGAGGGTGATGTATTCATCATCGGCCTCCATCTCTTCAAGACCACCGTCGATAAGGGTCATTTCAAGTTCCTCGATATCCATATCGGGTTTGCGGGGAATGACGAAAACGCCCTTGCGGGTGAAAAGGAAATTCAGGCTACCATTGGTCTCCATGGTACCGCCATTCTTGTTCATGATGCTGCGGATATTGGCGACGGTGCGCATATTGTTGTCCGACAGGCACTCGATAAACAAAGCGATGCCGTGGTTGGCATGGCACTCGAAGGTAATCTCCTGCAGCACGGCGGCATCCTTGTCGCTGGCCTTGTTGATGGCACGCATCAGGGTGTCTTTGGGCATGTTGCAGCCACGGGCATTCTGCACAAGCAGACGGAGGCGGGGGTTGCTGTCGGGGTCAGGACCGCCCTCACGGACGGCTACGGCTACCTCTTTAAGAATTTTCGAATACTGTTTGGAGCGTTTGGCATCGGCTGCGCCTTTGGCTCTTTTAATCTTTGACCATTTGTTGTGTCCTGACATAAAAAAGTACTTTTATTAATATGTTATTATTTAATGTAGAATTTAATGTATGTAATGGGCTTGCCCTCGGCAAGGAACATACGCTCGTAGAATGTCTGGGTCATCTGCGCTTCCAGCAAGCACCCTATTTCAGGGTGGTCGGCGGCAGGAGTGGCATAAAGGTCGCTCGTGGCATATTCCACCCTGTAGCCCGCCGGGCCTATCACCTCGTCGCGGGTGTATTCGTGCAGCTCCAACGAATCCGTCTTAAGGTGGATGGGCGACCCCGGCTTGAGGAAATGCTTATAGAAACCCAAGTAACGCTCACATGTCAACCGCTTGAACTCCTTTTTCGGCTGTGGATCGGGGAAGGTAATCCATATCTCCGACACTTCGTCGGGGGCAAAGAACTGCTCTATCAACTCAATCCTGGTGCGGATAAAAGCCACATTGCCCATGTGTTCCTCGCAGCCTGTCTTGGCTCCACGCCACAGGCGGGCCCCCTTGATGTCCACCCCGATGTAATTGCGGTCGGGGTGGATACGGGCCAGGCTGATTGTATAGTCGCCTTTCCCACATCCCAACTCCAGTGTGATGGGGTTGTCGTTGCCGAAATGCTCACACCACTTGCCCCTCAAGGCAAAGCCTTCCTCTTTCAGCATCTCGTAAGAGACCTGAAAGAGATTGGGGAATGTCAGATTCTCGGCAAAGCGTTCTAACTTGTGGTGACCCATAGGCTTCTTTTGCGGTGACGAAGGTTATTATTCGTTGAAATTATATATTTTCACATCGCTCTTATACCACGACTTGATATGCTTCTCCATAGCCTCGGCGGCAGTGCGCGTGGGGGCAGAACCCATACTCACATAGTATCCGCCCGACTTGCTGATAATGTAGGCGTCGCTTCCGAGAGCCTTAAGCTGATTGGCGCATTTGTTGGCAGATTTCTTCGAAGTAAAGAATCCAGCCACAATGTCGAACCCTTGCTTGCTGTTTCTGAATGTCGGGGCTTCAGGCACCACCTCCTCGTAAGGCTTGTCGTTGGCAGGCTTTGCAGTGGCGTTCTTGCCATTGGCAGCGGCACCGCCACCGCCGGCATAGCCATAGCCGAACCCGTCGGGATGGAGACCCATTGCCACCACCACGTCGTCAAGAATGCCGTCCAGCAGGTCCTCGTTCATCAACTCTCCCTGCACCGTGCAACGATGGATGTGGGCACCTCTGTCCTTGTAGGCGTCATAGTTGCGCTCAAACCAGAAGTCCTCATAGGGGAAGAAACGCTTCACACAATAGCCTTCCACCATCAATTCGTGCAAACGGTTGTCGGCATACTCGTCAACCTTGGCCATCACAGCGGCAAAGGCATTGCCATAATGGCGGGAAACAAGGAAGTTTTTGATATAGTCGGCCATGAAACCGTGTACATTGCCGACATTGTTCCTGATGTCCTGTTCCTCGAACTTGAGCAGGGCGATATCGTTTGTAAACTGGTCGCTGTAAGAAAGTTCCACCTTGCGGGCGCAGCTCTCACCTTTGGCAGCAGGTGAATAGACACGAGTGAGGTAATAACCACCGCCGCCTATCAACAACAGCAGGAGAATAATGAGAATCCAAAGCCATGCATGGTTCTTTTTCTCCTTCTTTTCTTTCTTTTCCGCTTTCTCCTGTTTCAGGGCAGCGCGTTCAGCTTTCTCCTTTTCTTTAGCCATGCGTTTCTCTGCCTCTTCAGCACTTCTGCGGGCTTCTTCCTTTTCCTTGGCAGCCCTGGCCGAGGCCTTCTCGCGTTCTTTGGCCTTGGCCTTCTCGGCCTCTTCGGCAGCCTTGCGGGCCTCTTTCTCGGCCTTGGCGGCAGCCTTCTCGGCACGTTTTATTTCCTTCGTGCTCTTCGGCGATGCGGGAATCTCATCCAGCATCCTTTTCACCTCCGACAGATGGTCGGCTGTGGAGGGGGACTCCTGTTTCACAGGCTCTGCCTTAACTGGCTCGGGGGCAGGAGTTGCCACGGGAGGCACCACAGCCACCGGAGTGGGTTCTGCACTCTTGGCGGCAGGCTCTGCCACGGGGGCGGGATTCTCTTTAGTCTCGGCATCCACAGCAGGCTTGGCGGCCGCAGGCTTGTCAAAAGCGGCAAACGGGTCCGCAACAGTCTTGGGAGTATATGTCGAAACATTCTCCAACGGCTGCTCATGCTTCTTGTCGGCATCCAAATCCAAACCTTCCACAGCATCGAACTTAACCTTAGTGCCGACATAACGCATCACACCAATGCCGGGGAACTCATGCCCGCTGGGACTGCGCTGCAACTTATCCTTCAGTGCGGCCATGTAATTGACCCACATCTGCTCGGCAATCTCATTGGTCACACACTCCTTCTCGGCAATATAGCGAATCACCGCCTTGTTGCCCGTCAGACTTTCCACCATCGTCACCGTGCGACGGGCGGGATAATAAGTGCCTGTTGCGGCATCGTGATGCGCACTGACATTGTTGCCCGACAATGTTCCCATTCCCGGAAACTCAACAACATTACCTTGCTTGATGAATTCTACGATAAGATCTGTAATATTCATATATCTAATTAATTGTTTCAATTGTTACTTCTCTCTTTCAAATAGCGTTCTGCCTCAGCCATGTCTTCCGGAGTGTCAATGCCGATGTTGGCGGCCGCAGTCTCCTCCACCCTAATCTCATAGCCGTTCTCGAGCCATCGCAACTGCTCGAGCGACTCGCTCAACTCCAATGGCGACTGGGGCAGCCGAACCAACTCCCTCAAGGTCGAGGTGCGGAAAGCATAGATACCCACATGCTTATAGTAGCGAACTTTCTCCAACCATTTCCCCTGCTCCACTCCGCGCAAATGCGGCAGCGGCTGGCGGCTGAAATAAAGCGCACGCCCTCTCAGGTCACAAACCACCTTCACATTATTGGATGAAAACAGTTCATCACTGTTGCGCACTGCAGTCTTGAGAGTGGCGATACAGGTATCCTCGTCGGCAAAACAACCCACCAGGCAGCGCAACTGCTCTGGCATCACGAAAGGCTCGTCCCCCTGCACATTGATAGCCACATCATACTCCTTTCCCTCCTCTCTCAACCGTTCCACCACCTCGCCGCAACGGTCCGTGCCGCTGCGGTGCTGGCTGCCGGTCATCATGGCCCTGCCGCCGAAAGCCTCCACGGCTCCGGCTATGCGCTCGTCATCGGTGGCCACCACCACATCCGTCATCTCCTCCACCGACGACACACGCTCCCACACCCATCTCACCACGGGCTTGCCTCCAAGCAACGCCAGCGGCTTGCCGGGGAAACGTGTCGACGCGTAACGCGCAGGTATTATTGCCAAAACCTTCATCCTACGAAAACAACGAGTTTATTTCTGCATCAATCATATTGTAAACCAAACCCAAGTCCTCTTCGTGAGCCACGAAATCGAGCTTGGCAAGATCCACTATGATATACTTTCCTTTGTTGTACTTCTCCATCCAGTCCTCATAACGCCTGTTCAACCCTGTCAGATAGTCCAGTCTGATGCTGTTCTCATACTCTCGTCCCCGTGCCTGGATATGGCGTATCAACGTTGGCACATCGGCACGCAGATAAATCAGCAAATCCGGCGGCTGCAGGAACGACGACACCAACTCGAAAGTTTGCTGGTAATTATCAAAATCGCGGGTGTTCATCAACCCCATGGCGTGGAGGTTGGGGGTGAAAATATAGGCATCCTCATACAGGGTGCGGTCCTGTATGATGTTCTTGCTCTCCTTTCGGATGTCAAGCAGCTGACGGGTGCGTGTGTGCAAATAGTATATCTGGATATTGAACGACCAACGACGCATATCCTCATAAAAACTGTTGATATACGGGTTGCTCTCCGTCGACTCATAAATGGGACGATAGCCATAATGACGTGCCAACAATTTCGTCAGAGCCGTCTTTCCCGAACCTATATTTCCTGCAATAGCTATATGCATAATACACCATAATTTGCCTACCCGTTTGTAACACAAAAGGATAGGCTTATCATTTTTCTACTTTTAAAAAGCAAATATACGAAAAAAATCCGATACCGCAGAAGTTTTTTCAAAAAAACCTCTCTCGTGGGCTCTCCCTGTGGGTTGTCCTCGCGGGCTATTCCACCTGCAGGCGACGGGTGCCGCTTGCACCGTCGCGGCATTTCAGGGTCACCAAGTACGTACCCGATGCCACCGCGCCAAGCTCCAGCGTCACAGGGCTGCCGTCCTCCAATGTACGCCTCAGCACCTCTCGCCCCTGTGCATCGGTCACCGTCAGCACCGCAGGGCACTGCCCCGACGACAGCTCCGGCCTCACCGTCACCCTCCCCCGCGCCGGGTTGGGCATCAAGCTGAACAGCTCCGTGCCGTCACTCTTCGCCTCCTGCAACCCCTCTCTCGATGGGGTCGACACCCTCACCTCTTCGCTCCACGGTCCCCACATCGTCGTGTCGTGGATATAGCACCTGTGCTCGCATTTCGCCCGCACCCTCACTCTATATTCCACGCCGGGCCTCACCGTCTCGGGCATCCTCCACGATGCTGCCGTCAC
>JAFXMW010000030.1 GCA_017530105.1 Bacteroidales bacterium
CCTTGCTGGTTAACAGTGATGCTGCTCTCATATCTTTTTTTCTGCTGATTGGATTCAATGTCAAAAATCATCTTCAGCGTATTCAGAAAAGTCTTTGTCTCAGAAGTGGGTAGCTGTCCGGTTGGCGTATCGGCTTGAGACTTTTCGTCAAAGACATAGGTCAAATTCAAAGCAAGATGACGCTTGGTTTCATCAAACATCTCTGATGAAATCTCAGGACTTACCTTTAAATCGTAGTTATGGAACATATAACCAAGGTCTAATAAACTGCTGTGGTAGCTGCGAGACCTAATGGAATTGATAGTTTGGGGCAAGTCTGGATTGGACATGCCTACCATTAACAACAGGCATTCTAAAATAGAACTTTTCCCCGAACTGTTCTGTCCGAGAAAGATATTGACCCGAGAAAAGTCTTCTATTTTCAAATGGTCGATACCTCTAAAATTATTGATTTCAATATTCTTATATCCGTCCATTGCCGTTTTTTATATGTGATATTATATATAATATGCATTTGCAAAGATACGTTTTTTTTCTGGGTTTTCAGGTTTTTTGGCGGGGAAAAATATTTTTTTGTATATTTGCAGGGTGGGCGGTTTTGGAGCGGTTGGCGTAAGGTGTTGTGGGGGTGTGAGTAGGGTCGTTTTGGTGACGATGGAATAACGATGGTTTTACGTTTGTTCTACGATATTTTATCGTTGAAATATCGTTGAAATATCGTTGATGTATCGTTGAAGTATCGTTGATGTGGTGTGGGGAGTGGGAGTTTGGTTTTTGTGATTTTATTACCCAATGGTAAGCTCTGAAAATAGTCCCATGAAAGAGGCATTTATGATAATCAATACTGAATATGAAACACGAATTATCGTGTAATGACCATTTATTAATGATTGATTGATTTATAATAGATTACCATGAATTCTCATTGCACGGCAATGGTTTAAAATGAATAAATAAAAGTTAAAAAGAAGTGTTATGGCTAAGTTGAAGAACAAGGGTATCAGCCTCAGCGGGAGGCTGAGGAAGGACGGGGTGACATTCTACACCCGTGGGGGTCGGACGATTATGCGGTCGGCTACGAGCGAGCAGCCGTTGCGGAGGACGCGCGGGCAGTTTGTGGCACGTCAGCGGCTGGCACACAGCAACACGCTTTGGCGGCGGCTGCGCTATGCCGCGGAGCCTATGTTGGCAGGAGCGGTGACAGCATACGCCCGGTTCCGAACGTTGACGAGCAAGCTGCCGGTGGTGTTTCTGACGAAGGAGGAACATGAGAATCTGGCTTCGCTGCTGCTGCCTGGAATGGCGGTGAGCGACGGCATTCTGCCGGATCTGGATTACCGCCTGGGCGAGGTGGAGGGCGTGCCGGCGTTGCTGACTGCGGTGCGGATGCAGGGGGAGTTGCCCGAAGGGGCTGGTGCGGAGGATGTGGTGCGGGTGCTGTGCGGCGACGGTGCCGACTTGCAACTGGGCGACAGGCTGAGACTTTACAGGTTGCGTCAGGTGGTGGAGTATGAGGTGCCGAAGGTGTATGTGACGGCTGAGGAGTTGCTGCTGGACAGTGAGTGCGGGGGTGTGGGGTTCGACGGGGTGGCGCTGCGGTGCGTGGACGGTTGCCTGGCGTTGGTGGGCGAGGAGTTTGGCGACGCGATGTCGGGCTGGGCGTTGGTGCGCATCGGCGGCGGGCGTTGCTCGAGCCAGACGGTGGTGACGCGCTGCACGCTGTTTGAACGGTACACCACCGAGGAGGCTCTGGCGCGCGCGGCGGAGAGCTACGGCGGGCTGACGGGAGAGCAGTGAGTGGGTGTTGCCCTCGTTCGGTGATGTTTTCCTACTGAGGTCGAAAGTGAATCAACCAGTTGCGTATGGATATGAACAGGGGCAATAAAGCGGCGTTTGTTGCGTTATTGAATGGGTATGGCACAGCCGATTAGTATTTCGGAACATTTCGGGTACCGCAAGTTGTTGCGGTTTACCGTCCCGTCGATGGTGATGATGGTCTTCACGTCCGTCTACAGCATTGTGGACGGGATGTTTGTGTCGAACTTTGTGGGTAAGACGGCGTTTGCGGCCATCAATCTGATATTTCCGTTTCTGATGGTGCTGGGGGTGTTGGGGTATATGCTGGGTACAGGAGGCAGCGCGCTGGTGGCCAAGATGCTGGGCGAGGGGCAGAAGGAGCGGGCTAACAGGGTGTTTTCGCTGTTGGTGGTGTCGGGGGCTGCGTCAGGAGTGGGGTTCGGCTTGGTGGGTATAGTGTTGCTGCGGCAGGTGTCGCTGCTGCTGGGTGCCGACGAGGCTATGGTGGGGTTGTGTGTGGAGTATGGACGGATTGTCTTGCTGGCGTTGCCGTTCTTTATTTTGCAGTATATGTTCCAGTCGCTGATGGTGACGGCAGAGAGACCCCGGATGGGGATGTGGGTGACTGTGGCGGCGGGGCTGATGAATATTGTGCTGGACTTTGTGTTGATAGTGGTGCTGGGCATGGGGCTGAGGGGCGCGGCGTTGGCCACGGCGATGTCGCAGGTGACAGGGGGCTTGGTGCCGGTGGTTTATTTCCTGATGCCCAACGGGTCGCCGTTGCGGCTGGTGCGGCCGATGATGGACTGGCGTGCCCTGCTGCAGGCCTGCACCAACGGGCTGAGCGAGTTCTTCGGCAATGTGTCGGGCTCGGTGGTTTCAATGTGCTACAATTACCAGTTGATGCGCTATATCGGCGAGGACGGGGTGTCGGCCTACGGGGTGATAATGTATGTGCAGTTTATCTTCTTTGCAGTGTTTCTGGGCTACACAATAGGGTCGTCGCCGATAGTGAGTTATTGCCACGGGGCGAAGAATCATGCCGAGTTGCACAATATCTTCGCCCGCAGTTTGCGGATTATCGGGGTGATGGGAGTCATGCTGACAATAGCCATGGAGCTGTTGGCATGGCCGTTGACGAAGGCGTTTGTGGGATATGACGAGGCTTTGTTTGAGTTGTCGCGACGGGCGTTTATGATATACGGGTTGTCGTATGTGCTGGTGGGGTTCAATTTCTATGCCTCGGCCTTTTTCACTGCGCTGAACAACGGAGTATTGTCCGCCCTGTTGGCAACGGTGCGGGCATTGGTGTTTGAGGTGGCGGCGGTGTTTGTGCTGCCGATGGTGCTGGGGGCAGATTATATTTGGTTTTCGGTATTGTTTGCCGAGGTGATGTCGCTGACGTTGTCGGCGGCGCTGTTGTGGGCTAACAGGAAGAGGTATCACTATTAATTGGAGAATTGAAAAATAGAAATGCGTTATGAGACATTATCAACATGAAGTGAAGTATTACGAATGTGACCGGATGGGTATTACCCACCATTCGAATTATGTGCGGTTTATGGAGGAGGCAAGGGTGGACTGGATGGATCAGGTGGGCTACGGGTTCGACCGGATGGAGGCCGAAGGAGTGGTGTCGCCAGTGGTGAGCGTGGAGTGTGTATATAAGCATCCCACTACGTTCAAGGATATGGTGGAGATAGAGGTGAAGGTGGCGGAGACGAGTGCGCTGAAGGTGTCGTTTGGCTACACGATGAGGGTGCAGGGCAGGGTGGTGTGTACGGCACGGAGTACGCACTGTTTTATGGAGAATGGGCGGCCAGTGGTTTGGGCGGAGCGTTTTCCGCAGTTGTATGAGGCTGTTTCGAATACGTTGAAGGGTTGACAGTTAACATGAATTATCATGTAATAACCATAAATTCATGGCAATTCGTGTTCATGTATTTGTCGCGTCCCTTCGGGACGCAGTTCCTTGATGTCCGAATGACACGGCACTGCGCCTATGGCTTGTACCGTGTTAAGCATATCTCACCCCGTTGGGGTGGCTTGTAGAGGTTCCTTTAATTCACACATTCCTAAATCTCTTCGTAGCGGTAGGAGACTTGGTCGGCGCAGGTGACGACGAGGTAGGAGGGGTCTTCGTTCAGGTTGCTGGTCATGACGTATGGCACATCGCCGAGGGTGTGCTGCTCTTTGTGGTGGAAATGTCCCATGAGGAACAGGCTCACCTTGTTCTGACTCATTAAGTCTACAAGTTCATAGTATTCCTCTTCGGGCAGGTTGGCGGCGGGGGTGGTGCTGTAGTTGTAGGAGGTGCGGAAGAGGCAGGTGTGGGTGGCTACCACCACGTGGCGGTACTCGCCGCGGTGCTGCAGCAGTTCGCGCAGCCACTGCAGCTGGCGTCGGCCGTGGGTGGCGTTGCCGCTGTCGAGGAAGATGAAGAGGTCGCGGGCGCCGCCGACGGTCTGCACGGTGACGGCATAGGTGGAGGTGTGGAAGTATTGCTGGAAATATTGCTGGCAGTCGAAGTAGATGTCGTGGTTGCCGATGGTGACGAAGCAGGTGTCGGTGGCTGTGGGCAGGTGCAGCAGACTGTCGAGCAGACGGAAAGGTCGCGGGCCGCTCTCGTTGGCGATGTCGCCGTTGACGATGCTGAAGAGGCCGTTGGGGTCGGCGTATTCGTGTTGCAGGAATCGGCCGACACGGTCGGTAGAGCCTTCGAGGTGGATGTCGGAGCAGACGTAGACGTTGTATTGGTCGGGGGCACCGGTGATGACGGTGGCGGGGTGCTGGTCGTTCCATTCGAGCCATTGGGCTACACGGTCTTCGGTGTGGGTGCCGCTGGAAAAGAACATGCCGGCAACGTCGAGGCGGTTGCAGGAGGCGAGTGTCAGCATGGCGGCGAGGATGAGAAAGGTTTGCGGTTTCATGTCTGTTAAGGTTTAAAAGTCTAAGGGGGATTGGGGTTAGAAGGTTCTTATGGCTCCAAGATGGAGAAACCAGCCGTCGTAGGAGGCGGTGAGGTTGAGCGAGCCGACGGGGTGGATGCCCACTTCGGCATAGAGATGTGTGTTCTTCGGCAGCAGGTAGAGGGCTTTGGCACTGAAGAACCAGTTGGCTACGCGCTCGACGATGAAGTCGTTGTAGTTGCTCCAGCGGAGACCGATGTTCCATTGCTGCGGGGTGAGGCGGTTGTTCCACCAGCCTTCGGCGGCGAACATGACGTTCATGGGTTCGAAGATGGTGCCGGAGCCGCCGTTGCTGCGCTGGACGAGTTCGGCGGTGTAGCGGTTGCAGAGGCCGAGGTGGAGGTTGAGGTGACGGGCGTGCCACCCTATTTGCAGGGCACCGGTGAACTCCTGGAGATTGAGAGCGGGGAAGTGTCGCCAGAGGTAGCTGTTTTCGAGGGTGAGGCGTTGCTGGAGTGAGGTGGTCAGCAGTGTGGCTTCGCCGGTGAGACGGGCGGAGATGCGGTTGTTGCTGGCATATTCGGCACCGATGCCGAGCCGGAAAGCGGGAGCGGCTTGCCAGTCGAGCATCAGGGCACCGCCGCCGAGGTCGCCGGTGGCGTAGTGGAAGTCGTAGAAGCCATAGCCGGTGAGGGTGAGGGGATGGCTTGGGGCGGGTTGCTCTTGGCAGATGGCTGTGGCACTTGCTGTGAGCAGCAGGAGGAGGGTGGGAAGGAGTTTGTTCATGATTTAATGCTTTTGCAGTAGTTGGTTAGAAAGGGTTTGCATTCGCTGGGCGAGGTCGGTGTTGTCGGTGAGGAGGTTCCAGATGCCGTCCTCGCTGAGGATGCCGCGCTTGAGGTCGGGAGGGAGGAAGCCGTGCTCGTCGTCGGAGAGGTCCTGGCGCCATTCGTCGCTGTTGAGGTAGGTGGCAAGGATGTTGATGTCATTCTGTATTGCCTCGTATGAGTCTAAGGCTTCTTCAAGGCGTTTGACGGCTGCGGTGGCTTCGTCGAGACGTTGTTCCATTTCGCGAATACGTATCAATTGTCCCATTTTTTTTTGTATTATTTGACGGTGCAAAAGTACGTTTTTTTTGTGAAATGGTGCAGAAGTTTTTCGTTTGGAGAGCAGAATTAAGAATTGCTTTTTTTATTGATTTGCGGTGCTACGTTGTGCAGTGGCTGTTCCAGTTCGGCATGGTTGGTGCCTTGTATTTTAATGGGTGGATAATGTGGTGGCAGGGCATTTATCCCAAATCGGTCATTAGGGTTTACGGCAGATTAGTATTTGTTTCGAGCAGATTGGCCGCATCGCTGGCGAAGACGTAGCGGGCTACGGCGAGACAGGGATGTGGACAAGATGCCGAAAGAAATGCTGATATGGCATAAACAGACCTTAAAAAGCGAGAAAGGATA
>JAFXMW010000031.1 GCA_017530105.1 Bacteroidales bacterium
AGCAATAGAGAATGCAATAAGCGAGATAGAGGGTAGAGATGGGTACGAGGAAGAATTAGCATTCTTACGCCAACTGACAGCAGACAATTTTGAGATAGACAGAATCCTCTACACCGTGGAAATCCCCGAGGACAACGGGAGCAATTACTTGGAGTGGGACAAAAAGGCATCAGACAAGCAGACAGAAGCAATAAAGAACGCTTTGATGCAGAACGAAGCGTTTAGAACGAACTTAAAAAAGGAGTACGACAGTCGCAACGAGTGGACGGACAAACCGCCTTTTGAGGAATGGTTAGAGAATGTTGCATCGGTTACTTCGATGTATGGTAAGGAGAACGGAAAGCGGCTATACAACGAGTTGTCGAACATGATGGGCAGCGAGCAGGCGGTATCTGAGTTTCTGCATTCCGCTGGCATTATCGGCATCAAGTACCCTGCTGACTATTATAATGGCGGGCGTTCGGACGGTGCGAAGAACTATGTTATCTTCGACGAGGGCGACCTGCAGATTACTGACAAGGTTAAGTTTTTCCGCACGGAGAGCGGGGAGGCTTACGGCTTCACGATGGGCGGCAAGATTTACCTTGACCCGAGGATTGCCACGGCTGAGACTCCGATACATGAGTACACGCACTTGTGGGCGGAGGCATTAAGGCAGGCGAACCCGAAGGCGTGGGAGCAGTTGAAGAGCGAGCTGGAGAAAGACAAGGACTTGATGGCGTATGTGAGGGGGCTGTATCCTGAGTTGGCTGAGTCGAATGAGGCTAATGGGTCGAATGGGCTTTCGGACGAGTTGGCAGAGGAGGTGTTTGCCCATTTCAGCGGCAGACGCGGAGCGGAACGGCTGCGCGAGGAGCAGCGCAAGGCGATGGATGAGGCCAGCGACTATGTGGAGAAGGCGGGCGTTGTTGCGATGTTCGAGCGGTTGCGGGATGCGTTGAAGAAGTTTTGGAACGCTGCGAGAGACTTGTTTGCCGGAAAGACGAGAGGGATTAAGAGCAGGAGCGCGGAGGACTTTGCGGACATGGCGCTGGCCGACTTGCTGAACGGGGTAAAGCCGGATAGAGTGGATAGAGTGGATAGAAACGATAGAGAGGGGGATGATGATATCCAGTATGAGAAAGTGGGCGGTGACGAGAATGACAATAGAGCGGTAACTATTATTGGGGCGGAAAAGGAACACGGCTTTGCAAACTTTGGCGAGGCTCGTAAGTGGGCGAAAAAGAATATCGTCGGAGAGTATAATAACCCCGAAATAGGTGGTGTCAATATCAGCGGAACAGCCATTGACAAATACCTAAGCGAGAAAGCTGTGAGCAAGAGCGACAACAAAGACGTTCATCTTTCTGCCCTTAAGGTTATGCCGAGCATTATAGAGAACTCTATCGTTGGAGAAGTGCATGAGGACAAAAAAGGCGACAGACATTTGAAAGATGTTGTGCGCTTGTATGGTGCAATAGACATTGACGGCCAGAACTACCGTGTCAAAACAACAGTAAAACGCTATAATAGCGAAAACGAAAAGTCGAAGGCTTACAGTTATGAAGTAACAGAAATCGAGTTGTTGGAAGGGACACATGGAGACGACAATAATGGCGAACTCCCCCGCTCAGGCAACAACTCGATTTCGGCTGCAAAATTACTGAAAAATATTGATAAATCGTATGAAAAAGGAAAAAAACTTTTAGACGAAAGTAGTAGTACGTTGGAAGACAGCGATGTGCGTTTCCGCGGGGAGGAGGAGCCTGTGTTCTACTCCAACGCGATGCGAGACGTGGAGAACATCAAGCAGGAGCGTGCGACACCCGAGCAGTGGTTGAAGATGATAGAGAAGCAGGGCGGCATGAAAGCGGGCAATGGCTATAATGAGAATGTGCTTATACACCGTGTGTATGGCGCAGATAGCATTGACGGAAACACATATAGGGTAAAGGTTACCTTGAAAGAGGAGGGACGAAACGAAGACCCGACCAAAGCATACAGCTATGAGGCAACAAAAATCGAGTTGCTGGACGGTCAAAGTGGAAGCCCCGAAAGCCTTCCCCGCAATTCCAACAACTCGATTTCGGCTGCAAAATTACTAAAAAATATTGAGAAATCGTATGATAAGGGGAAAAAACTTTTATACGAGAGCAGTAGTGAGTTGGAAGACAGCGATGTGCGTTCCGGTGGTGCTTCTTATGAGCAGCAGGCTATTGCCAATGCCATGCTTGACAGGTATTATTCGTGTGGGTACTTCAAATTGACTGGATAATCCAAGTAATTCAAGAATTATTTGTATCTTTGCAGTGTCGGAGATGGGTTCACTTTTGGGTCTATTTCTGATTTAAAATTCGTTATATGAGGCATTTGGCTGCTAAATTAATGGTCTCTTTGGCATGTGCAATTATCATGCTTCATGCCGTTGTGCCTCATCACCATCATGACTGTTGCGAAGCTAAGGGTCTTGTTTTTGAGACAGAGGTCGCCTGTCACTGCGAGTGCAACCACCACGAGTGCGACCATCGCCATTCGCACCATCCTTTCAACACCTGTTGGCTAGAGGAGATGTTGTCGCACTTAGTGATTTCCACATACGACGAGACAAACTATGTGGCATATATTCAAGCAGAAGCGCACAACAGTTTTATTCTGACTGTTCCGCCTGTGATGGACGATATGTGTACTCCTGCAGTATCAGGTGGACAGCTGTGGTGGAGCCGAAGTGCTGTCCCGCTTGTAGATGCACCCGTTATGGGTGCCCTTTCTTCGCGAGCCCCTCCTTTTATTTCGTAAGGCGGATTTACGTATGTCCAGCCTATCGTATGCAGCTGTGCGGGAGAGCATTTCCCCGCATAAGGGCTGTTATATTTTTATATACGAAAAGGGATTCTTTCCCCATATTATCATTTTTTAATTTGAATCAATAAGATGAAAAAGATAGTTTATTTTTTAGCACTGGCCTTAACAATAGGCCTTGTGCCATCGTGCCATCACACAGACCATGACCACGAACACGAACATGTCCATAATCATGAACATGAGCATGACCACGACCATCACCACGAGCATGACCATGACCACGAGCATGACCACGACCATGAGCATCATCATCACGACCATCATGGTGTCAATGTGATACAGTTCTCCGAAAGCCAAGCCAAGAAGGTGGGTTTGGCACTGGAGAAAATAGAACCCCATTGCTTTGGGCAGGTTATCAAGTCTTCCGCTCAGGTTATGCCCTCGCAGGGCGATGAGCGTGAGGCAGCGGCTACTGCTTCGGGCATTGTGAAATTCACCAATCACAATCTGGTGGAAGGCACTGCCGTGAAGGCAGGACAGACGCTCTTTGAGATTGAAAGCAGCGGAATGGTGGACAATAATATCAGTGTCAGGCTTCATGAGGTCACAGCACAATACAATGCCGCCAAGGCTGCATACGAGCGCAAGCGGCAGTTGGCCGAGGACAAGATTGTGTCGCAAGCCGACCTGGAGCACGCTCGTGCGACGTATGAGAGTGCCAAGGCTGCCTACGACAACTTGAAGGGTAATTTCTCCCAGCGTGGTGCTGTGGTGCGTGCCCCTATCAGCGGTTATGTGCAGCAGATTCATGTCAGCAACGGAGCCTTTGTCGAGGCAGGACAATCTGTTGTGACGGTCTCTCAAAACAAAGATTTACAGCTTCGTGCCGAGGTTCAGCCGCGCTACTATTCCTGTCTGAAGAACATCGAAACCGTCAATGTGCAAATACCCGGCGACAACCATGTCTATACACTCAAGGAACTCGGCGGCGCACTGATTTCGTATGGCAAAGCCACCGATGCCGACTGTCCGTTGGTGCCGGTTGTCTTCCGAGTCCGCAACACGGGTCACCTGCTCAGCGGCAGTTTCGTCACGGCCTATATCGTCACCCGTGGCAGCCAGGAGGTTATTACAGTGCCGCAAACCGCTCTTGTAGAGGAAATGGGCAACTTCTTTGTCTTTGTCAAGGTATGCGATGAGGAGTACGAGAAACGTCTCGTCACGCTGGGCTCCACCGACGGAGTGCGCACTGAGATTACTGCTGGGCTTTCTGCGGGCGAAACAGTTGTCTCCCGTGGAGCCTCGATGGTGCGTCTTGCACAGAATTCCGCAGCCCTCGACCCACATGCCGGTCATGTCCATTAATTATAATAGATTGGATAAGATGAAAAGTATAGATACAGAAAAGAAATCCTCGGTGATGTTCAGTAAGATGGCTGCATTGTTGTTGTGCGCTTTGGTATTCTCTGGCTCTCTCTGTGCTCAGCCCCATTATGCACAGGTTTTGAAAGACGTGGAGGCCAATAATCCCGTGCTCCTTGCCGCCCAAAAGCGGGCGGAGGCGCAGCAGACTGCCGCACACGTGGGGGCTCTTCTGCCCAATCCTGAAGTCGAAGCCGCCTATTACTGGGGCGACCCTGCCTCGGTAGGTATTAGGTGGGACTTAGGCATATCCCAGTCCTTTGAGATGCCTTCTGTTATGGTGCGCCGCGCCCGTCTGCGTAACTTACAGGAACAGGCCGCCGACCTTGACTATAAGGTGATTCGAAACGCAACTCTTCTCGAAGCACAGCTTACTTGTGCCGATATGATTTATTACAAGGCGTTAGGTATGATATATTCACGTCGTTGTCAGGCAGCTATCCGCATTGCCGAACTCTATCAGCGGCGTTATGCTGCAGGCGACTGCTCCATCCTCGACTACAACAGAGCACAGATGAACCTTGCCGATGTCCAGAACCGTGCAGCCGAAATAGACCTACAGTGCGACCTTGCAGTACACGACCTTCATCGGCTTGTGGGAGTGGAGAACTACCCCTTCCGTCAGAGTGAATATGAGGAGGTGACAGTTGAATCCTCGTTTGAGTCGTGGTATGAGCAGTTGGAAATGCTCAACCCTTCCTTGCGTTTGCTTGACAATCAGGCCGAGGCAGCCCGCTGCCAGCTACAACTCAGCCGAGCACAGTGGTTGCCAGAGATGTCGGTGGGCTATGCCTCCGAGAATGTTGTGGGAGAGACTTTCCGTGGCGTCAAGGTGGGTCTTTCCATTCCTATTTGGAGCCAGCAGCGTGCTGTAAAGGCCTCACGTATGGCCGAAGCTGCCGCTACCGAGGAACTCGCTTCGCAACGGGCAGTGTGGTTCTCGAAGCTAAGGTGCATGTTTCACCGCCACGAGACACTGCTTCGCAATGTCAGCAGTCTGAAAGAGGCATTCCAGCGGTGCAACAGCATCGATTTGCTCGACAAAGCCCTTGAGGCAGGTGAAATATCGTTAGAGCAATACCTGCTTGAAGCCGACTACTACTACAGCATCGAGATGCAGATATGGGACGTTACCCACGAACTGGAGCAGTTGCATCTCCACCTCTATTCCATCACACTCTAATCCAGTGTAAATAACATCAAGTAAAATAGAATAGTATGTTAAACAAGATAATTAAATTCAGCCTTGACCATAGGCTTTTCATCATACTGGCCGCCATTCTCTTGATGGTTGCCGGTCTATGGTCTGCCAACCGCACTGACATCGATGTCTTTCCCGACCTCACCGCTCCGCAGGTAGTGGTCATGACCGATGCCCACGGCATGGCCGCCGAGGAGGTGGAACGTTTGGTCACCTTTCCTATCGAGACCGCCGTCAACGGAGCCACCAATGTGCGCCGTGTACGATCCACCTCTATGCAGGGGTGCAGCTTTGTTTTTGTAGAGTTTGACTGGGGCATGGATGTGTTCCGTGCCCGTCAGATAGTGAGTGAGAAGATGACCACTCTTGCCGAACAGTTGCCCGACGGCATCACTCCCGTTCTGGCACCGCAGAGCAGCGTCATGGGTGAGATTCTCTTTGTGAGTCTGCAGGTGGACAGTACTGCCGTTGACCACCCCACCACTCAGCAGGAGCTTCGCACCTTGGCCGAATGGGTGGTGAAACCTGCCATCCTTGGTACCGGCGGAGTATCGCAGGTAACCATCATCGGCGGCGATTACAAGCAATATCAGATTCTTGCCGACCCTGTCAGGATGCAGGCTTACGACGTTACCATGGCCGACATTGAGTCGCTGGGCAGCAGTCTCAGCGGCAACTCCACAGGTGGAATCATTCGTGACTATGGCAACGAATATGCCCTACGAGGCATTGGCCGCACGTGCGATGTGGATGAGTTGGGTCGTACTTTCGTAACCATGCACAATGGTCATCCCGTGCGCCTTTCTGACATTGCAGAAGTGCGTATCGGTTCCGCTCAAAAACAGGGTTATGCCTCATGCAATGCCACTCCGGCTGTCCTACTCTCTATCTCCAAACAGCCAAACATCAACACACTGCGAGTCACGGAGAAGATAGAGGCCAACCTTGCGAATATCCAAAAGACCCTCCCGCCCGATGTCAAGATGAACACGAAGATATTCCGCCAAGCCGATTTCATCCAGTCGTCAGTGGGCAATGTGGGCGAAGCCTTGCTCGAAGGCGCGCTGTTCGTCATCATCATCCTTTTCCTTTTCTTGGGCAGTTTCAGAACCACGCTCATCTCCATCATCTCTATCCCACTATCGTTGTTGGGCACGGTGTTGTGTCTCTATCTCATGGGGTATGAAATCAACACGATGACCCTCGGCGGCATGTGCATAGCCATTGGCTCGCTGGTCGATGATGCCATCATCGATGTGGAGAATGTCTATAAGCGCTTGCGCCAGAACCACCAGTTACCGCCCGGCCAACGCGACACGGCATACAATGTGGTTTTCCATGGCTCGTCTGAAATACGAAGTTCCATCATCCATGCCACACTCATCATCATGATAACCTTTGTGCCGCTTTTCTTCCTCGATGGGTTGGAAGGCCGCATGCTCAAACCGCTCGGCATCGCCTACCTTGTAGCTCTCTTTATGTCACTGCTGGTGGCCATGACCCTTACACCGCTTCTCTGTAAACTGCTTCTTTCCAACGACGCCTACCTCGACCGGAGACAGAAGGACAGCCCCGTGGCCACATGGCTTACAAAGGGTTATCGCAGAGCCCTTGATTGGACATTGGCCCACAAATCCCCTGTCGTGGCATCCACGGCATCTCTGCTTGTGCTTGCTGTTGTCATGTTGTTCACCATGGGGCGCGATTTCCTGCCTGCTTTTAATGAAGGTTCGCTGACCATAGCGGCAGTTGCCAAACCCGGCATATCCCTCGAGGAGAGCAACAAGCTGGGTGTGATGATTGAGCAGGAACTCCTTTCCATCCCCGAGGTGACCGCCACCTCGCGCCGTACCGGTCGAGGTGAGCTGGATGAACATTCTCAGGCCACCAACGGTGCCGAGATTGATGTCAATTTCAACCTCGACGGACGCAGCAAAGAGGCTTTCCTTGCTGACGTGCGGGCTCGGATGGCCTCCATACCCGGCATTGTCACCAGTGTTGGACAGCCGCTCGGACACCGCATCGACCACATGGTCAGCGGCACCCAGGCCACCATTGCAATCAAGGTGTTCGGCCCTGACCTCAGCCATCTTTATATTTTGGGCAATCAGATAAAAGGAGCTGTGGACGGTATCGAAGGACTTGTTGATGTCAGTGTCGAGCAGCAGACAGAAACCCCGCAGTTGCAGGTGCGTGCCAACCGCGACATGCTTGCCCAATATGGTATCACCATGGAGCAATTCAACCGCTTTGTCGAGACTGCTTTCAACGGCGAGAAGATAGGCGATGTTTATGAGGGACAGCGCAGCTTTGACCTTGTTCTCAAGCAGCGTTTTGTCAACGACACGCTTACCATCGATGATGTGAAGGATGCCTTAATCGACACCTACAACGGGGGCAAAGTTCCCCTTGGCGTGGTGGCAGATGTGGTCTCTGTTGGGGGGCCTAACACGGTTTCGCGCGAGAATGTGCAGCGTAAGCTCGTCGTCTCGGCCAATGTCAGCGGCCGCGATGCCATAAGTGTGGTAGATGACATTAAAAAAGCCGTGGACGGAAAAATCCAGCTGCCCGAAGGCTATCGGGTTGAATATGGTGGCCAGTTTGAGAGTGCCCGCACCGCCACACGTACCTTGGTGCTGGTCTTCATCCTTGCACTGGTCATCATCTACTTGCTTCTCTACACCGAATTCCGCAATCTCTCCCTTTCGTTTATTGTGCTGCTCAACCTTCCACTGGCTCTCATCGGAGGTGTGCTGGCCGTCAAACTGGGTGCCGACAGCCTCAGTATTCCAGCCATCATCGGCTTTATCACACTCTTTGGAATAGCCACACGCAACGGTATCCTTCTTGTTGCTAAATACCAGGCACTCACGTCTCAGGGACTTCCTATGACCGAGGTTATACGGAAAGGTTCTGCCGACCGATTCAACCCCATTATCATGACAGCCCTTACCACTGCACTCTCCCTTGTCCCCATGATTCTGGCCGCTGACCATCCTGGCAACGAGATTCAGGCACCCATGGCAGTTGTGGTGCTGGGTGGACTGATCACCTCCACGATGCTCAATATCTTTGTCATCCCCATCGTTTACGAATGGTATGCCAAACGTACCCATAAATCCTTGCAGTCATGAAACAGACTACCCTATGCTACCTTGAGCGCGACGGACAATACCTGATGCTCCACCGTGTAAAAAAGCAGAATGATGCCAGCCATGACAAATGGATAGGCGTAGGAGGCAAGTGCGAAGCCGACGAGAGCCCCGACGAATGTATGTTGCGTGAAGTGAAAGAAGAAACCGGACTGCAGATACTGAGTTGGCGTTACCGCGGTATTGTCACCTTCATCAGCGATGTTTGGCCTTGTGAATACATGCACCTCTTCACCGCCTCCGATTGGAGCGGTGAAGAGTGCCTCTGTGACGAGGGTGATTTGGCGTGGGTTGATAAGTCCCGTCTGTTTGATCTCAACCTATGGGAGGGCGACAAGATATTCCTCCGGCTACTGATGGACTCCGACAGACCATTCTTTTCACTCAAACTCGTATATCAAGGCGACGACCTTGTCGCTGCCAAACTCGACGGTTGTCCGTTGGAGTTATAATCATATAGAGGCACTTTTTTCCCGACAATGAGTGTACTCTCTTGATTGGTATAGGATAATGCATCATCTATAGCACATGTCGGAAGGAAAAAAGTGTTTTTTTTTTGAATAAAAAAGTGATATATGGAAAAATGTCCGTATATTTGCCACTTTAATGAATTACATTAATAATATTAAACTAACTGATTATGACGCGAAAAGTATTATTTTCCGTGTTTCTGATGAGTTGTGTTATACAACTCTGTGCACAGAATATCACGGTGACTTCGGCAGCAGGTGAAACCCCGAATGCCTTTGTCAACAGAGCGTTGGCTGGTAAAGGAGTTTACTTGTACAATGCCAAATTCAGCAACAGCCCTTCTCCTATCAGCACCAACCAGATAGGTGTGTTCCAGAGCAACGGATTCCTTGATTTCCAGATGGACTCTGGCATAGTGATGACCACTGGAGAAATTTCTCTGGCACCTGGTCCTAACAACAGTAGCGGTGCGTCGCAGGCTGTAGACGGTTTTTACTCCGATCCCCAGATGGAACTGCTTGCCACCAACACGGTGAACGGGTGTGCCACATTGGACTTTGACTTTGTGGGCTTGACGGACCGGATTTCGTTCATGTACACCTTTGCATCTGAGGAGTACCCCGAGTATGTATGCTCAAACTTCAATGATGTATTTGCTTTCTTCATTACAGGGCCGGACCCAGTGACATTGGAAGAACGTACGTGGAATGTGGCTATTATCCCCGGTACGGTCTCGGACAGTACCCCTAATGGTATTGCTGTGGCTATCAACTCGGTCAATCCGGGTGTCCCCGGTAGTTCGGGTGGTAGTGGCTCTGGTTGCTATTACGACTATGCTTCTTATTACATTTCCAACACAAGAGACACGGGCGTGCAGTATGACGGCTATACCTCAAAGTTGATGGCCGAGGCCATGATTGTCCCTTGCGCCGAGTATCACATGCATCTGTCTGTGTGCAATGTAGGTGATAACGCTTTCGATTCCGGTGTGTTTTTGGAGTATGGCAGTTTCACCAGCCCCAGCACTCAGCTTGGATTTGAGCAAGAGGTAAGAGACACGGTGCGCATTGGATGTCCCACCACGGTTCCGTTCGATATCAGTGAAACGGCTTACGACGACGGCTGGGTGCATGTGACCTATGGAGGAAATGCTGTCTATGGAGTGGATTTCGAAGTGGTCAGCGATTCGGGTGTGGTTATGGATGGCACTCAAAGTTTCTATATTGCCAAAGATCAGTTGCATTACCTTGAGATTGCTGGCCTCCCCACTGCAAATCTCTCCTATCCCAAATATATCGAACTCTTTCTCGAGACAAGTGTATGCCCCGAGTTTCCCGCTTTGAAGGTTTATGATACAATGCATTTCGTGATGACTGCAAATGCACGCTTGACAGTCAACGACACCAATATCGTGGCCGACTATCTCTGCACCCATGTGGGCGTGACAGTGGAAACGGGTATGGAGCCTTTCACTTACAGATGGATTCCTGCCGACAATCTGGATAATCCCTATGCACCCGAGACAGACGCCTTTATCACTGAGAACACAGTGTATCATGTCATTGTTACCGACCGCTATGGCTGCAGCAAGGATACTGCCACCGTGAACGTCACCATCAACCACCCCGTGATAGGCATCGACAATGTCGGTGAGGCGGAGGTGAAGATTTACCCCAATCCTACCAGTGGCATTCTGAATGTGGACACCGAGGGATTGACAGAAGTGGAGATGTACAGCGTGAAAGGCCAGAAGGTGTTCGCCACACAATGCAGCGGCGACCATATTGCCATCAATACCCAGGGCATGGCCGCAGGCATGTATTACTTACGTATTAGCACCACCAACGGTGTCATCACCCAGACAGTGGTTGTGAAGTAACTCATGGACAGTTTTTGTACAACATAATATCTTTAAGTCATGAAAAGATTCTTATCTATCATATTGTTGGTCGCCGCATTATCGGCAACAGCATGGGCACAGTGTGACCCAGACCAGACTGACTGCTCTATCACAGTGACCGGATACGATCAGTATTCCGACGGTTGGAACGGAGCCAGTTTGGCAATTTATCAGGACACTATTCTCAGGGGAACGTTTACGCTTACCTCGGGAAGCTCTTTTACACAGACTTTTGCTGCCTGCTCAGGTCCCGTCAGTTTTGAGTGGACGAGTGGCACTTTCGACAGCGAGTGTTCTTTCACCATCACCGACTCTTTGGGTGTGGTGCTCTACAATTGCACTTCTGGTTCCGGCCTTTCTGGCGTTTTCGCCACGGCTATTGCTTGTCCGACGTGTATACCTCCATTGAATATCGTTTCTACCACAACGTCGGATAGTGCTATTGTTTCATGGTCTATGGATGATGATGCCCTGGGCTATTTCTACCAGTACCGTATTGGAAGCTATCCTATCGGCACATGGGAGTTTACCACCGACACCTCGATTCTACTCACAAATCTTTCGGCCAATACCGAATACAATCTTTTTGTCCGTACCTATTGCGGCGTTGATGACACTTCGGCAATAGCAATGCATTCGTTTCGCACCCTGTGTGGAATGATGACTGTGCCTTTCAGCGAAGGTTTCGAGAACTATGGTGACATGCCCGCCTGCTGGACAGTGTGGGAGCATTCTAGTTACAACAGCTATGGGTACATCTACAACTATCCTCAGATTTATTCGTACAACAATCATTCGGGTAATTATTGTATAGATCTCTATAGCGACTATGGCCCCAATTCCATTATCTCCCCACTTGTCCCGCTGCCGGCCAACCAAGTGGAGATGACGTTCTGGGCGTATGGTAACTATGGCTTTATTCAGGCGGGCTATACTTACACGGACGATTCTGCCACGGCAGTGTTCCACCCTGTAAAAGATGTGGCACTGAGTGACGTATATGAATTATACACCGTAAGTTTTGATACAGTGACCACCACCGATTCTGTGTTTGTGGTGCTTAGAGTGGCCAACAATCCCTCCTATACCTATATATATCTTGATGACATCACTATCCGTCAGCGCAGGTCCTGCCCGTTGGTGGATTCTCTCACGGTGGTCGAATCTGCCCACAACCAAGTGACTTTGGGTTGGAACTGTCCCACCGGCACAGCATGGGAAGTGGCTTATGGCCCCGTTGGATTTAATCCCGACGAGGACACTACCCGTGTAGCCGTCACCACCAACCCTGCTACCATTACAGACTTGTCGGATAGCATAGTGTATGATTTCTATGTCCGCTCAGTATGTAGCACGGAGAATGGCTATTGGTCTCTCCCCATTACTGCCCAGCCTAATGTCTACAACATGCAAGAGACGGGTAATGATACCATTTTCACTTGTGGCATGGCCATCGCCGACCCTGGCGGAGTGAATGAGAACGCCCCCTATTATTGCAACAGCACGTTAATTGTCTATCCCGATGACAGTACGATGTCTGTTTCGCTCTCGGGTTTCACCAATTTAGGCGGCGGCACTTTGGATATCTACGAAGGTGCCGGCACCGACGGCCGTCAGTTAGCTCATCTCACCGGAACCAACAACCATGTCGAAGCCACTTCGTATGTAGGCCCCATCACTTTGGTATTAAACACTTCGTACTATAGCTATGAGGGCTTCTTTTTCTATACCCAATGTGGCCAACTCGCTACATGTACTCCCGTGTACAATGTCGAAATGTCCAATATTGGTGCCCGCTCGGCTACTGTCAATTGGAGCTATGACAATCATACCATTCCAAGCGAGTTCAACATCATGTTGATTGATACGGCAAATGAAGAAGTCCTGACCTTTGTTGCCCCCGACACGGCTCGCAGCATGGTTCTCACTGGACTCACACATCATACCAATTATCAGCTCTACATCCATGCCACATGTGACGGCGGTGACACTTCGGAGAATATGTCTCTGTCATTTGTCACTCCCTGTCTTGCTGGTGGCGAAATACTGGTAGGTGATGCTACCTCCAGTTCGTCCAGCGCTTATATGCCGGACTACACCTATTATAACTACAGCTACAGCCAACAGATTTTCGACTCCACCGAGGTCGCCGGTTTCGATTCCATCTTCGGTTTAAAGATTAATATGGTGTCCGGTCTTTCTTCAAGCCGTCAGATAGATGTGTATATCGACACGACAAGCCTTAGCAGTTATGCCACTTCAACAAGTCTTGTGCCTCAGACGTTGGAAACCCGTTACTTCTCGGGCACATTCTCTGTTGCTCCTGGCTGGAACGAGTTGAGGTTTGATTCTGCATACGTTTATCCCGGACATGGTAACATTATCATTACATTCGATGACAATACGGGTAGCTATGTAACATCATACAGTACGCAGTCCCATTACACTACAGAATCAAAGACCATCTATGCTTATGCCGATAATGTAAACTTCGACCCGTCCGACAGCACTACAATCGGCTCTATATGGGGTTGGGGTACCCTTTCTGAACGTACCAACATGATTTTCCTTACTCCTTGTGTCGATGCCACGTGTGTCGCCCCCAATGTCACGGTTGCCAATGTCGATTCGTCAAGTATAACACTTACCTGGGTGCCTGGTCTTGATGAGGTATCGTGGAGTGTAGAATATACCCCTGTTGATGATGTCGATTGGCAGTTCCACACCGTTGCCACCTCTTTCGACTCGGCTGTCATCTCTGGTTTGACACCGGCAACGACTTACCTCTTCCGTATCGGCAGTCTGTGCGGAGATACTACTGTCTATTCAACGTTAGAAGCCACCACCACTTGTGCTCCCATTTCATTGATTCCTCTGGTAGAGGATTTCGACGATTTTACTGCTGATTTCAGTTCTGACGAAATGCAAAAATGCTGGGGACGTTACACTACCTACACCTCAGATTATTCTACCTACTATTACCCCTATATTTATGATTATTCGGGATATTCACGTAGCGGTTATTCCCTGTATTTCGGTAGTTATAACAACAGCTACTATAGCCAGTTGATACTTCCTGAGATGGGAGTGCCTGTCGACACGCTTCAAGTCTCCTTCTATTTTATGGGTTCGTATACCTCATATTATAATTACAAGGTGAAAGTCGGTGTCCAGACCGATCCCAACAATCCTTCCACCTTTGTGGCTTTGGATAGTGCCGTATTTAACCTGGACGATTTCGAATGGCAGTTGGTCGAGGTCGACCTTTCCCGCTATACCGGCAATGGTCGCTATATCTGCATCCGTAGCGATGAGGATGAGAGCGACGGATTCTATTTCGACGATCTCCGTGTTGATTATGTCAATCCTTGCAAGAAAGCCATTAATCTATACGCAAGCAATGCCACCACCCATTCCGTCGATCTCCACTTTACCGACACCAATAATGTAGGCAATTATACCGTCTTCTATGGCACTGCCGACAGTCTTGCCAATGCTACCGATTCCGTAAATATCACCGCTTCGCCCTATACCCTCGACAGTCTTACACAGGACATGGGCTACCATGCTTGGTTGCGCGTCAACTGCGGCTCGGGACTTCATAGCACTATTGTTGAATTCCCCGCCTTCCACACCCGTTGTTTGCCAATTGTTGTGAACGACACGGTCAGCTACGAATACGATTTTGAGCCTGATCTTGATCCCTGCATGAACCGTGAACGTATTGAAGGCCGTATCGACTGGGAATGGGCCACCACCACTTACAATCCTGCCGGTGCCTATAGTGGCGGTCATATCGCTCAGTTCTATGGCGGTTCACGTACCGGATCAGGCATGCTCCTGCTCCCCACCTTCGACTTCTCCGCGCTTTCGTCCAATGCCGAACTCACTTTCTATCATGCTCAAGTGGCATCCGGCGACGCTCAGGATAAACTGTATGTCGCCTATCGCCTCTCCAACAATACCGACTGGATTGTGATAGATTCGTTCACCAACAATATCACCTCATGGACACGTCAGTATGTGTCGCTTCCTGCTTCGGCCGGCAATGCCAACTACCAGACAGCCCTCATTGGTGTCTTCAATTTGGGCAACGGTGTAAAGATTGACGAACTCAGCGTGCATGCCGCTCCTACCTGTGCCCGCCCCACAGGCCTGACAGTCACAGCTGTGACAAACAGCGCAGCCAACCTTACTTGGGACAATTCTGCTCCTTCTTATGAAGTGAGATATAGAATTGAAGGCAGCTGGTCGTGGCACAGGACAGTTGTCAATACCAATAGCGTCACGCTAACCGAACTGCGGAACCTCTCCAACTACCAGGTGTGTGTCAGGGCACTCTGCTCTGCCTATGACCGTAGTGAATGGTGCGACAACATCAGCTTCACCACCGATGCTTGCGTCAATGCTAATGTTCACTACAACTACGATCCCGCCACAGCTGTTCCTGCCCTGTCCAACTACGCACCGTCCGATGGCTATTATCCCTATACTTACACCGAGGTTCTTGTCGATGCCTCCACACTTGCTGGTCTCGACAACATCATTGCTATAGGCTTCAACCCCACCAATACTGAAATAGGGTCTCACTTTGACAATGCCGACATCTATCTCGGAAGCACCACCGACACGGCGCTCAACAACTTTAAGTTCGACAGCTCCTTCGTGCAGGTGTTTCATGGCAGCCTCAACTATTCTTCAACAGGCTGGAAATACTTCCGTCTCGATACAGCCTATGCATACGATGGCACCAGCAATCTCATCGTTGCCATCAGATGCAACATTGGCCAGTATGGCATGTACGGAGTCAATGCAGCCTTTGATGGTCATGTAAACAACTGTGTCAAGACCATCTACGCCCAAGACTATTCCGGCCCCATCAATCCTTTCACTGCCGCCATGCTCCCCAATTACTCTCGCATTTCCGACACGGTTTCGCCCAACTATGCCTTCCTCTCCTGCGGTCCCTTCTGTGCCGACCCCGAAATCTACCGTACTTCTGCCACCAGTCAATCGGTAACCATCAGTTGGGATGCTGATAGTAGCGCAGCGGAGGTGTCTTACAAACCCCTTGCTTCCAACGACTGGTCTACTCCTGTGTCCGTCACTGGTTACACCTACACGTTCACTGACCTTGACCACTCCACCGTCTACCAGTTCCGTGTCCGTCAGAACTGCACATCCAGAAGCCTTGGCTATTCCGGTTGGGCTGTTGTCACCGACACCACCGATTACGTCTGCACCGTCCCCACCAACCTACAAGTCTCCGACCTCACCAACAGCCGTGCCACCGTTTCGTGGACTGCTGGCCCCAACGACACCAAATGGGTAATCCGTGTCTTTAACAACAATTTCGATCAACTTTACACTGTCACCACCAATCCTGTAACCATTGGAGGTCTAACCGCCGGTCAGAGTTACCATCTGCAAGTACGCACCCTCTGCGGCCCCAACAATACTGTTGTTGGCGACTACTGCAGTTCGATTGACTTCACCACTCTGATTTGCGGCCCCGTGGGAGGCTTGCGAGGCGAGGCCATTGGAAACTCTGTTAAACTCAGATGGGTTGCCGGAGACCATAGTTCTGGCTTCTGGGAGATTCAGTACGGTAGACAAGGATATAACGAAAACGAAGTCCTCGGAACCCTCATCAGTCCCGACACCGTCTTCACCGTCCGCAACCTTATCCCCAACTTCTCCTATGGATTCCGTGTCCGCTCACTTTGTGGTCTGTCATGGACCAGTAGTTGGAGCGACCCCGAACTGGTGGTGACCACAGGCGATGCCGTCGGAATTGATGATGCTGGACAGGACTTTGAATGTAATATCTATCCCAATCCTGCTTCCGATATGGTTACCATTTCCCTTACTGGAGTTGAAGGAAGAGTCGATGTTTCCGTGGTAGACATAAATGGCCGCACGGTAACCGCCCAAACGCTTGACTGTGCAGCCGACTGCACCAAGCAAATGGATGTCTCCGGACTCGCACAAGGTGCCTACTATGTCCACATTGTCGGCAACAATGTCAACAGTGTGCGTAAACTGATAGTCCGTTAGTCACCACTAACGGCAATAATAAAAGAGACGGTGCCGCATGGCATCGTCTCTTTTTTTCCAAATCTTGTATCCATTGTGGAGCGTGTGGAATCCCCTCCACCTTCGAAAAAAAAAGAGCCGCCTTCAAGCGACCCTTTATTCTGCGAAGTCAATGTGCCCCTCGCTGTAGGAAGAATGTAAATACTGTTTATTCAGCGTTGATAACAGCCTTGTGAACAGCATTCCACCCAGCGGCAGTGATACCCCAGTTATTGGTGGAGTTCTTGTTTACATTGATTCTAACCTTTCTTCTTTTTACTTTTTTATTGGCATTGATACCCATAACAGTAATGATTTTATTGTTTAACTTCTTGATATATTGTTCGTAATAAAGATATTCCTTTCCGAAAAGGTTCTGCAAAATTACGAATATATTTTGACATACACAATTTTTTTTTGATATGGCAATTGTTTTTTTTATTCATTGCTATATGGAAAAAAATGTATATCTTTGCATTTTGAATTTTTCCGTCGCAAGACGGTATGTGTAACTAAGTTAAAATAATAAGATGAAAAAGACTGCAATTACAATCCTTGTCATTGTCGGAGTCGTTGCCGTATGCTTCCTGTGGGGAGTAGGCATCAACAACAAACTTGTTAACACCGAAGAAAACGTCTCCCAAGCATGGGGACAAGTGGAAAACGCCTACAAACGCCGTGCCGACCTCATCCCTCAGCTGGTGGCAACCGTACAGGGGGCAGCAAACTACGAAAAGGGTACCCTCACCGAGGTTATCGAAGCCCGTGCCAAGGCAGGCTCCGTGCAAGTCGATGCCAACAACCTCACCGAGGCCAATGTGGCACAGTTCCAGAAAGCCCAGGATGCTCTTTCCGGCGCTCTGGCACGCGGCATCAATGTGGTGGTGGAACGCTACCCTGAACTGACCGCAACCCAAGGTTTCCGTGACCTTCAGGTGCAACTCGAAGGCACCGAAAACCGTATCGCCACTGCACGCAGCGGTTTCAACGATGCTGTCAATGCCTACAACAAGATGTTGCGCCGTTTCCCCAACAACATCATTGCCGGCATCTGCGGATTTGAAAAGAAAGGCTATTTCACGGCTCCCGAAGGCAGCGAGGAACCCGTGGAAGTGAAGTTCGACTTTTAAATGAAAAAATTACTCTTGTCCTTATTCCTGCTGCCGGCACTTTGGGTGTCGGCACAGGATTTGTGGTGCCCCGAACCCACCAATCGGTTGGTCAACGACTACTCCGACATGCTTTTGGCCAGCGAAGAGGAGGCCTTGGAGCTGCGTCTCGTCGCCTTCGACGACTCCACCTCGAACCAGATTCTTGTTATCATCACCCCTTCGCTTCACGGTTGCGAAATCATGGAACTTGCCACCCGCATCGGCACCACCTGGGGCGTAGGACAGAAAGACCTTAAAAACGGCGTAGTCATCCTAATCAAATCCAAAACCGAAGATGAACCCTACGGTGATGTGGCTATAGCGCCCGGTTATGGGCTTGAAGGTGCGTTGCCCGACATCTTCTGCAAGCACATAATCGATGACCAGATGATAAGCCCCTTGGGCGAAGGTGAATACTACAAGGCTCTCACCCAAGCCCTTGATGTCATCGAACCCGTATGCAGGGGCGAGTACAGCTATGCCGAATACCGCAAAGAAGGCCGCATGGCCCTATGGGCGCTTCTTGGTTTCATCATCTTAATGGTGGTAGTTCTTGTTTTGGCCGACCGCTACAACAAGAAACACAACAAACACAACGACGGAGACCATTTCACCGGCGGTTCGGGCAAAAGCACCGGACCCTATTGGGGCGGAATCATCTTCCCCCGTGGCGGCTCATGGGGCGGCGGCGGTTTCGGCTCCGGTGGCTTTGGCGGGTCGGGTGGTTTCGGCGGCTTTGGTGGCGGCAGCTTCGGCGGCGGCGGCGCACACGGCCGTTTTTAGACCACACCCCGGACAAACCACATTCGGTCCTTCCTTCGCTCGTTCTTCGTCAGGTCTCCCATATTTCTCCCATATTTCTCCCATCCCGGATGGGAGAAATATGGGAGAAATGATGTAGAGGTAGGGGGGAAGGAGCGAAGGTGGGGATATTTAGGTTGTGAGGGTATGATAACAAAACAACGATGCCGGTTGACCCTTGCGGGTAGCCGGCATCGTGTTGGTTTGCAGTCTCCTGTGTAGGAGAATTATGCTTCGAGGTGCTCTTTGCGGAGCAGGTCGTTGACTGTTTTGACGGGGTTGAAGGTGGCCAGGGGCACTTCGACAAAGAGGGTAATCCAGTTGGCCATGGCTCCGTTCCACAGTCCGGGCAGTTCCTGCGATTTGAGGATGGTGGCTCCTTTGCTCTTCTTGCTGATGAAGCCGGTGGCGGGGTCGACGTATTGGCGCAGGTCGAAGTAGCGGCCTTTGTAGTTCTTGGTGGCGCAGACGAGGTCGACGGGGTTGAAGTGGGTGGAGCTGGCGAGTATGGCTTCCTGTTTGGGGTCGTTGCGGTTGATTTGAGCAGTTTCCACGATTTGGAGGCTTTTGATTCCATGGGTGTTGCGGGTGAAGAAGGGGCCGCCGCCGGGTTCGCCTTGGTTGCGCACCATACCGCATACGCGCATGGGGCGGTTGAGGATTTGGTGGAGTGTGAATGAGCGTTGCTCGGGGGTGAGACGGTCGTAGCCGTCGGGCAGTTCCAAGTGTAGTTGTTGTTGGATGAAGGTCTCCATGGCCTTGAGTTGTTTGGGAGTGGCTCCTTTGTCAAGCTGGCCGAGGAAGGCGAAGCTTTGCTTTTGGAGTTCGAGCAGGAGGCCGGCAAGCACTTTTTTGTATACTATGGTGGTGTGTTTCATCCAGTCGGGCACGACGTTGTCGATGTTTTTGACAAAGATGATGTCGGCGCGTTGTTCGTTGAGGTTTTCGATGAGTGCTCCGTGTCCGCCGGGACGGAAGACGAGTCGGCCGTTGTCGTCGCGGACGGGGTTGTTTTGTTCATCGACGGCGATGATGTCGGTGTAGTGTTTCTGTTCGGAGAAGGAGATGTTGAGTTTGACGTGGAAGGCTTCTTCGTAGTAGCGTTTTACTTCGGCGATTTTTTTGCGGAAGAGGGGGCGGTGTTCGGGCGAGACGGTGAAGTGGAGGTTGACAGTGCCGTCGCTCATGCGGGCGTATTCGGCTCCTTCAACTATGTGTTCTTCGAGTGGGGTGCGTTGGAGATGTCCGTATTTGTGGAATTTGAGCAGGCCTTTGGGCAGGTTGCCGTAGCCCATGTATTGGTCTTGGAGGAGGAAGTTGATGACTGTGGCGAAGTCGCCGCGGTCCATATAGTCGCTGAAGTCGGCTTTGGATTTTTCCATGCAGGCTACGAGGTCGTCGAAAAAGGCGAAGGTGCGGATTTTTTCGAGGAATTCTTTTACTGCGGGGTGTTCTTTCTCAATCTTGTAGTCGATGCCGAAATAGGTGGCGGTAAAGGAGTAGAGGTCTTTGAACATGCGGGTGGCGGCACCCGATGCAGGGACGAATTTGAGCAGTTTTTTGCCTTTGGAGGCTTGCTTGTAGAGGGCTACGTAGTGGTTGATGGCATCGTCGTCGAGACGGAGTATGCCGCCGTTTTCGACGGTGGCGGCATCGACCAGTTCCGTTTTGGGGAATCCTTTGCGGAAGTTGTCAATCTGGTGAAGTACTGCTTCCTCGGTCAGACCGAGGCGGGTGATTTGCTGTAGGTCTTCGGCTGAGAATTTAGGGTTCATGGCTGTAGCGTATTGGTTTAAATGTCTTGGAAGTCGGCGCGGCCGAGGGTTTTGTCACCGGTGACTTTTACGGTGCTGGTGATGACTTCGCCTTCTTTAAGTCTGACGGTTCTTTCGCCCTGGCGGTAGTAGAATTTGTGGTTAAGGGTGTCGGGTTCGTCGATACGTGCCATGATGGTCATGATGGCAGGGGCGGCGAATTTGGTGCGGGCAACACCGCTGCCGTCGCACTGCACGGTGTCGGCGATGGTTCCGACAACACTGCTCTGTGGGTCGTTTTCGTTGTTTTTAACATATTGTACTTTGACCCAAGCACCCGGTGAGGGCAGGTTGTTGTTCTTGGAATCTAACACGGTGACCTCAAGATAGCACCAAGTATCCTTCTCGCATGAGGAAAAGGCGACGGTGGATAATACGCTGATTAACAGAAAACCGATAAGCGACAATGTTTTTTTCTTCATAATTTTTTCTTTTATTTTGTGCATAAATGAATTTTTTTGACTAATTTTGCATCTGCAAAGATAGTAAAAAAACACGGTATGATGACAAAAAAAATTTGTTTTATTGCAGTTTTTCTTTCTTTCCTGTCCATGGGTTATGCACAAAAAATTGACAGACAGGTTAAAAAAGGAGAGAAGGAGTATTACGTTAAAATAGAAACTTCCTATGGTGACATGGTGGTTAAACTATATAATGAGACCCCATTGCATCGTGATAATTTTCTAAAATTGGTGAAAGAGGGTGTGTATGACGACCTGCTTTTCCATCGTGTTATCAATCAGTTTATGATTCAGGGCGGCGACCCTAATTCGCGCAATGCCAAACCGGGTCAGATGCTCGGTGAAGGTGGCTTGGGATACACTGTTCCCGCCGAGTTTGTGCCGACACTTTATCACAAGAAAGGGGCTTTGGCTGCTGCCCGTCAGGGCGACGGGGTGAACCCTGAGAAGGCTTCGTCGTCGTGCCAGTTTTATATTGTGCAGGGGACTACGTGGGATGCCGAGAGGCTGAAGTCGGTGGAGCAGCGTATGGGCAAGAGTTTCACTGCTGAACAGGCTGAAGTGTATGCCAAGATTGGCGGCACTCCGTTCCTGGATGGCGATTATACTGTTTTCGGCGAGGTGGTGGAAGGCCTTGAGGTGGTGGATAAGATTGCCGCTGTGCCTTGTGGCCCGATGGATCGCCCGGTGGAAGATGTAAAAATGAAGATGACTATTATTGAGAGATGAACGCATTAAAAGACAAAATTCAGGCCTATATCGAGGATATTCAGGCCACTCAGATTGAAAACATTCAGGACAGAGCTGCACGAGTTGAAATGTTCCGTGTGAAGTATCTGGGCAAGAAAGGTGTGATTAATGACCTTTTCGAGCAGTTTAAAACAGTCCCCAACGAGGAGAAAAAGGACTTGGGCAAGGCTCTCAACATGCTGAAGACCGCTGCCGTGAACAAGATTGAGGAGTTCAAGGCTTTCGTGGAGGAACATCAGCAGCAGGAGGGTACGGGCGATTTGACCATGCCTACCGATTTCTCGGCCATGGGCAGCCGTCATGTGCTGTCGGTGGTGATGAACGAGATTATCGATATCTTTTCCCGTATTGGTTTCACCGTTGCCGAGTCGGTGGAGATTGAGGATGACTGGCATCTGTTTTCAGCGCTGAATTTCCCGCCAGACCATCCTGCCCGCGATATGCAGGACACTTTCTTCGTTGAGAAGGAGGAGGGACGGCAGGAGGTGGCTTTGCGCACTCATACGTCGTCGGTTCAGGTGCGTGTGATGGAGAACAATAAGCCGCCTATCCGCATCATTGCTCCGGGACGTGTGTTCCGCAACGAGGCTATCAGTGCCCGCGCCCATTGCATTTTCCATCAGGTGGAGGCACTGTATGTGGATAAGAATGTGTCGTTTGCCGATTTGAAGCAGACGTTGCTATATTTTGCAAAAGAGATGTTTGGCGAGCAGACGCAGATACGTCTCCGTCCGTCGTATTTCCCCTTTACCGAGCCGTCGGCCGAGATGGATATTTCGTGCGGAATTTGTGGCGGTAAAGGCTGCAATATCTGCAAGGGTACAGGCTGGCTGGAGATTTTGGGCTGCGGAATGGTTGATCCCAATGTTTTGAAAGCATGTAATATAGACCCGAATGAGTATACTGGTTTCGCACTTGGTATGGGTGTGGAGAGAATGGCTATGCTGAAGTATCAGATTCGGGACTTGAGACTTTATTTCGAGAATGACCTCCGTTTCTTGAAACAGTTTGACGCCATAGTGTAGAGGAGTTCCAGTTGCTGGGGCTTAGGTCCGTTTGCTTATACTGGAGGGGATGGTTTTTTCTGCGGTGAGGTGGGGTTGTTGTGTGAGTCGATGAGGGTATTGTTGGGTTGGGTATGAAAGGCAAATGAGGATGAAATGGGGTTTTAAGTCAATCAGGTAAAAATCGGATTATGAGTAGAATTACGTTGAACGGGATGCGTTTTTACGCTTATCATGGTTGTTTTGCCGAGGAGCAGGCTATTGGCACGCATTTCTTGTTGGATGTGGAGTATGAGACGGATACGTCGAGGGCTCAGGCTTCGGACGATATAGCTGACACTGTGAGTTATCTGGATGTGTACAGGACGATAAAAAAGGAGATGGAACAGCCTTCGCACTTGCTTGAACACGTGGGAGACAGGGTGTGTAGCAGTTTGCTGGCGGGGTATCCTGCCATTGAGCGGGTGAGTGTTCGGGTGTCGAAATTGAATCCCCCGTTGGGAGGGCATCTCGCATCGGTGACGGTGGAGATTACAAAAGACCGTGGTCGTTGAAGCTGTAATAAGCGGGTTTGCCTTCGGGCGAGATTCCCACAATCAGGTGTTCTATAAGTCTGATGTTTAGTATTTTGCCTGCTTCGGATATCCGGTTTGTCAGGTCTTTGTCAGGTCTGCTTGGCTGAAGGTTTCCGGAAGGATGGTTGTGGGCTACGGCGAGAGCCACAGCGTTGTGCTCCAAAGCGGCACGAAAGATGATGCGGAGGTCGACGGTGGTTTGTGTCAGTCCGCCACTTCCAATGCGTTGTTTCCAGACTATTTTGTTGCGTTGGTTGAGGTACACGGCCCAGAATTCCTCGTTGGGGAGGTCGATGATAGAGTGGCTGATGAAGCGGAACAGGTCTTCGCTGTTTTTGATGATGTCTTCTTTGGCTTCTTTGTCTTCTTTCAACATTCTGTTGCCCAGTTCGAGGGCGGCGAGAACGGTAACGGCCTTGGTGGAGCCGAGGCCTTTGTGGTATCGCTGCAAGTCGCTGACTTCCATGCGTGCAAGCTCGGTCAGCCGGTTGTTGGATTGTTGAAGGATGTTCATGGCAATTTCGATGGCGCTGGCACCTGGGATTCCGGTACGGATAAGGATGGCCAAAAGTTCGCTGTCGGTGAGACTTTTTTTGCCGTTTGCCAACATTTTTTCACGAGGCCGGTCCTCCATTGGTCTCTGTGTAATGGGGATGTTTTTGGGGGTCTTAGGGTTGTTGTCGTTCATCATTGCAATCTATTTTTTTGCAAAATTACTTCTTTTTTTGGAAAAATGCTTGTTGTGTCGATAAAATTTGTTATCTTTGCATGTTCAAAATGTGTAATAACTAAACAAAACTTTAACACGTAAGATATGCAGAATAAAGGACTTATTAGATTTCTTACATGGGCTTTTGTCTTGGTATGTTTGTATCAATTGTCGTTTACTTTTGTTACAAGCAGGGTAGAGAAGAACGCGGAAAAAGCCGCAGAAGCCTATGTTCAGAGCACAACCGCACAAAATTTGATTAGCAACAAATCGCATGGTGATGCTCTGTATGCTCAATCACTGAAAGACTCGCTCTTGATTGACCGTGAGGCGCAGTATTTGGACTCAATGGCCAGCGAGAAAGTCTATCTGGGTTACACCTATCGTCAGTGCCAGGCACGCGAGATTAACCTCGGTCTTGACCTGAAGGGCGGTATGAATGTAATGCTTGAGGTTTCCACCGTTGACGTGGTGCGTGCTTTGGCTGGCCACACGGAGGATTCCGTGTTCAACAAGGCTATCGACATGGCCGTGGCCACCCAGAAAAAGACTACCAACAGAGATTTTGTGTCGCTGTTTTACGATGCCATTCTCGAGGTGAATCCCGATGTTCAGTTGGCTTCGTATTTCAACACCCAGTTGCGCGACCGAATCAAGCTGACCGATGATAACAACACTGTTATCAAGGTTGTTAAGGAGGAAGCTGCCAGTGCCTACGACCGCACTTATGAGATTCTCCGCCAGCGTATAGACAAGTTTGGTGTGGCACAGCCCACCATTCAGCAGTTGCGCGCTTCGGAGCGTATTTTGGTTGAGCTTCCCGGTGTCAAGGATCCCCAGCGCGTGCGTAAACTTCTCCAAGGTACTGCCCAGTTGGAGTTCTGGTTGACTTATGACAATCCCGAGGCTTACCAGATGTTGGACAAGGTGGATGCTTTTATTGCTTCCATCGGTGGCCCGGATGCCGAGGCTCAGCCTACTGCCGAGGTTGCTGAAACCGAGGTTAAGGATTCGGTGTCAGAGGGTGATTCGCTGCTGAATGCTCTGGGCGCTGCCAATAACAGCTCTGAAGAGGGTAATGCCGAAGGTTTGACCAAGGACCACCCCTTGTTCAATGAGAACATGCTGATGCCGAACATCAATCAGCAGGGTGGACTGATGGAAGGCCCTGTGGTTGGATATGCTCATGGTAAGAGCCGCGACGCTATCAGCCGCATGATTGAGACTGCTTTTGAAAAGCGTGTGATTGACAGCCGCACTGTCAAATTCCTCTGGTCTGCCAAGCCTGTCCAGGATGGTTCGGACATTTATCAGTTGTTTGCAATCCGCATCAATACCCGCGATGGTTCAGCACTGCTTGACGGTAGTGTAATAACCGACGCCCGTCAGGATTTCAGTAACGCCGGCGGCAATGAGATTTCTATGACAATGAATAGCGAGGGCGCACGCGAGTGGAAACGTATCACTGGTGAGAATGTAGGTCGTTGTGTGGCCATCGTGCTCGACAATCTGGTGTATTCAGCTCCCGTGGTGAACGGCGAGATTGCCGGAGGACGTTCCTCTATTACGGGTAGTTTCACTTTGGAAGAGGCAAAGGACCTTGCCAACATTCTTAAGTCAGGTAAGTTGCCCGCTCCCGCCGTCATCGTGCAGGAGGCCGTGGTTGGCCCGTCGCTCGGTCAGGAGTCGATTAACAGAGGTTTGATTTCATTCATCCTTGCATTTATTATTGTACTTATATATATGGTTGTGTTCTACAATCGCGGCGGCTGGGTTTCGGCTGTTGCCCTTGTGACCAACATTTTCCTCCTCTTTGGCGTTCTGGCCTCTGTAGGTGCAGTGCTCACGATGCCTGGTATTGCCGGTATTGTGTTGACGTTGGCAATGGCAGTGGATGGTAACGTCATTATCTACGAACGTATCAAGGAAGAGCTGCGTTCCGGCTCGAGTATGGCAAATGCCGTGGCTGCCGGTTTCAAAAACGCATATTCCGCCATTATCGACGGTCAGGTGACAACGTTCTTGCTGGGTCTTGTGCTGATTATGTTCGGTTCGGGTTCTGTCCAGGGTTTTGCTGTCACACTCTGTATTGGTATCGTTACCTCACTGTTTACCTCAATATTCATCACCCGTCTGTGTATCGACTGGATGTTGAATCACAAGAAAACGATGAATTTCTCCTTCCCGTTCTCGGAGAACTTCATGCGTAACGCCCATTATGATTTCATTGGCAGACGTAAGACTTTCTATATTATCGCTGTCTGCGCAATTGCTGTCTGCCTTATCGGTATTTTTGCCCGTGGATTGAGCCGCGGTATTGATTTCACCGGTGGCCGCACCTATGTGGTTCGCTTCGATCAGCCTGTCAATGCTGTTGACGTACGTTCTGCTCTCGACAAAGAGTTTGGTGAGGCTCCTGAGGTGAAAACCTATGGCCCCAGTACTCAGTTGAAGATTACCACCAAGTACAAATTCAATGAGGACGGTGAGTCCATCAACAATGAGATTGCTTCCCTGTTGTATGCTGGTACGAAAGGTTTCTTTGCCAATGGAATCTCAGAAGATGAGTTCCGTAGCACCGAGACCAACCCGTTGGGTATTATCCAGTCCGAACAGGTCGGTGCATCAATAGCCAATGACTTGGTCCGCAACGCTTTCTTGGCGGTCATAGGCGGTCTGCTCGTAATGTTTGTTTACATAGGCCTCCGTTTCCGTAGCTGGCGTTTCGGTGTGGGTAGTGTTGTGGCTCTGGCACATGACACCATTCTCGTTATCGGTGTCTTTGCATTGCTGCATGGTCTGCTTCCGTTCAATCTGGATGTTGACCAGTCGTTCATTGCCGCTGTGCTGACAGTTATTGGTTATTCAATCAATGCCACTGTGGTTATTTTCGACCGTGTGCGTGAGTATCGCAAACTTTACCCCAAGCGTACTCTCAAGGTTCACATGAATGATGCTATCAATTCAACGTTGGCACGTACAATCAACACTAGCGGAACAACGTTCTTCACCCTGTTGATGATGTTCATCTTCGGAGGTGAGGTAATCCGTGGTTTCATCTTCGCCATCTTGGTGGGTGTTGTTTGTGGTGTATTCTCCTCCGTTTGCATTGCTTGCTCTGTGGTGTTCGAGATTTCGCGCCGCAGCCAGAAGCAGTTGAGTGCAAAATAATAATTCTTAAACAATAGAATAATGAAGTTTTTTCTCTTCATAATGGCAATAATACTTTGGGTCGGGCTTCGCTCGTACAAGACTGTGCGCAAACAGATGTCCGACCTGGAGGATGCGCCTCAGCCACGTCCATCCTCTCGTCCTGCATATGAGGCTCTTTTTGAGAATCTCCAGGCCAAAGAGATGAGTTTTGCTGAGGAGGAGAGAAAAGCTGGTTATTTCACGTATGAGTCGGAGTCGGTGCAACCCGTCAAGGCATCTCCCAAGCCAAGAACAGCTGAAACCAAGACTGTGGTGGAGGCTACTAATGAAAAGGTTCAGGACTCTGTTTTCGATTTGAGACAAGCAATTGTCTATAACACTATTCTTAAGGCCAAATACGTCCCTGAGATGAATCCTTCTGAAATTAATTAATCCTTTATAGTAATAATACCTAAAAGAGTATGTTTAGAAAAGTACTAATGACAATCGGTCTGTTGCTGATGGCGAATTTCGTCCTCGCGCAGGGTACTATCAAAGGTACCGTTATCGATCCGAAGACAAAAGAGCCTGTGCCTTTTGCCAACGTCGTTGCTAAGCAAGACGGAAAACAAATCAAGGGTACGCAGACAGACATGGATGGTAATTTCACGATTCGGCCTCTGAATGTCGGTCAATACGATATTCAGGCCTCCTGTGTGGGTTATACAACCTACACTCGTGAGGGCTTTACTGTGAAAGCATCCGGTATTTCTGTCTGTAACATTGAACTCACTACTGCATCCAAAACTCTGGAGACTGTTGAGATCAAGGAATCCAAAAACCCGATTATCGATATCGGATCAGCTGAGTCTGGCCAACGTATCACTACTGAAGACATCACCCGTATGCCGGGTACCTCTGTAGACAATATCGTTGCTGCTGTCGGTGGTGTGGGTTATAGTGACGGTGGTACCAGTACCGCCCGTGGTGAGGATAATATGGTCACCATGCAGGGCGGTGTCCGTAAACGTACCGGTGTGACCGTGCCTAAGGAGGCTATCGCCGAAATCCAGGTTATCCTTGGTGGTACTCCTGCCAGCATCGGTGAAGCTATCGGTGGTACCCAGATTATCACCCTCAAACCGCCTACGAGCCAGTTTAAAGGCTACTTCAGCCTTGAGTCCATTTTGGACTATCGTTACTGGAACCGTCTCACCGCCTACCTCACAGGCCCTGTTATCAAGCAGGATATTAAAGACGAGAACGGAAACGTCACCGGCGACCGCACCCTTATCGGTTTCCGTTTCACCTCTCAGGGAACGTTTTCCGAATACGACAGATACCGTCCGCGTGATCGTCGCTATTTAGTTGTCAATGACGCTTTGGTTCGTCAGTATGAAATTAATCCTATCAGCTACGACCCGGTTAGTCGTACTGTGAACTACTCTGCTGAAAGAGGTTTATACAGAAACGATTTTGTAGAAATCAAAAATCCCACCAAGAAGGATTTCGGTGGTGATGCAAGCCGCACACCTATCACAAGGTCTTATGGTGTCAACAACCAGTTGGCATTTGATGTCCGTTTCTCGGATTATGCTACATTAACCTTGACGGGTGACTTCAACTTCAGCTATTCCCCCGACAATTCAATCATGCCTCTTAACATGAGCCGTAGCGCCAACGGTGTCTCTCGCAGACTCGACTGGACGGTCACTGCTGATTTCACCCAGCGCTTCCCCGATGCTGAAGAATCTTCGGCTGATAACACCGAGGGCTCAAGCTCCTCTGCCAAGGCCGTCAAAAATGTGATGTATAATATCACTGCTTTCTTCGAGCGCGACCGCCAAAGAGCCTATAATGAGACTTTCGGTAGTTCTATCGATGATGTGTTCAAGTATGGCTACTATGGCCGTTTAGAGACCAACCAGATGCGTAACTGGGAACTGAACCCCTCTTTCAATTATAATGGTATTAGTCGTGCTGCAATGGTGCAGAACAGCTGGTATGACGTAATCGACTGGAGCACCTATGAGCCTTTTGCCCCCAACCAAGTTCTTGCCAATTACAATCTGCAACTTTTGGGCATCCCCGACATTTCTGGTTTGTTGACCAACATCGATTTCCTTCGTAGCTTTAAGGGTCTTGCCAATGGTGATGTTCCTAGCAACATCTATGGTCTTTTGGATAATGTTGGTATTCAGAGCTCTTCTCTCGCTTTTGCCCAGAATGATTACATCTATTTGGCTGCCAAGGCAAGTGCCGAAATTAAAGGTCATGCCATTGAAGTCGGTTTCCAATATGACCGAATGGATCAATCCTATTATGGCTTATCCGCCAGATCTCTTTGGACTATCATGCGCCAGAATGCCAACTACCATATCTCTCAGTTGGACTATAGCAATCCTATTTACCGTTGGGAGGGTTCTACCCTTTATGTCGACTATGACCGCTTGCTCGACAGAGACCGTCAGACCTATTTCGACCGTGCCATGCGTGATTACTTAGGTTGGTCTGGTAATAACAAAATGGAGGTTACCTATTTGGATATTGACCGCTATACCCCTGAACAGTATGTTGCAGCCGGTGGTATGGACATGTTCTCCACCGATGAGCTTTTTGATAATGGTAGAAGTTTGGTTACCTTCTACGGTTACGACCACACTGGTAAGAAATATAACAGCAGCAATTGGAGCCTGAAGGATTTCTTCTCTCCCAGCAACCCCAAGTACCGCTACCTCCCCGCTTTCACTCCTACCTACATGGCAGGTTATATCCAGGATCAGTTCTATTTCTCCGACCTTATCTTCAACGTCGGTGTCCGTGTGGATATATTCGACGCCAACCAGAGCGTGTTGAAAGACCCCTACCTCCTGTACGAATCTTGGACTGTCAAAGATCTTAAGGATGGCAAGGCTCCCTATCAAGGCGACATCTACGCCGGTGCAGGCGATTCCTGGACAGTGTATGTCGACGCCGCCGATGACGACAACCCCACCATCTATGGTTACCGTAACGGTTCCGTCTGGTACGATGCCAATGGTGTTGAACTGAGCACCCCCAATTCCATTGTCGGTAAGTCTGGTAAACCCACCCCCTATCGTACTCCTAATGGACGGAAAGCTGCCGATAACAATGCTGTAGGCGTTGAAGCATTCGAGGACTATAAACCTCAGGTGGTTGTGATGCCCCGTATCGCTTTCTCCTTCCCCGTTGGTGAAAGTTCACAGTTCAAGGCCAGTTACGACATTATCGCCCGTCGTCCTTCTTCCAACTGGCGTGCCGACTATTACAGCTACCTCTATATGTCTCAGATGACCGCTGTCAGCAATCCTAACCTTAAGCCCGAGCGTATCACCAACTATGAACTTGGTTTCCAGCAGGCTCTTAATAAGAACAATGCTATCAGCATCAGCGCATTCTACAAAGAAACCCGCGACCTGATTCAGCTTGTTCAGTATGCAGGTGCCGACCCCAACCAGAACTACTACTCCTATGACAATATCGACTTTAAGACAACCAAGGGTCTTACCGTCAGTTACGACCTCCGTCAGTCGAAGAACATACGCGTCAATGCCAACTACACCTTGCAGTATGCTGAGGGTACCGGTCTGTCCAGTGCCACCATGCAGGAACTTATCAAGGAAGGCTACACCACTCTGAAGATGCTCAACCCCATCTCTGACGACCGTCGTCATGAGTTCAAGGTCAACCTCGACTTCCGTTATTTAGGTGGTAAGAATTACAATGGTCCCACCATCACTCGTAAAGTTAAAGACAAAGAAACTGGCGAGGACCGTTCCGAAACCTTCAAGGTTCTCGAAAACTTCGGTGTCAATATCGTCGCTGTTGCACAGTCTGGCCGTCCTTACACCAGGGCTTTCAGCAACGCTCAGCCCACAATCGTGGGTAGCTATTATGGCGCACGTATGCCGTGGTGCTTCTTCTTCAACGTTGTTATTGACAAACGTTTCCCCATCAAAGTCGGAAAACGCGATACCTATCTCTCTTTGGCTCTCGACATCACCAACCTCTTTGACATCCGCAACATCAGGGCCGTATTCCCGGTCACCGGCAACCCCGACGACAATGGATACCTTTCCGACCCCGAAAGCCAGGCTGCCATCGAGCGTCAGTTAGATCCTGATTCATACAGAGATTTGTATTCAATCGCTTATAGCAACAATTATTTCTATTATTCAACTCCGCGTCGTTTTATGGCAACGATTGCTTACTCATTCTAATTCCTAACGAGAAAAAAATATTAAGTTATGAAGAATATATTTAGCAAATTAGTATTGGTGGCTTTCCTCCTCTCCGCTCTCTCGGAGACTGCCTTTGCTGAGGACTGCAAGACCTGCAAAAAGTCTTCCTCCCACAAAGCCGCAGTGCAGTCAAAAGCCGCCGTGTGCAAAAGGGCACAGAGTACCGCTGAGCTGAATGTTAACAATGTCAGAGCTCTGATTAACGGCTACGGCAACATGTGGTATGATGGTAGTGTGGCACAGTACCACCTCCCTAAAAACAGCAACACCTGTCCTCTCTTCTGCGCTGCCTTGTGGATTGGCGGTACCGATGTCAACGACCAGCTCCGTATTGCTGCTCTTCGTTTCGGTTCTGAAGGCGACGACTACTGGCCCGGCCCCCTTGAGTTAAAAACTGCCTCGGTGGACCTCCCGGTATGTAACTATTTCGACAAACACTACATCATTACTAAAAATGAAGTTTTGTCGTTCATGTCAATGTTTGATTACGACGAGCATGGTGCAACCCCCAACGAGTCATTCTCTGCTGAGGCTGTTCCTGCCACTATCAAAAACTGGCCTGCCTCCGGCATCAACACCGAACAGTCCCCCTATCTTGCCCCTTATTTCGACGCCAATCACGATGGTGCATACAACTGGGAAGATGGTGACTATCCCTACTATGATTTCAACAATGCTCTTTGTCCTCGTACATTGAAAGCCCAATGGGGTAGAGACTACACCTCCCATGTGGCCACCACCCTCGAAACCGAGAACGGTATTGTCACTGGCGGTCTCCTCTCCGACCAAGTCCTTAAGGGCGACCAAACTATTTGGTGGGTGTTCAACGACATGGGTAACGTCCACACCGAGTCAAAAGGCCAGCCTATCGGTATGGAAATCCGTGCACAGGCTTTTGCCTTCTCCACCAACGATGAAATCAACAACATGACTTTCTACACCTACGAAATCATCAACCGCTCAACCTATGAACTCCGCGAAACCTACTTCAGCCAGTGGGTTGATGCTGACCTTGGTTATGCGTGGGACGACTATGTGGGATGTGATGTCAAGCGTGGTCTTGGTTACTGCTACAATGGTGATGAGAGCGACGGCCCCGGTTCCGGTTCTTATTCCGGCATTCCTCCTGCAGTAGGTATCGACTTCTTCCAGGGTCCCTATATGGATCCCGATGGAAAGGATAATCCCAAGATTGACATTGGCAAGATGCGTGCCTATTATCCCGAGCAGTTGAAACTCTATCTCCTGCCCGATGGCACTTACGACACCATCAGGCTCACCGACGACGCCGACCTCTATTATCCCAATGCTTGGTACTTCGTCCCCGGCGATGCCATTGGCAACTGCGCCATCAATGGTGTCAACTTTGGTAACAACATTGTCGATGACGAGCGTTTTGGTATGCGCCGTTTCGTATACTATGACAATGGTACCAGCGGCATCAACGGCGAACCCAGTAAGGCCACTGACTATTATAACTACCTCCGCGGTTTCTGGAAAGATAATCGCCGTATGTTATATGGTGGTAACGGTATTGATAAAAATACAACCGAATTCCCTTGCGACTTCATGTTCCCGGGCAATAGCGACCCGCTGTACTGGGGTACTGATGGTAATGCCGTTGACGATTGGACTGAGGTAGACGCCGAGAACCCACCAAACGACCGTCGTTTCATGCAATCGGCCGGTCCTTTCACCCTCAAACCCGGTGCATTGAACTACATCACTGTGGGTATCCCCTTTGCTCAGGCTCCTTCGGGCAATGCTTATTCCTCTGTTGAGCTCCTCCGCGAAATCGACGATGTTTGCCAGGCTCTCTTCGAAAACTGTTTCAAAGTGCTTGACGGTCCCGATGCTCCCACGCTGGTTGCACAAGAGTTGAACAACGAGATTATACTCTATGTCAAATACGACAACCCCGCCAGCAACAACTATGGTGAGAAGTACTCCGAAGTCGACCCCGCCATTGTCCGTTCTTACAACGATGCCTCCGGCAAAACTGTATTCTATTCCGACGAACAGCGTAGCTACAAATTCGAAGGATACCAAATCTATCAGCTCAAAGATGCCAATGTCTCCATCTCCGACATCCGCGATATTACCAAATCAGCTCTTGTTGCCCAGTGCGATGTACGTAACTTCTATGACGAATATGAAGTCACACACGACACTGTCCACAATACTTACGACACCGTCTACAACGACAATCCCAGCCTGCCCATCGGTACTCTTGTCAACTACACCCGCAACAGTACTACTGGTTTGATGGCTCCCACCATCATGGTCGAGGGTTCCAACCAGGGCATCAAACATGTGTTCCGCATTAGAACCGATGCCTTTGCAACGGGACGTAACAGCTCTCTTGTTAACAATAAGGAATACTATTTCATTTGTGTTGCTTATGCCCAGAACCGTTACAAAGAGTTCGCTATCGAAGCCGACAAACTCGATGGTCAGAAAGAGCCCTATCTGGCTGGCCGCAAAGACGAGTTCGGCAGAACCATCACCCCCATTGTTGCCATTCCTCACGATCCTTCCTCTGAAAATGGCGGTACTGTTGTCAACGCCGAATTTGGCATGTGCCCCAACATCACCCGTATCGAGGGTTATGGCAATGGTGGCTCTGTCCTGCGTCTGACCGAGGCTTCCATCGAGGAACTCATGGGTGCTCCCGGTGTCCCCGGCAAACCTGCTGGCAAGATGAAAGCCGACGGTACCGGAATGTTGGCAAATCCCTGCCAACTCCTCAATCCTCAGTATGAGCAGAACTACGGACCCATCCGTGTCGAGGTTATCGACCCGCTGAGTGTCAAAGCTGGCAAATACATTGTCAAATTCGACCAGAGCACCGACATCGAAAATTGCGGTTGGACTATCTCCAAGTCCCCCGAAGACCCGACTTATGCCGAGAATCCCTACATCTATGATGATGTTACCAGTGTCAAGTCTGATTTCAAAATCAACCGTTTCAACGAGCAACTTTTCCTCGACCTCGGTGTCGCCGTTGCTCTGAGCAATCCCCAGCCTGTTGCTTCTCCGCTGTACATCTATTCCTCTATTAATGATAATGGTGGTCTTAGCCGTTATTGGGGCGGTTTCGTCAACGACGGTGCCTTGCTGAATTCATCTGTTGTATTCTCCAACAATGCCACTCCCTGGCTCAGCTACATCCCCGACGACGATAGTTATATGATTCAGAACTGGGTTCGTTCCGGTACTCAGTTTGCAGGTGATACCCGTAAACTTTTTATCACTGAAACTTCTGAAGTATCTCTTTCCGAGACCTATCTTGACGAAGACTATTTCAAAGGTCAGCAGGCAAGAGTTGGTGTAGCCCCTTCATTCATGGGTATCGATCGTTTCCAGGTCTTCGAAGGTGTTGCAGGTGGTTGGGCTCCCTATGGTCTGGTCTCCACACTGCCGTTCCATCCTGGCTTCTGCTACCGTTATTTCTTGGCCAGCGACAGAACCATCGACAGTCTTAGACGTCTTAGCAAAGTAGAGATTTTGCGTAATACACTGGATAACTTCTGTAACAAATCGCTCAACTTCAACGATCTTTCAAATCTGCCCAGTGTACGTATTGTCCTTACAAGCGATACCTCAAAATGGACTCGTTGCCCGGTTCTTGAAATGTGCGACGACCACACCCAGTCTCAAGGCAATGCCCGTCGTTTCCAGATGCGTCGTCATGCTTCTGTCGACAAACTTGGTCGTACTGTGGATGAACTTGGCATCTCGCCCAATGTCGATGATGTCAACAACCCTGCCTACATTAATGAAACAGGTATGGGTTGGTTCCCCGGCTACGCTATCAACGTTGTCACTGGCGAACGTCTCAACGTCTTGTTCGGCGAAGACTCCCGCTACATCCAGTTCAACGGTGCTGACATGTTATGGAATCCCACCAACGACCTCACCGAAGGAACCCAGAACTATGTCATGGGTGGCCGTCACTTCATCTATGTCATGAACGCCACCAACCAGACATTCTTAGACATCGTTAACAACAAGAGCACCGACGTGGCCAATTTCAAAACTCCCTCCTACGACGCCGGTCGTTGGGCAGTCCAGATGCTTGGTACTCTCGATCGTCTCATGGACTTCATACCCACTTCACAAACCGATCAAGCCAGTTGCTACCGTGGTATTGTTAATGGTGAAAAGACCTCCCTCATCCCCCAACGCGACTCAGCAGCCCTCTTCTTTGCCTCCGTCGCTTGGGTCAACATGCCTTTGGTCAGCCCCCGCTTCCAGTTTAAAAACCCCATCGACATCCCCTGTGACGTAACCATCAATCTCGATGTCAACTCTCCCTATGGCCGTTACCTCTCACCCAACGGCACCTCGGTTCGTCTGTTCGACAATGCCGAAATCAAGAACTCCAACTACCCCATGTACATGTTCGAACTCACTCCCGACATTGCCACTCTCACAGGTCAGGCCAAACGCAACAACACTACCAAGTCCTATCAGGATTCCATCCTCAGTAGCATCAACGTTGTCCCCAACCCCTACTACAGCTATTCTACCTACGAAACCTCCAGCCAGTTGGAAACCAAAGTACGTTTTATCAACGTACCTCAAGGCACCGTCGTCTCCATCTACACAGTCGATGGTACCCTTGTCCGTAGGCTGGGACCCACTTCGGGTAGTGCTACCACTCTCGACTGGGACCTCCACAACCACAACGGTCTCCCCATTGCGGGTGGTGTCTATCTCATCCACTTTAAAGTACCAGGCATCGGCGAACGTGTCGTCAAATGGTTCGGCACCATGCGACCTGTTGACCTGAACTCTTATCAATTCTAAGCACTGTTTGTTAATCTTAAAAAATGACAGAAATGAAAAACATAATTAGAATATTTGCCGTAGTAGCCGTCATGGTGCTATTGTCGACCGAAGCCGTATGGGCTGGTAACGACAAGCGTAGAGGTACTTCCGGAGCCACCGAGTTGCTCATTAACCCGTGGGCCCGCAGCACCGGTTGGGGTAGTGCCAGTGTGGCTAATGTCCGGGGCCTGGATGCTTTCTATTCAAACATCGCCGGTCTTAGTTACGTGCCCAAACTCGAAGTCTCCTATTCCAACACCATGCTCAACGGCGGCAAAAGCGGCCTTAACAGTGGTGCTTCAATCAATGCCTTCGGTTTGGCTATCCGTCTTTTCGACAAAGGTGTCATGGGCTTAAGCCTCATGTCCATGGGTTTTGGTGACATCCCTGTCACCACCGTTGAAAGTCCCGAACCTATCAACGGTACTTTCTCGCCCACTTTAATGAACATCAACGTAGCCTATTCCCACACCTTCACCGCATCCATCAGGGGTGGTGTCAACCTCAAACTTATCAATGAGACGACCAGCGACATCACCGGTAGTGCTTTCGCCATCGATGCCGGTATCCAGTATGTCACCGGCGAGAACGATGAACTCAAATTCGGTATCAGCCTTAAGAACTGGGGTCCCGCCTACAGCTTCGAAGGCACCGGTTTGTCCTTCACCTTCGTCAACGATGCACAGAACAACATGACTGCCGAATATCGTTCCGGCGAGATGGAACTCCCCACCTGCCTCAACATCGGTCTCTCCTACGACTTCCTCATCGAAGCCCTGAGCCAGCATGTGACCATTGCTGCCGCCTTCACCTCCAACGCTTTCCTCAAAGACAACTTCGCCCTCGGTCTTGAATACGGTCTTCTCGACATTTTCAACATCCGTTGCGGCTATGTCTATCAAACCGACATCTTCGATGCCGACCTCCGCACCACCTCCAACACAGGTCTCTGCGCAGGTGCCTCTATCGATGTCCCCCTGAGCAAGAAAGGCAGCGACAGCAAGACATCACTCACTATTGATTATTCTTATCGCTCCAGCGCCAACCTCCGCGGCACCCACGCCATCGGAGGCACGTTCAGATTCTAAGTCATCAAGTACACATAACATGAAATTAGGAAAGGCTTTCCATGGCCTTTCCTAATTTTTAAACGTTTCGAAAATTAACATGTCAGAAATCAAATATTACAGCGAAGAAGGTCTCCAGAAACTGAAAGACGAACTCCACCACCTCATTGCATTCGACCGCCCCGCAGCATCGGCAGCCATTGCCGAGGCACGCGACAAAGGCGACCTCTCCGAGAACGCCGAATACGACGCAGCAAAAGAAGCGCAGGGACACCTCGAAGCCCGCATCTCCAAACTTCAGGACCTGGTTGCCAATGCCCGCCTTCTCGACGAGTCGAAAATAGACACGTCCAAAGTGCTCCTCCTCTCCAAAATCACTATCCGCAACATCAAAAACAACGCCAAACAGGTCTATACCATCGTTCCCGAAAGCGAAGCCAGCCTCAAGGAAGGGAAAATCTCAGTCACCTCCCCCTTTGCACAGGCATTCCTCGGCAAACGTGCCGGAGAACAAGTCGATGTGGTAGTCCCCGCCGGCACCATGCAATTCGAAATACTCACCGTCGAGCGTTAAGCACTAAGCCCTCGCCGTCTTCAACTGCGGCAGCCAGCCGCATGTGAGGGCAAGCGGTATAAACCTTTCCGCTGAAAACAAACACAAGCGTCACGGCAGCAGTGCCGTGACGCTCTTTTATTCTCCTCCCCAGCCGTTGCCCCCTGGTAATAACCAAGCCCCTCACCACCCCGTTGAAAATCCGCTCATCCTTCGCTCAAGCTTCGCTATATATATATCCGATATATATACAAAATGTATCCGATATGTATCCATTCTATATGCAATGCATATATAACGGTGATATAACCACCGCATAACCCATAGTCAACGAATGGTGATAAGTCGTGGCTGCAATGGTGAAGGTGCCAAACAGGAGGGCTGTATGGGTAATAGAAAAGGCGGTGCTGCCAAGCGACAGCACCGCCTTATGATGTGGTTGCAGGTAGCCTGCTATTCGATGGCTTTGGCTATCTGGTCGGCGAGGGCTTGCATCTCCTCGGGCGACATTTTGATGTGGTGGTGGAAGTTGAGGTCTGCCTCGGTTTGCATGGGCACGAGGTGGATGTGGGCGTGAGGGACTTCCAACCCCAGCACGGCTACGCCTACTTTTACGCAGGGACAGGCTTTTTTCAGGCCTTTGGCTACGCGGTGGGTGAAGCGTTGCAGCTGGCAGTAGAGCTCTTCGTCGAGGTCGAAGATGTAGTCGACTTCTTTCTTCGGGATGCAGAGCACGTGGCCTTTTACCACGGGGTTGACATCGAGGAAGGCAAGGCAGTTGTCGGTTTCGGCAACTTTGTAGCAGGGTATTTCGCCGGCTACGATACGTGAAAAGATTGAAGGCATGGTGTTATGGGTATTAATTGTTATAAATGAAAGTTCCGTTTTCGGTGGCTACGGTCACCTGCGGGGTGTCGCTGGATTCCACGTGGCCTATGATTTGTGCGTCGATGTTGAAGCTGCGAGCTATGTCGATGATGCCTTGTGCGGCGGTTTCGTCGGTGTAGATTTCCATGCGGTGTCCCATGTTGAAGACTTTGTACATCTCTTTCCATTCGGTTGCGCTTTCGTCGTGAATCATGCGGAAGAGTGGCGGGACGGGGAAGAGGTTGTCTTTAACCACGTGGAGTTTGTCGATGAAGTGCAGCACTTTGGTCTGGGCGCCGCCGCTGCAGTGTATCATGCCGCTGATGTGTGTGCGGTATTGGTCGAGCACGCGCCGGATGACGGGAGCGTAGGTGCGGGTGGGTGAGAGGACCATTTTGCCAGCATCCACTCCGGGTACTTCGGTGGGGTCGGTGAGTCGCCGCGAGCCGCAGTAGACTACGTCTTGTGGCAGGTTGTGGTCGTAGCTCATGGGGTATTGCGTGGCATAGAGTTTGGCAAAGACGTCGTGGCGTGCCGAGGTGAGGCCGTTGCTGCCCATGCCGCCGTTGTATTGTGTTTCGTAGGTGGCTTGGCCGTAGGAGGCAAGGCCTACGATGACGTTGCCGGTGTGAATGTGCGAGTTGTCGATGACATCGGCGCGGCGCATACGTGCGGTGACGGTGGAGTCGACAATGACGGTGCGTACAAGGTCGCCCACGTCGGCGGTTTCGCCCCCGGTGAGGTAGATGCCTATGCCGAGGTCGCGCATCTGTTGCAGGAACTCTTCGGTGCCGTTGATGATGGCGCTGATTACTTCGCCGGGGATGAGGTTTTTGTTGCGGCCGATGGTGGAGGAGAGCAGGATGTTGTCGACGGCGCCTACGCAGAGGAGGTCGTCGAGGTTCATGACTACGGCGTCGATGGCTATGCCTTTCCAAACGCTCATGTCGCCGGTTTCTTTCCAATAAAGGTAGGCCAGCGACGATTTGGTGCCGGCCCCGTCGGCGTGCATGATGTTGCAGTAGTATTCATCGCCTCCCAGATAGTCGGGAATTATTTTGCAGAATGCTTTCGGGAAGAGGCCTTTGTCGATGTTCTTGATGGCGTTGTGGACGTCTTCTTTGGAGGCTGACACGCCTCGGAGGTTGTATTTCAATGTGTCCATTGTATCGTTTATTTTTGTTGTTTTCGTTTTGCGGTTTTATTGTTTAGAGCCGAGTACTTCGGCCGATTTGACGCTGTCGTCGATGGCTTCGGAGACGTTTATTATGTAGTCGCCGAGTTTTTCGTAGAGTGCGTAGAGTGAACTGTAGGCGTTGCCGATGGCAAAGTCGTATACGTCGAGTTTGAGGGCATCGAGGTGCCGTGCACGCAGTATGTCGCGGTAGCGGTTGATTTCTTGTTCGGCATGGTAGGCCGCTTCGAGGTCGATGTGGTGGATGTCTTCCTTGATGTTGTTGTCCATGATGTCGAGGGCGTTTTGGACGAGTTGGGACATGTGGCTGAGGTTGTCGTTGAGCCCTTGGTCGAAATGGACGGCAGAGTCGCGTTTGTTTTTGCGTGTCATGGCAATCTGGAAGATGATGTCGCCTATGCTTTCGAGGTTGTCGACAATACGGAGCATGGAGGAGACCCGTTGCGAGCCTTCGGCCGAGAGGTCGGCGGCGGCTGTTTTGGTGAGGAATTTGGATATTTCCATCTCCATACGGTCGGAGATGTTTTCGTATTTCTCGATGTGTTCAAATGTTTTGTTGAATTCTTCGTCGTCTTTGGCTGTGCGCAGGTTGGGGAGGAATTTGAACATGCGCAGGATGCGTTTGGAGAAGTTCTGGATTTCGTTTTGTGCGGCCTGGAGGTTGAGTTCGGCTGTGTTGGTGAAGCCGCCGCTGATGAAGCGGAGCCGGAATTCGTCTTCGGCTTCTTCGGGAGGGGTTTTCACCAGAAGGTTGACAATTTTGATGAATTGCGGGATGAAGAAGGAGAGGATGACGGTGTTGATGACGTTGAAGAAGGTGTGGAAGATGGTGATGGCCAAAGGTACGATGACTACGGGCAGGGTGCGGAAGTCGGGGGAGGGTGTGTTGCCTGAGAGGAGCTCGGAGAGGTAGGCTATGAAGTTGAGTTCGGGGTAGAAGACCAGAAGGGTGAGGATGGTGCCTATCATGTTGAAGACAAAATGGGCACGTGCGGCCTTTTTGCCTGCGGCGTTGGCCATCATGGCGGCGTTGTTGGCTGTGAAGGTGGTGCCGATGTTTTGACCAAGGATGATGGCTGCGGCGATGTCGAACCCTATCCATCCGTTGGCGGCTATGATGAGTGTGACGGCCATGACGGCAGAGGAGGATTGGAGGAGTATGGCGAGAGCGGCTCCGGCAACAATAAACAGTAGCGTGGTGCCGAGTCCACTGTCGGACCAACTATGCATGGTCTGCATCACAGAGGAATTGCTGCTTAGGTCGGGCATGGCGTATTGCAGGAATTGGAGCCCAACCAAAAGCAGACCGAGACCTATGATGAATTCGCAGAAGGATTTTGTTTTGTCGCCTTTCAGCAGCAGCAGGGGTGAGGCAATGGCAAAGACGATAAGTGGGTAAAGGAATTTTTCGGTTCCGCCCATTCCGAGGAGGATTAGCCAGGAGGTGACAGTGGTGCCGATGTTGGCTCCCATGATTACGGCTATGGCTCCGGCAAGGGTGAGCAGGCCTGAGTTGACAAAGCTTACCACCATGACGGTGGTGGCGGTGGAGGACTGTACTGCAGCGGTGACTGCGGCGCCGGTGACGATACCACGGAAGGGATTGTTGGTCATGCGGCTCATTATATTGCGCATTTTGCTCCCAGCAACCTTCTGTAGGCCTTCGCTCATCAGTTTCATACCGTAGATGAACACCACTACGGCACCTGCAAATTTGATTATTATCAGTAAAATGTCCCCAAAATTCATGTTTGTGATAACATTTCCATATTTTTTTGCAAAGGTACACTCTTTTTTTTATTCGGTTGAAAAAAAGATTGTTAAGTTTTTGTTACGTGCTATGTACTTTCTTAATAAAGGTTAAATTCTGATTTTTTTTGAAGATTTTTTTTGTATGTGAGAAAAAAGTAGTATTTTTGCAAACGAATTTGAAAGGAAAAAAACGATTAAAACGAATAAAACGTAAAACAAAAACATGTATCTGACAAAAGAAAAGAAAGAAGAGATATTCGCAGAGTATGGCAAAAGTGCGAAAGATTCTGGTTCAGTAGAAGGCCAGATTGCTCTGTTCACCTATAGAATTCAGCATCTCACTGAGCTGATGAAAAAGAGCAAGAAAGATCAGGTGAGCGAGCGTGCGTTGGTGGCTCTGGTTGGTAAACGTCGTCATCAGCTCGACTATTTGAAAGATGTCGACATTGAGCGTTACCGTGCCATCATCAAGAAACTCAACTTAAGGAAGTAATAGTTTTTCATATTTATTTGGTTATGGTTGGCCTCCCTGGGTTCTCTGGGGAGGCTTTTTTGAAAAAGCCTATTGATTTATCAAAAATAGCTTGGCAGAGACGGTGATGAACCGTAAAGATGCTTGGCAAGATGCGTGGCGCACGGTGCGTCGCGTAGCGGAAAAAAGGAAATAACAAAGGAAAAAATGAACATTATCACAAAGAAATTCGATTTGGGCGATGGCCGCATAATCGAAATTGAAACTGGCAAACTTGCCAAGCAGGCCGATGGCTCTGCAGTGGTTCGGATGAACGACACGATGCTTTTGGCCACCGTGTGTGCAAAGAAAGAGGTGGGGGAGAACGTAGACTTTATGCCCCTTACAGTTGATTACCAAGAGAAGTATGCCGCCATGGGGCGTTTCCCCGGTGGTTTCTTTAAGCGCGAGGCTCGTCCTTCGGAGCATGAGATTCTTATCGCCCGTTTGGTCGACCGTGCTTTGCGTCCGCTGTTCCCCGACAATTTCCATGCCGAGGTACAGGTGCAGATAACTCTTATTTCGGGTGACAAGAACACTATGCCCGACCAGTTGGCTGCTTTGGCTGCAGCTTCGGCTCTGGCAGTGTCCGACATTCCGTTCAACGGTCCTGTTTCCGAGGTAAGGGTTTCTTATCTCGATGGCGATTATGTCATCAATACGCCGATGCAGGATATCGAGCGTGCCGACTTGGATCTTATTGTTGCCGCCACCGAGGAGAATATCATGATGGTGGAAGGTGAGATGAAAGAGGTGAGCGAAGAGGTGATGCTGGGTGCCCTCAAGGCTGCCCACAAGGCTATCCGGATTCAGTGCCGCGCCATTGCGGAACTGACCGTTGAGGCTGGCAAAACCGAGAAACGCGAGTATTGTCACGAGATAAACGACGAGGAACTGCGTCAGCGCTTGCACGACGCCGTTTACCAGAAGTGCTATGACTTAAGCAAGCAGGGCATTGCCAACAAGCACCAGCGCGAAGAAGGCTTTGAGGCCATCAAGCAGGAGTTTATCGATGCCAATTATACCGAGGAAACTCTCACCGATGACATCAAGTTTATGATTGACCGCTATTATCACGACACCGAGCGTGAGGCTATGCGCGACATGGTCCTGGCTGAACGTAGCCGTCTTGATGGCCGCCAGTTGGATGAAATCCGTCCGTTGTGGAGTGAGGTCAACTACCTTCCTTCTGCTCACGGAAGTGCCATTTTCACTCGTGGCGAGACCCAGTCCCTCAGCACTGTTACACTCGGCACCAAGCTCGATGAGCAGATTATTGACGGTGCTGTCATTGAGGGAACCCGCCGTTTCTTGTTGCATTATAATTTCCCGGGCTTTGCCACTGGCGAGGTGAAAGGCAATCGCGGTCTCAGCCGTCGTGAGGTGGGTCACGGCCATCTGGCTTGGCGTGCCCTCAAAGAGGTTCTGCCTCCCGAGAATGAGTGCCCCTATACTATCCGTGTGGTGTCCGATATTCTCGAGTCGAATGGTTCCAGTTCCATGGCTACTGTATGTGCCGGTTGTTTGGCACTGATGGATGCCGGCGTAAAGATTCGCAAGCCGGTTGCAGGTATTGCCATGGGTCTTATCAGCAAGGGTGACAAATGGGCTGTGCTGAGTGATATTCTTGGCGACGAAGACCATCTGGGTGACATGGACTTCAAGGTATGCGGTACCCGTGACGGTATCACCGCTTGCCAGATGGACATCAAGGTTGATGGCTTGAGTTATGATGTTTTGGCAAAAGCTTTGGAGCAGGCTCGTCAAGGCCGTATCCACATCCTCGACCACTTGCAGAGCACTATTGCCGAACCCCGTGAGGACTACAAGCCCTTCGTACCCCGTATTGTACAGCTTCAGATTCCCAAGGACTTCATCGGTGCTGTCATTGGCAAGGGTGGTGAGGTTATCCAGAAAATCCAGTCTGAGACCAATACCATCATCAACATCGAGGAGGTCGGTGACCTCGGCATTGTCGATGTGGCCTCGCAGGACAAAGAAAGCATCGAGGCCGCTGTCAAGTGGATTAAGGACATTTGCACTGTTCCCGAGGTGGGACAGGTATATGATGCCAAAGTAGTCAGCATTGTAGAGTTCGGTGCTTTCCTCGAATTCCTGCCCGGAAAAGAAGGTTTGATGCATATTAGCGAGTACGACTGGAAGCGTACCGATACCCTTGAAGGTCTCATTGAAGAAGGCGACATCATTAAGGTGAAGATTATCGCTGTGGACGAGAAGAACGGCAAGTTGAAGCTGAGCCGCAAGGCTCTCCTCCCCAAGCCCGAAGGCTATACCGAGGACAAACCTGCCCGTGGTCCTCGCCGTGAGGGCGACAGAGGTCCCCGTCGTGAAGGTGGAGATCGTGGCCCGTCACGTCGCGAAGGTGGTGAACGTCGCCGCAGCGATGGCAATGGCCGCAGAAGATAAAAAAAAACTTGCCTTGGCACAATAAAAAAACAAAAGGCAAGTTATTGAGGGTGTCTGTTGGAAAAGTAACATCAAACAGATACCCATAAGCGACAGTAGCTCAGTTGGCAGAGCGGCGGCTTCCCAAGCCGCAGGTCGCGGGTTCGAACCCCGTCTGTCGCTCAAATATTAAGTATTAATTAGTTGCGTCGATTTCTGTCGAAAAAGTGTGACAGATTCGTGCAATTCTTGGTGCTGGGTCAGCCTACGTGCCAAGAAAAAAAAATGTCCCAAACTGACCTCTTAAAATTAAAGAGTTATCTACCAGCCATCACTAAGACCACTCCTTCGATGGGCTGGTTTGTGGAGTATTACGTTTTCGACCCGGTGGAAGAAAGAATGATTAGGAAAAGAATCCGCATCCAGAAGCTTATCAAACGGTACCGCACGAAACGGGAACAGGCTATCGCTGCCCAACAGATAGCGGAGGAGTTAAACCACAGACTGGCCAGCGGCTGGTCTCCCCTGTATGAGAGCGACGACAGCCGCCTATATACGCCTATCGACACTCTGCGCGACCGATTCCTGGAGGCCAAGCGGCGCGAGGGTTGCCGGGACACGACGATGGTGAACTATACGTCGATGACGGGTCTGTTCCTCCGCTGGTGCGAGGATTCGGGCAGGGCACGGAAGTTCAGCGGCACGTTCCTAAGGATGGACGGGGTATGTTATATGGATTCTATCATGGACAAGGGGAATGGCAACAGAAGCTATAACAATACGCTGAAGGTTATGCGGTGCTTCTTTCAATGGGCACTGGAGCATTGCTATTGCAGAGAGAATCCTTTCGAGGGGATGAGAGTGCTGCCCAAGGAGAAGAAAAAGAGGGTGCTAATAGATAAGGCAACAAGAGTCAGAATAATGGATTATTTCGACATGCACAGGCCAGCTATGACGACGGTGTGCAAGCTGGTGTATTATTCTGCCTTGCGTCCGCTGGAGATACAGAAGCTCCGCGTCCGGGACTTCGACCTGCCCCACCGATGCGTGAGGGTGCCCGAAGAGGTGGCTAAGAACGGAAAGAGCCGTTGCGCCACCCTGTCGGGCGACCTGATGGACGAGCTGATGCCGGTAATAGACCGGGTGAAGGAGAAGGATTGGTACCTGTTCGGGGAGGGTAACATGGAGCCCGCTGCGCGGCCCATTAACAAGGGATATTTCAGGAAGCAGTGGGATAAGATGAGGCGCGACTTGATGCTGCCGGACGAGATGCAGCTGTACAGCCTACGCGACACGGGGATTACGGACTTGCTGCACGCCGGTGTAGACCAACTGACAGTGCAGCACCACGCGGACCACAGCAGTCTGGCAATACAGGGTATCTATACGGACCATTTCGATGCCGGACTGAACGAGAGGGTATTTAACAGCGGGGTGGAGTTTTAGCCAGGCTAAAAAAACGCCGACGGTTTCACAACCATCGGCGCAAAAAAAAAATGTCTTCAGCTTAGGGTTCGTCGGGTCCCGGGCAGGGGTGCTGCCACTGCCAGAGGCAGAAGTCGGTGAGTTCGCTGACGGCGTCGGGGCTGCCGACGGTGCCGCCGGTGGCGAGGCGGGCGCGGTCGATGAGCTTGAGGGTGGCGGCGCACACCTGGGCGACGGTGCTGGCGCGGCGGGTGTCGTCCATGATGCCGGCGCAGTTGAGCACGGGCAGTGCCGTGGTGGCATCGTCGTGCTGGAAGTGCACAGCGAAGAGGTAGTCGCGCATGTCGGCAAGGTGGCACAGTTCCTGCCGGTCGAAGGAGCGGTAGAGGGTGGGGCGCACCTGCTCCATCAGTTCGTCGAAGGCGTCGACCATGCGGCCGAACTCGCGGTGGTTGTCGTAGCTGACGTAGCCGGTGCCGAGGGTGGTGTTGTCGTATTTCATTGGGCACCTCCTTCCTGTGCTGGTGTGTCGTTGACGAACAGACCGTCGATGTCTCGTATGGCATTGAGCAGGGACATAGCCATGGCGACAACCTGTTCGGAGGGTTCGCCGCCCAACCATGCCGTCAGGCCGCGTGCCACCATGGCTTCTTCGTCGTTGCCAGCCATGGCTGCGGCCACATTATCAATCCGGTATTCAACAAAGGTGTTCAACGCCTTCTTGAAGACCACAAACCAGAAGTCTGTAACCTCCCCATTATGATATCCGTTCATCATCGTTCTAAGAATATGGTCGGGATACTCCGTGGGCAATGGTGCGACATATCGGCGGAAGGTGTCTTGGCAATAGCTTAACTGACGTGCGCTCATAGTGCACCTCCTTCCTGCAGGGCGGCCATGCGTAGGTTCTGGCGGGTGTCGGTTTCTTTCTGGGCGATGGCGCGTTCGGCCAGTGCTTGTTGTTTCCACGCCTCGAGGCGGATGACGGCGATGGCGTGCTGGAGTGTTTTCTGTTCCCCTGTCGTGGGCCGGGGTGCGCCCTTGGTGTTCTCTGTCATAGCTTAATGATTTTTGACATTAAATAAAAAAGGCCCGGGCAGGGGTGTCAAAGGTTCATTAAGCAAAACCATGCGGGCATTACTGCTGGCGCGTCCC
>JAFXMW010000032.1 GCA_017530105.1 Bacteroidales bacterium
AACTCGCGTATGTCGGCATCTGTCAGCGGCTCGATATTGATTATCTTTTGCAGTACGGGCAGGTTACGGTTCTCGGCAAGGTACTCCAATACCCGCTGGCGATAGGTGGTGAACGATGCCATCTCCTCGGCCACACCCTGGTCTGTCACTTCGTCTTCGATATCCACTTCAAACTGGCGGCGTTGCTCTCCGAAGATGAACTTTACAAGCTCCCTCAGCTCTATACGCACACGCTCCAGTCCGTCCATCGTCAGGTTCTCCCAAAATACTTCACCCAGAACCATATCTATCGTTTCCATTTTTTCCTGTATCTGTGGGATGACACACTTCTCTTTCAGGGCTTGTGCAATGGCGATGATGTTGCGGATACTGCGTTTCCCTTTAACCTGGTCGTTCACCTGCGAGAGCTCCACGGTCAGCACCAATACGTCAAATCGCTTGGCTCCCTCGTCACTCTGGCTTTTGGCCAGCAGCGGCGAAATGTCCTCCTTCAGTATTTCCACATCCACAAGCGAAAGATACTGCCAATTATCAGGCTGCTTGAACCGCGAGACGCTTTCCCAACGCTCTCGCACCGAGATATGGCTGTCGCTCAACTGCTTCACTTGCGCTATCATTGTGGCTTTAAGGTCGTCGTGCAGCTGCTTCTCAAACGGGATGGCTTGATGGTCGTGGTGTTGCAGTTCAAATGCCAACTCGGCTTTTGAAAAAAAGTCTTTCCGATACAATTTTTCCCCCTTTCCTGCGTTTTCTGTGTCGTATTATGAAATAACCATCAGAACAATGGCTAACAGAAGTTTTAAGTACAGGTTGTTGAGATTAGTGAACATGTCCGACGACCTTGACCGCGAGGGCGCAAGTGTATCTATCCGTAATGGCATCCATTTCCATGGTGCCAATGTTTTCATTCTGGCGTGTGCCATTGTTATTGCTTCCGTAGGACTCAATGTCAACTCTATCCCTGTCATTATCGGTGCCATGCTTATCTCGCCCGTGATGGCTCCCATTCTTGGGTTTGGTTTCGGATTGGGAGTACGGGACAACCAGTTGGTCAAGGATTCGCTCAAGAATTTTCTCATCATGGTGTCCATCAGCATCGGAGCCTCGTTCCTCTATTTCTTGCTTTCTCCTCTGCATCTCGAGAACCCCACAGAGCTGCTGGCGCGTACCAACCCCACTCTTTATGACGTGTTGATAGCCCTGTTCGGCGGCTTTGCCGGAATACTTGAACTGTCTCGCAAAAAGAAGGGTACCGTCCTGTCGGGTGTAGCTATAGCAACGGCGTTAATGCCTCCCTTGTGCACTGTCGGTTACGGGCTCTCTCTGTTCAATGCGCGTTATATCTTCGGTGCCCTGTACCTGTTCCTTATCAACAGTGTCTTCATCGCCCTGGCCACTTTTATCATTGTCAAGTACCTGAAATACCCTGTCGTGTCGGCGGGCGATTCAAAGAAACGCCTTTCCAAGCGTTCTGTCACCATATTGTTGCTTTTGGTTATCATCCCAAGTGTTTTCTCGGCAGTGCGGATTGTTCGCGAAAGCAATTTCAGCCGTCATGTGGAGCAATTGGTGTCCAATCACAATACTATAGGCCGCAGTTACATCTACGACCACAAGAACCATTTCTCATTCCGTCATGCCACTGTCGAGCTTTTTGTGGCAGGGCCTTCTCCCACCGACCGCGAATTGGAGAGTTTCTATAACTTAGCCGAGGATTACGGCATCAAGCGCAGCCAGATAGCCTTTAGCGACAATAATCTGGTCACGGGCATCGCCGCTCTGGAGTCGGACATGGTCAAAGAACTGTATAATGCCAGCGAGCAACGTCAGGATGTGCTAATCGACTCGATAAAGCGGCTGGACGATTCGCTTGCACTCTATCGTGCGCAGGACGCTTTGTGCGACGCTGTGGCACGCGAGGTGGTGGTGCAATATCCGTCAGTAACCCGTGTGGTGCTTGGGAAAGCCCGCACCCTCTCTGCCGGTGCAAAGTCCGACACCCAGTTTGTAGTGCTTATAGAAACGACAGTGCCGCTTTCACAGGCTGAACTTGACAAACTTGAGGCGTGGCTCCGTGTGCGGCTTGACCAAAAACAAGTCTCCGTCATCCAGTCTTCTCCCTCCAAGTAGTATAAATTGGTCATGTCGTTGCGCAAGTACATCCTGTTGTCTGCTGTTCTGCTCTCGCTTCTGTCCGAGGTGAATGCACAGATTCAGCCTACGTGTACGGTCTCCATCACGGTGGCCGACACGCTGTTTGTGCCCGACCCTCAGCATGTCAACGACTCTGTCCGCTACCATCTGCTGGCTTCCGAGGGGGCTGACAGTCTGCACTGGTGGCCCGACAGCCTTTTTGCCAACCCATCGGCGGCTGAACAATGGGTGACTCTGGGTTGTCACGACTCCCTCCGCGTCGGCCTTACCGCCTTTTTCAACCAGGCCAACCTCTTCCATTGGCAGCAGCCGGGCTTCCTGCGCTCCCACACCTCCTATACCTTTGTTCCTGCTCCCGACAGCGGCGACCTTTGCCAGCCACGCAGCATCGCCTACGACGCCTATCCCCAGAACTATTGCAACGAGATGGACTACAACACCCCCCAGCAGGGCATTATCATCCGTCCCGACACCCTCTGGAGCTACGGCGACAGCGTCTACCCCTTCTCCCCAAACTTATCCATGACATTTCTCCGCAACTTTTTCCCCACTATCAGGGAGTTTCCATTCGACGGCAACCATGTGCCGTTCTACGTCGACACGATAGAGATGTTGGACCCCGACACCAATTATTTGTATGTCTTGAATATGACCCATTACACGCTGTCGCAGTACGACGACTCGCTCTATTCCGTCCCCGTGCTCTATTTTACAATCAATATCGACGACACGGTGCCTCGATTCTTCAGCGAGGGGCATACCGTCTCGCTGCGCGACACCACGCTTTTCTATTATTTGAACTTTGCCATACCCCATTCCATCGGAGGGATAGGGCGCTATCGTCATATTAATTCTACAGTTAATTTCAATATGCGTCCCTCCCCGCGAGGCCGTGCCGTCTTCCGCTTCTACGAGGCGCCCACACCCTACTACTACACCACCGGCTCCTACGGCTTCAGCCGCATAGAGATGGCCGGTCGCTGTGCACCCACCGACACCATCCTGCTCACCGGCCCCCACTGCGGCTGTTTGGTTTTCGACACGGTCAGCCGTGCCGTCTGCCGCAACCAGATTCCCTATACCTGGGACGGACTCACCTTCACCCAACCTGGCAGCGACACCCTGCTCATCACGGCTCTTGCCTGCGACACCCTGCGCCACTATACCCTCACCCTCCGTCCCAACGACACTCTGTCGCGTTTTGATACCGTGGAGGAGCGTCAGCTGCCCTGGATTCTTTATGGCGACACCATGACCGCCTCCGGCCTCGACACCATCCTTGTGCAGGGCATACCGCCCGACTGCGACACCCTGCTTTACTACCACCTCACTGTTCTCTACAACCAGTTTGACACCACCTACACCTACATCTGCCCGGGGCAGCTGCCCTATACGCTCCACGGCGTGACAGCCTACTCCGACACCGTCTTCAACATCACCCTGCAGGGCAGCGAGGGACAGGATAGCATCGTCACCTATTTCATCTACGTCAAGGCCGACAGCGACACCGCAATATACGATACCATTGTCGAAAACCAGCTCCCTTGGGCTTTCCTCGACAGCCTCTTCTCCGACACTGTCGCCAACTTCCCCTTTGTCCTCGTCAACGAGGCAGGCTGCGACAGCATCATCTACTATAACTTACATGTCTTCTGGAACGGTGACCATTGCGACAGCTCTCTCTCCTTCCCCAACGTGGTCACTCCCAACGGCGACGGTCTCAACGACCGTTTTGTCATCGGCGGACTGGTGGAGAACCAATGCTACCCCTACAACTTACTGATTATCTTCGACCGTACTGGACGCATCGTCTTCCGGGCTGAGAACATCTGCCGCGACGACCAGTTCTGGGACCCTGCCGCCTCGCGCATCCCTGCCGGCACCTACTTCTACCGCTTTGTAGGCCATGGCGTCAATCATGCAACCCAACATCAAGGATGTATAGAAATACTGAAATGAAAACACTTGTCAACATCTTCGACCCCGACGAGCCTTTGGCCGCCTATCTTTTTCTCAAGCAATATTATGCCGAGGGCGACCGCCTGCTCTTTATCGCCACTCGCGAAAACCGTCAGCTCCTTGGCCGCTATGCCGCGCTATTCAACCTTCCCGACGACCAAATCGACTTCATCGCCTTCAAGCGCGCCGAGGACAGTTATATCTACGAGCGCATCAGCCGCCGTCTCTCTTCGCGGCTCTCGCCCGATGTCACCTATTGGGTCAACCTGGCCGGTGGCACACGTTATCTGGCCCTCGCCGTCCAGCACGTCTTCACCCAGTTCCACGCCCGTCTCTTCTACGTGCAGACACGCGAGAATCTCATTGTCAACTCCCCGTTCGACACCACTTTCGACGACAGTCCCGACACCATCGACCCCATCCGCTACCGCATGACCCTCGACGAGTACTTCCGCCTCCACGGCCTCGGCCACGACCTCAAGGAGCGTTCCCACCGTCCCACGCGCAGCGAGGACGATGCCCTGCGTGTGTTCGACTGCTTCCGCACCCGTCGGCTGCCCCACCGCGCTTTCGAGGCTCTCGAGCAGCTGCGCCTTATCTACCGCGGTATGCGCAAACCTATGTCCATCCACGACATCACCTTCGGCCGTGGCAACCGCCGCGATGCCGTCCCCGGCCTGCCCGCGCTCATCAATGCCATTGGCTTTGTGCCTAAGGAGAAGGAGATGCTCCAGCCCTCCGAAGTCGACTACCTCACCGGCGGCTGGTTCGAGGAGTATGTCTACTACACCCTTCTCCGCCTCGTGTCGCCCCAGCAGATAGCCATCGGTGTGCGCATCGCACGCCCCGGCACCCAGCACAACAACGAGCTCGACGTGGTCTTTATCAAGGCCAACACACTCTTTGTCGTGGAGTGCAAGACCGGTGTGGCCTCCGACCACATGTTCAACGAGATTGTATACAAGGCCAGTGCCCTCAAGGAGTCGTTCCTCGGGTCTTCGTGCCACTCTTACATCTTCACCCTCAAGAACGACTACGACCACCGCCTGCAGACGGTGGCCGCCATCATGGGCATCACCCTGTGCCCCAAGGGCACCCTTGTCAGTCCCGACCTCATGGGCCGGGTTGCGGAGCAGATGCACCGCATCAGCAACGAGATGGACTAACTGAGAGTTCCTGTCATTCTATCCAGCCGCTTTCTTTGCAGCCGGCATACCGCTGTTCCATCTCAAGAAACCAGTCGCAGACGGTGCTGTTTGTCAGTAGGGGTTCCAGGCTGGAGTCTTCTCGCACCCGTTCACGGCAGCGGCTGTAAAGGTAGCGGAAGCGTGAAAGACTACGGTGATAATAGTTGAGCTCTGGCCCTATCACCACCTCGTCCCAGTCAATCAGATGCGTGGCCGCCTGCATCAGTTGCAGCAGGCTCTCCGTGTGCTGCCCCAGATCCCAAAGCTTGTCGCTGTACTCCTCCATCACCATGCTCTCGCCGCGCAACACTGCAGGCCTGTCCGTCTCCCACTCATAGCCTGCTTTTACCCGATGGCGATAGTGCTCCATCTGTCGGTGAAAATCCATTTCCAGCTCCTTGACCTGCTCCCGCCGCAGACTGACCCGCACTCCGTTGCTGCAAGCCACCAACGTACCATTGCTTTTGATTCTTTTTCTTTTCATAGTTTTAATGATTTTGAAATGAATAAAACAATACTTCCCGGATGCCTTAATGTCAAATTACTCTCCGCGGCAAGGGCAATAGATTCCCTTCAACGGATGTTTCCGGCATCCTGAATTGCAAGGTTTGTCAATCAAAAACTATGATTATAAACTGTTTAACGCATGGCTTGTCTTTTCATTAAGTACTGCAAAGATACAGATAATTTCATATACACAAATATTTTTCTGTCTCTCGGACAACTTTTTCCATCCCGATTCCTGTCATGCCGTCACATCGTCCTTCGCTCGTTCACCCTCAGTTCTCCCATATTTCTCCCATATTTCTCCCATGCTGCATGGGAGAAATATGGGAGAACTGACCCTGAACAATCGGATAACGAGCGAAGGTGCATGTTCGTCGCAGGGTCATCCCTCCGTAGGAGGGACAAGGAGTCGGGGGGTTACCAGCTTTTAGAGAAGATGCGTGGGGTGACGTTGAGGGAGAGCCAGACCCAGCGGAGACTGCCGTCGGTGGAGGCGCGTTTGAGGCGTTCCATGGTTTTGGTGCCGATCATATAGGAGAAACCGAGGGAGAGGGCTATATCGGGCTTGATTTGCCATGCGGCTTCCAGTTCAAACTCGTGCCCGAGAGTCATGTCCATGTCGATGTCTTTCAGGCGTGTACTCATGGCCAGATAGTGGTAGTCGAAATTCACGCTGATGTTGCTGAGGGGTTGGAAGTGGGTGCCGACGAAGGCATTCTGCAGTCCGGGGGAGAAACCGTAGACGAAAGTGCTGACATAGAAGAAGTCCATGGCACCGTAGAATTGGTGGTGGGAGCCAAAGACTGAGGTGAAGCCTTTGAGGGTGTCGTGCTTGATTAGTCCGATGTTGCCTTGTTGCGACACCACAAAGTAGTCGTCGCCACTCAGATAGTCGAAACCGGCCTTGAAGCCGAGTGAGTTGCGGGGTTGCCATTGGGCGAGGATGCTGGCCATCCATGCCTTGATGGGCATGTGGTTTTCATCGCGGCCGCCTTGCCTGTAGTAGGAGGCTTCGAGACTCCATTGCGAGGGTGTGTATTTGAGGTAGCCGCCATAGATTTGTTGCCACTCGATGTGGTCGTTGTTGCCGGGCAGCCCCGCCTGCATGCCGATGTTCATCATTAGCAGCGACAGGCCAAGGGGTGCGGTGGGGAGGTCGAAGTGATACCAAGCGGTCTGCATGGTTTTGTAGGGCAGGGCGCCGCCGGTGTAGTAGCTGGTGCCGTTGGTCATATTCTCCTCGTTCTGGTTGTAGGCAAGGATAAGGTGTGCCTTGTGTCCACTGCCTTCAAAGCCCAGCTTGAGGGCGTCGTGGGAGGTGCCGTCCATGGCCCAGTCGTTGGGGCCTATGATGCGCTCGTCGTCGTAGGAGAGAGACTGTCGTCCGGCTTGCAGGAACAGTCCGTTGCGGGCATGGAGTTTGGCCCAGGCTTCATAGACATTGAACGAGGTGCCTCCCGCCTGTCCCCAGATGCCGGTTTGGCGGAGGTCGACTCGGGTGGAGAGATAAGACTTTTCGAAGCCCACAATGAGACGGGAGCGTCCCAGCACGAAATTGGCGTGGTCGCCGAGAGCAGCCTCGGACGCAACGGAGGAGAGACCGCCGTCGCGGATTTCCCCTCGGGTCAAGAATTGGAGGTCGGCGGTGAGACGGTTTGTTTTGGCGGTGTCTTGTGCTCGGGTTGCAAAGGGGAGCAAAAACAGGGCGACAAGAATAAACGCGGTTGCTTTCATGGAGGTGTCAGTTGTTTGTTATCAATGTGTTATGAACGAAATACGATAATGTATACGGGGACTTGACTATTTGCAAAATTACTAATTTTTTTTGATATGGTTATTCTGCTGTTGTCTTATAGTGTTTGAAAAATAGGCACAATCATGTATTAACATTAAAAATTCTTTATAAAGCAATATTATGATATAAGTGCCGTTAATGGAGGGATGAAAAAGCTGTCGCATATCATGGTATCGCTGTCGGTGCTCTTGCTGCTGGTTTTTGGTTCCGGTGGGATGGGTTGCCAGCGTTGCTCGTGTTCGGGCAGGGTGAGTATCCTGTTTCTGGATGACAGCGGCTGCTGCAGCCGTGGGAGCGGCTGCATGGATGTAAAGGTGTCGCCGGTATCGCCGGCCGACATTGTGCAGACTGTGTCGCCACTGGCCGTGTTAGAGATGGCTGCGATGAGTGTGTGCAAAATAGAACCGCTATTATGGATGCCGGGAAAGTATGATGCTGTCAGTGGATGGCAATGCCGAGGCGTTGAAAGTCCGCCAGGCTGGTTGTCGGGCAACTGTGCGGTGTTGAGGGTTTGACGATGGCTGATGGTCTGCAGACGCGTGTACAGTCTGCAGGGAAAGCCTTATTTATTGTTAATAATATACGTCAAATCGAAAGAATACATGAAAAAGATTTTTTTATTTAGCCTGTTGCTGTGTGTGGCGTGGTTTGCCGTAGCACAGAAGCAGGACACGATACAGAAGAAGACGCTTACGGAGGTGAGCGTGAAGTCGAAGGCCGAAGGGTTGAGCCGCCTGGGAGGTGCTGAGAACGGTCAGAAGATGGGGCAGGAGGTGCTGTTCAGGGCGGCCTGCTGCAACTTGGGCGAGAGTTTCGTGGCCAATCCCAGCGTGGATGTTACCTACAGCGATGCCGCCGTGGGGGCGCGTCAAATTAAATTGCTGGGACTGAGCGGACAGTATGTGCAGATGATGATAGAGAACCTGCCCTGCTTTGCAGGGGCGTCGTCGCCATACGAGTTGAACTATGTGCCGGGGGCGTGGATGAACAGCATCGCGGTGAGTAAAGGGGCATCGAGCGTGAAGAGCGGCTTCCAAAGCATCACCGGGCAGATTGATGTGGAGTATCTGAAGCCCGATAAGGAACAGGGCGTGGACATTAACCTGTATACCGACAGCCGTCTGAAGACCGAAGGGAACGCGGTGGCTAATCTGCACTTGAACAAACACCTTAGCACGGAGTTGCTGCTGCACGGCGAGAAGGACTGGATGCACCACGACATGAACAAGGACGGCTGGCACGACTCGCCCGCCATCGGACAGTGGCATGTGCAGAACCGCTGGAAGTACGTCAACGGCCGTTACATCTTCCACGGTGGCATTGGCGTGTTGCGCGAGGAGCGCGAAGGCGGCCAGATGCCCGATTTTACTGAGAACCCTTTCCGCGTGAAGCTGGATGCCGACCGCTACGAGGCTTATATGAAACACGCCGTATTGCTGGACTATGAGCATAACACCAACGTGGCATTGATGGCCACGGGAAGTCTGTATAACCTGCAAGGAGAGTTCGGGCGGCGAACCTATTCCACCAAGAGCAAGGACCTGTATTCGCGCTTGATGCTTGAACATGAGTTCAATGAGCGTCACCAACTGTCGGCAGGGTTCAGCCTGTTGGCACAAGGAAAAGACGAGCGGGTGTGGCCGGTGCGAGTGCCGGAAGGCATGGTTGGAGGATACCTTTTGATGGACCAACAACCCGAGGTGGTGCCGGGAGCGTATGCTGAATACACCTACAAGCCGTCGTATAAGCTGACCGTCATGGCGGGGTTGAGGGTGGACAGGAGCAACCTGTACGGTGCCTTTGTCACACCGAGACTGCATGTGAAATGGATGGCCTCGGATGCGGTGACACTGCGCCTGTCGGCTGGCAAGGGGTACCGCTCGCCTCACGCTTGGGCCGAGAACCATTATCTGCTGGCTTCGGGACGCGATGTAACGGTTTCGGAGGCTCTTACAATGGAGGAGGCTTGGAACAGCGGACTGTCGGCGGCGTTCTATATACCCGTGGGCGAGCAGACACTGAAACTGAATGCGGAGTATTACTATACCAACTTCAAGAACCAACTGGTGGTGGACTATGATAGTGACCCCACACAGATACATATCGGCATGTTGGAGGGGAAGTCGTATTCGCACACCATGCAGGTGGACGGGTCGATAGACTTTGACGAGGAGTTGGAACTGATGGCTGCATTCCGCTACAACGACGTACGCTGCACCTACGGTGGACAGTTGATGGAAAAGCCATTGACATCGCGCTATAAAGGTTTGTTCACCGTGGCGTGGAAGCCTTATATGGGACTGCTGCAATTCGATGTCACACTGCAACTGAACGGTGGCGGAAGGATGCCAACACCTTATCGCATGGCGGACGGCACCATGTCGTGGGACGAGCGTTTCCCCGCTTACCCGCAGCTGAATGTGCAGTTCACAAGGCGGTTCCGTCATGTGTCGGTGTATGTGGGCGGTGAAAACTTGACCAACTATCGCCAGCCGATACCCGTCATCAATGCCTCCGACCCATGGAGCGGCACCTTTGAACCCACCATTATTTGGGGACCGGTGCACGGCATTATGGGCTATGCCGGAGTAAGAATGAATTTTTAAACCAAAAATAAGTAACAAAAAACAAGATTTGATATTATGAAACAGATTGTTTTGATTATTGCCGCGCTGATGCTGGCATTGGGTGGCAAAGATTTAAGGGTGGCTGTGTTCACCACTAATCCCGAAATGCACTGCCAGAACTGCGAGAAGAAAATCAAAGAGAATATCCGCTTTGAGTCAGGCGTGAAGAAGATTGTGACCAGTCTGGAGAAACAGCAGGTGACCATCACTTATGACCCAGCAAAGACGGATGTAAAGAAGCTGACGGCAGCCTTTGCCAAGATAGGCTACGAGGTGAAGGTGGTGAGCGACCAGCCGGTGGCCAAGGAGAAAGAAAAAGAAAAAATAAAGCCCTAAACAGTTGTTTCCTATTATGAACATTATCGACAAAATAAGAGAACTCCGTGACCTCACACGCGATGAACTGGAGTTGATTCTCACTACCGACAATAAGGATGCTGTGGAGTATCTACGGCAGTCTGCGCGCGAGGTGGCCGACGGGGTCTATGGCAACAAGATATTTATGCGCGGCCTGATAGAGCTGTCGAGCTATTGCAAGAACGACTGCCTCTATTGTGGCCTGCGTCGCAGCAACAAGGAGGCGGTGCGCTACCGCCTGACGGAAGAGGAGATTTATGAGTGCTGCGAGACGGGCTACGGCTTGGGTTTTCGCACCTTCGTGATGCAGGGTGGGGAAGACGGCTGGTTTACTGACGAGCGGATGTGCCGCATCGTTTCCACCGTGCGACAGAAGTATCCCGACTGCGCCATCACGCTGTCGTTGGGTGAGCGGAGCCGCGAGAGTTATCAGGCGTTGTATGATGCGGGTGCCAACCGCTATCTGCTGCGGCATGAGACCGCTGACGCAGAACATTACGGCAAGCTGCACCCCGCTGATATGTCGTGGCAGCACAGGATGGACTGTCTCCAGGCGTTGAAGGAGATAGGCTATCAGGTGGGTTGCGGGTTTATGGTGGGGTCGCCGTTCCAAACTATCGACACCCTGTATGCAGACCTGCAGTTCATACGCTCTTTCCAGCCCCACATGGTGGGTATCGGTCCTTTTGTCTCCACGCACAACACCCCCTTCGAGGGGTATCCCAACGGCACAGTGGAGATGACCCTGCGACTACTGGCATTGATTAGGCTTCTGCATCCCCGCGTGCTGCTGCCCGCAACAACGGCCCTCGGCACCTTGCACCCGCAGGGACGAGAGTTGGGTATTCGTTTTGGAGCCAATGTGGTGATGCCCAACCTGTCACCCAAGATGCACCGCAAAGACTACGCCATCTATGACAACAAGATATGCACAGGCGAGGAGGCTGCTGAGTGCCGCGCTTGCACAGAACACCGCATCCGCAAGACTGGCTACGAGACCGTAGTAGACCGCGGGGATTTCAAGGAGTAAATATGTTAATGCGCTAATTCGTTAATGTGTTAATTTGTTAATAAAAAGGTTCGTTAAAGCATATATATGAAAAGAGGGGTTGGTGGAACTATAGTATTGTTCCTGTTGTGGTGTTTTGGGTATTTTGCAATCTATGTTATCGGTAGCATAGTGGGAGACATCACCAAGAGCGACGAAATCATGAACTGGACAATACTATCGGGATTCATCCTGATGACTGTCGTCTATCTTGGCAGGTCCTATGTTGAGTTGTCTTTTGGCCGCATTGGGAGGCGTATGGTTTGGCCTGCTGTCGGCATGTCCGTCTTGATGGCTGCCGCTTATGTACTTGTCTTGGTGTCTGTTTTTACTTTGGTTGATATTGAACATCTTTTCCCGCAGCAGACAGAGCATTTGGACAAATCAGTGAAGCGTCTGTTTCCTGGGATTGCGGGATTGCTCTATGGCTGCATCTTCTGCCCGATATTGGAAGAGATTGGTCTACGTGGCATTCTCCTTGGTGGTTTGCTGAAGACGCGGTGTCGACCATGGTTAGCCATCCTGATTACCGCCCTTGTTTTCGCGTTGCTTCATGGGTTGGGAGTACAGTTCGTTGGTTCGTTTATATTCGCAATGATAGTCGGGTGGCTCTTCTGGCGCACTGGCAGTATTGTCCCCTGTATGATAGCCCATATCGTCAATAATTCCCTTTCTTTCATAGATTTAAGCGGACAAACCAATGCTGTTTGTCTGATTATCCTTGTCGGTAGTCTCGTGGTGATAGCATTAGGCATTCGGTGGTTCGCTAAAAAGATATGATAGATATGAAAGCGGGGATAGAAAATTAAAGGGGCATAATGTCAACCGACATTATGCCCCTTTTGTTGATGGTATGCTTGGGCTATTTGCTGGCTTTCTTGCCTTTGACGGTTTTGTATTCTTCGTTGAGACCTTCGATGATTTCATTGGTGATGTCCATGGCGGGGTTCATGTACATGGTGGGGCTGTCGTTGAAGGTCTTGCGCATGATGATGTCGAACTGCTGGTTGGCGGCATTGTATTCGCGCACGAAGGCAAAGATGCGGTTGAGGAGCTCGATGTTGGCGTCCATCTGCTTCTGCATGACTTTCTGGGTAAGTTCAGCTTCGAGGGCACCGAGTTTCTCGGAACGCTGTTTGAGCTCGGCCTCGGTGGCCTGCTGCTGGCTGAGGGTCATGTTCTCGCCGGTCTGCAGATAGGTCTGGTAGTCCTTCTGGAACTTGGCTATCTGCTGCTGGTAGTTCTTTTCCTGAGTTTCTTTGTATTTGTTGAGTTCTTCCTGAAGGTCGATGGCATACTGATATTTGGCCAGAAGGGTGTCGCTGTCGATGCAGGCGACTTTCAGCACGCCGTCTTTGGCCACAACGGGAGCGGTGGCGTTGGGGTTGTATTTGGTTTTGACGCCAAAACCGGTGAAGTGGAAGATATATAGTAGGATGAGGCCGATGAGCAGGATGATGTTGCAGACAAGGATGCCGGTGTGGCAGCATTTCTTTTTGCTGTCGCAGGTGCTGTTCTCGGCAGCGGATTGTGCTTCGGGAGCTTCGGGTTGTGGCAGTGGCTCGGGGTTGGCAGGACGCTGCTCTTGGTTTTCTTCAATTGCTATTGTGTCGAGGCTGTTGTCGTCGACGGGTTTGTTGAGGTCTTGATTGATTTCCATTTGTTGTATTGTTTTTTTTTGTCGGACTTGTCAGACTTGTCAGACGGGTCGGACTTGTCGGACGGGTGATTATTCTTGTTTATTTTCTATCTCGTCGATGGTGTCGATGGCGCGCTGGACACGGGCGATGGTCTCTTCCTTGCCAATGGTCATGACGAGGGTGAGCATGTCGGGTCCCACGGTGGTGCCTACGACGGCAAGGCGGAAGGAGTTCATGATTTGTCCCATGTTGAGTTCGTGGCCTTTGATGTAGTCCTCGAGCAGGGCTTGATGGATGGCATCATATTCAAAGGGTACGGTGTTGAGGATTTCGATGACTTTGGCCATGTGGGTGGTCATGCCGGGTTTCCAACGTTTGGCGACGGCCTTTGGGTCGTACTCGGTGGGGGCGACGAAGAAGTAATGGGTCTGGTCCCAGAGTTCGGAGGGGAAGGAGATGCGTTCTTTCATCATGCCGCAGACCTTGACAACGTAGTCCATAGGTGCATCAATGCCGTGCTCTTTGAGTTGGGGGAGGAACATCTCGGCAATGCGCTCATCGGAGCACTTCTGGAGATATTCGTGATTGAACCATTTGGCTTTTTCGACGTTGAATTTGGCACCGCTCTTGCTGATATGCTCAATGCTGAAAAGTTTGATTAACTCGTCCATGGTCATCAGCTCTTGGTCGTTGCCGGGATTCCAGCCGAGGAGTGCAAGCATGTTTACCACGGCTTCGGGTAGGTAGCCACGTTCGCGGTAGCCAGAGGATATTTCGCCTGTCTCGGGATTGTGCCAGTCGAGGGGGAAGACGGGGAATCCGAGACGGTCGCCGTCGCGTTTGCTCAGTTTTCCGTTGCCGTCGGGTTTGAGCAGGAGGGGCAGATGGGCGAACTGGGGCATGGTGTCCTCCCAGCCAAAGGCGCGGTAGAGCATAACGTGGAGGGGCGCCGAAGGTAGCCATTCCTCGCCACGGATGACATGGGAGACTTCCATGAGGTGGTCGTCGACGATGTTGGCCAAGTGGTAAGTGGGCATGCCGTCGGACTTGAAGAGCACTTTGTCGTCGAGGAGGCGGCTGTTCATGGTGACATCGCCACGGATGAGGTCGTGGACAGTGATGTCGAGATCCTCGGGGAATTTGAAGCGTACCACGTAAGGTTCGCCGCTTTCGATGCGACGGGTCACCTCGTCGGCGGGAAGAGAGAGACTGTTCTCCATGGTGCCGCGGGTGGTGCAGTCGTATTGGAAAGTCTTTTTCTGAGCCTCGTATTCTTTGCGCTTGGCATCGAGGGCTTCAGGACGGTCAAAGGCGTAGTAGGCCCAGCTGTCGCGGAGCAGTTGGTCGGCATATTGACGGTAGAGAGGCTTGCGGTCGCTTTGGCGGTAGGGGCCATAGTTGCCGCCAATGTGGACACCCTCGTCGAATTTGATTCCCAGCCAGTCGAGAGCCTCGATGATATAGTCTTCGGCACCGGGAACAAAGCGGGTCTGGTCGGTGTCTTCGATACGCAGAATCATGTCGCCACCGTTTTGGCGTGCGAAGAGATAGTTATACAAAGCCGTGCGTACTCCTCCAATATGGAGAGGACCAGTGGGGCTTGGGGCAAAACGAACACGTACTTTTCTCATTGTGGTATTTAGGGTTTAATATTTATTTTGGACTAAAAAAATGCAAGTCGGAGAATTTCTTTTTACGGAGCAGGTAGTAGTCGACAAGGAGACGTCCTGGATAGAGGCCTGAAACGTTTTTCAGCTGTTTCAATTGTTTGCGTTTCACTTTTAGGGAGGGAAGCCATTTGTAGAAAGCTTTATGGGCTTCCACCACGGCGCCGAATTCCTTGGGTTTGCGTTCGAGGAGGAACTTGAAAGCGGCCACATAGTCGAGTATTATCCGGCAGAACAAAACCCAATGCAATCTGTTTTGGGGCAGGTTTTTGTAGAGCAGTGCCATATTGTTGCGGAAGTTGAGATAGGTTTTGCGTGGGTTGGATTTGGGCAGGGTGCCCCCACCGACGTGGTAAACCACAGAATGGGGACAGTATTCCACTTCGTAACCCGCATTTTTGGCACGCCAACAAAAGTCGATTTCTTCCATGTGGGCAAAGAAGTCGTTGTCAAGACCTCCAAGTTGTTTCCATACATCGGATCGGACAAACATTGCAGCCCCCGAAGCCCAGAAAATCCGGCAAGCATCGTTGTATTGACCATGGTCATTCTCAAGAGAGGTGAACATGCGGCCGCGGCAGAAAGGATAGCCGTATTTGTCGAGGAAACCTCCGGCACCACCGGCATATTCGAAGGTGTCGCGTTGGTCGAACATGAGCAGTTTGGGCTGGCAGATGGCAGTGTTTGGGTGCTGCTGCATTTGAGATATGACGGGTTCAATCCATCTAGGAGTGACTTCAACGTCGTCGTTGAGCAAGACAAAATAATCAGCCTGTATTTGGCTTAGAGCTCGGTTGTAGCCTTCGGCAAAACCGTAGTTTTTATCCAGTTGGATGATGCGCAGGCAGGGGTAGTGGTTGCGTAAGAAATCAAGGGAGTCGTCGGTAGAGCCGTTGTCGGCAATAATCACCTCCGCATCACCTGTAGTGTAGGCGGTGACAGAAGGTAGAAAACGCTCCAGCATTTTCTTCCCGTTCCAGTTGAGTATAACGACTGCGGTTGTCATGAGGCGGTTGGTAAATTCAATGTTAGTTGTTTTAATTCCATTCCTTCGGGGCGAGTCCTTTTCCATCGGCGATGCGACCACAGCCAATATTCGGGTTGTTTGTCGATGGTTTCTTTGAGCATAGAAATATAGCGGGAAGTGATGGTATATTGGGGTACTCGGCTGGGTTTGTCGCACAGGGGGGTAAACCGTACTTCGTAGTATCCGCGGCGTACTTTTGTCACATCGTAGTATATTACAGGCATATCATATTTCCGTGCGAAATACTCTGCACCATAGAGGAAAGGTGTTTCTTGGTTCATGAACATGGTCCAGAACGATTTGTGTACATCGTTTGGAGACTGGTCGCTGAGCATCATGTAGGCAATTGGAACACGATGCTGATGGTAGTATTCCATTGTTTGACGTACATTGGTCTGGTCGACTATTTCAGTGCCAAATCGAGCTCTACGTCTTGTGATATACCCGGCAACGGCTTTATCCTGCAACGGCTTGCCGACACCAACGCCATGGTGCATCAACTGAAAGTTCAGCGAGGTAATCATATATTCCCAGTTGTTGTAGTGGGAGGACATCAGCACCACGCTTTGTCCTTGTTCGTAGTATTGGTTTACGAGTTGTCGGTTAACAAAACGATAGTGTTTCATTATGTTCTGAGGACGGGCATAAAGGTTGTGGATTCCTTCAATAATCAGGTCGCACATATGCCGGTAGTAGGCTTTTTCGATATGATGCCGTTGTTTGTTGTCGAGAGCGGGATAGGCTTGGGACAGGTTGTCGCGCGTCACCTTGCGGCGGTATCGCACCACATGGTATGCTAAGAAAAACAATATGTCAGACAGAAACAGTTTCAATGCATTTAATAGCCTCGGTTAAACTGTGCTCCAACTTCACCAACGGTACCTTCATCCATGGTGTAACGGCTGAGCATTCTTTCCCAACCTGCCGTCCGTATTTCACCCATGGCGTTTGAATTAAGCAGTTTGTAGAAACCACTACGGAATTCATCCCAAAAGATGAATACTCTGTTGCCATAGTCTCCAGGCAGGGTGTTGTAGCGCCATAATTGATATGGGAGGTAATGAATGTGTCCATCCTGTGAAGTCTCGCTTCCCTCATAAGAAGTTGATGCAAATGCATTTGTTTTTACATTTCCCAGTGCACCCACAAAGTTCTTTTCGTCGCGAACGAAATCAGGTGGACCGTATTGCAGGTAGACACGACCCATGTCGGTGCGGTATCCCCGAGTGAGAGGATAGGAGAAATGCTCGTCGACATAATTCAGGTTCTTAAGATATTTATTCCATTCTTCTTCGGGGTTGGTAAAGTTTCGCAGTTTCCAGAAATTATATAAATAAGCTTGCTTTGCTGCAAGACCGGGTTGCTTGATGAGGTTCCGGGCAGTGCTTACTTCGGTAGGAGAAGAGACAGGGTAGAGGGCATCGATATAGTAGTTGATTAATTCTTCGTCGGTTATCAAGGCGACAAACGATGTGGCTACTTCGGTCTTGTCCATCATTGTGGCATCCATTTGAGGATTGGAACGCATGATGGTGGTTTCTTTCTTAAAGAAAGGCATCATTTGATTGTTTAGTACTTCCACCACCACATTGTAGTTGCCTGAAGGAAGATTACTTATGTCCAAGTCGGCATAAACAGGAGTGTTGCCAGAGGCACCCTTGCGGGTGATAGTCTGACCGATGTCAGGAATGCGTCGTCCATTTTCTTTCTGCACTACATAAACGTTGATGCTACAGGGGTCGGAACCGATTTCGAGATGGGTATTGTAAAGTTCAAAATAGGGGTGTAGGTGAGTCACTTCGGCAGGAACGAAATCGTCGATATATGGAATCATGTCGTATCCATTGCGAGAAAGCATGTTTTCAGACTCGGTCGGGGAAGCAGATGCCATCAATTGAATATTCGACATCATGGGGGAGTCGTTTTTGTAGAAAACGATAATCTTTTCTTGGATAACATTGGGAATGTTATCGGATGCTTTATCGCGCAGAGTGACTTCAAGGTCATAGATGCCGTTGGCCAAACCGAAACGCTGAAGGTCGAAAAATGTAAAGTTTGTTTCGTTTGCAACAGAAATATAGGGACTGTTCAGGTCGTATTTTTTCAGATAGGCCACAGTGTCGTTACGCCGTACTACAATTGTGACTTCCACAGTGGCGCGGTATCGACCATCTTCTTGTTGTGTGAAATTGAGCGACCATGCATCGAAATTGAGATAGGTCTCAACATAGGGCTGATTGTTTTCGGGCAGATAGAAAATAGAATAGCCGAACAGGGCAGACAAATTCTTGCCAGAGGCAAAAACAACAGCTGAGGACAGCATTAACAGGATAAAAAATGCAATTCTTTTCATAATAGATAATTGTTTCTATAATGAATTATAGTGTCCTAACGGTTTAATAATCATAAGTATATGATTATTTGCTGTTCCTTTGGGACACTCTAATCCAACTGCAAAGATACGAAAAAAAACTCACAATATGAAAACCTTGAAATAGAAATTGTGGTATTATGCCAGATTGAGGTATAAAGAGATAATAATACTAAAGGTTGAGATAATACCAAATCAGTCAATAGGTTCCTCGTTACATATATATCACATAGATATCATAGATATATCACATATATATTACTTCTATATCCTATGAATATAGAAGTGCAAGACAACTGATGACGAAACGATGCTCTATTAGCGACCTGACTACAAACCTTAATCGGTTACTTGGGTTGGTGTCAAGGTTGAACCCAAAACGGTTGTTATGAAGCCGAAAACTCTTTTGGGTACAATCCAATGAACGATTGGTTATTCTCTACTGATAGGTAAAAAAACAGGTGCTAACCGAAGGGAAGCACCTGTTTTTTATTTAGACAAGAGACCTATTTATTTTAATTGGTCGGATGCGGATTGGAGAGCACGGTCGATACCATCCGGGTCTTTTCCCCCAGCGGTAGCGTAGGCGGGTTGCCCGCCACCGCCTCCTAAAATTTCTTTGCCTGCAGTGCGAACGATGGTGGCGGCATTCAGTCCGGAATCTATGCGGTTTTTGCCCAAAGCTACTAAGAGGGCTGGCTTTCCGCCATGGATGCTTCCGAGAACTACGGCCATGTCGGGGTATTGGGAAGCAAGCGTGAGCATGGCATCTTTGAGTTGACTCAGGTCTCGGTCAATTCTTTTTACCAGTACTGGATTTTGTTCGAGTAGTTGGGATAGTTCCTGTTTCAAAGCGTTTATCTGCTCTTTCTGATATTGCTCAACTTGTGTGCGAAGAGTGGCATTTTCGTCTTGCAGCCTTTGCACGGCAAGGGTTATGTCTTTGGGGTTTTTGAGCAGTTCTTTAAGGCTGTCGAGTTGGTCTTGCATTGCGTTGTTGTATTGTTCGGCAGCTGCACCGGTAACCGCCTCAATGCGGCGCATTCCGGCGGCAATTGCACCCTCGCTGACAATGCGGAAAGAACCTATGTGGCCAGTGTTGGCGATGTGTGTACCACCGCAGAATTCAACACTGTCACCAAACTTGACAACACGGACTTTGTCGCCATATTTTTCACCAAAGAGTGCCATTGCACCGAGTTTCTGTGCTTCGGCAATAGGCATGGCCCGATGCTCTTCTAAAGCAATGGCATGGCGTATATCAATATTGACTTGTTTTTCAACTTCGCGTATTTCTTCATGGGTGAGTTTGGCGAAGTGGGAGAAGTCGAAACGTAGGCGTTGATCGTCTACGCTGGATCCTTTTTGTTCGACATGAGTGCCGAGAACATTGCGTAGTGCCTTGTGGAGCAGGTGGGTGGAGGTGTGGTTACATTCAATGGCAAAACGGCGGCATTTGTCAACTTCGGCTTTGTAGGGTTGGTCGAGGTGTTCTGGAAGTTTGGTGACTATGTGAATGATGAGGTTATTCTCTTTTTTGGTGTTGATGATAGGGACCATGTCGCCTGCGGGATGGGTGAGTGTGCCTTGGTCTCCCACTTGTCCACCGCTTTCACCGTAGAATGGAGTGCGGTCGAAAACGAGTTGGAAAAACTCTTTGTCTTTGACTTTTACGTGTCGGTAGCGAGTGATATGTACTTGTGCTTCGAGGTGGTCGTAGCCGATGAATTCTTGGTTTTCGTTTGGTATTATCTCAATCCAATCATCGTTTTCGACAGTTGCAGCGGCACGGGAACGGTTTTTCTGTTCGGCGAGACCTTGTTGGAACCCTTCCATGTCGACAGTCCAACCTCTTTCAGAAGCCATGAGTTGGGTAAGGTCGACAGGGAAGCCGTAAGTGTCGAAGAGTTCAAAGGCAAAAGACCCGTCAATGACAGGATGGTTATTTGTAGAAGAATGAGATTCAATATATTCTTCAAAACGTTTTATGCCACCTGCAAGTGTTTTCAGGAAAGATTGTTCTTCTTCGAGTATAATGCGCTGAATGAGCTGTTTTTGTTTTGCCAGTTCAGTGTATTGCGTACCCATTTGAGAGACAAGTGTGTCAACGAGTTGGTTCAGGAAAGGCTCTTTGAAGTCGAGGAATGTATAACCGTAGCGGACGGCACGACGTAGGATGCGCCGGATGACATAGCCTGCTTTAGCGTTGCTTGGCAACTGGCCATCAGCAATGCTGAAACTCACTGCACGAAGATGGTCGGCAATAACTCGCATGGCGATGTCGGATTTTTCGTCATTGCCATAGGTCCGGCGGGATAGACGGGCTATTTCTTGTATAAGGGGTTGGAATACATCGGTGTCATAGTTTGATTTTTTGCCTTGCATGACCATACAGAGACGTTCAAATCCCATTCCGGTGTCGATATGTTTGGATTTGAGGGGTTCGAGAGAACCGTTAGAAAGCCGGTTGTATTGCATGAATACAAGATTCCAGATTTCAATAACAAGAGGGTTGTCCTTATTGACAAGGTCACGGCCTGGTACTTGCTGTTTTTCTGACTCATCTCGCAGGTCAATGTGTATTTCGCTGCAAGGGCCGCAGGGACCTTGGTCACCCATTTCCCAGAAGTTGTCCTTTTTAGACCCTTTTAGGATGCGGCTCTCGTCGATGTGTTCTTTCCAGAAATTATAGGCTTCGGTATCCATGTCAAGACCGTCTTTCGCGTCTCCACCAAAGACTGTTACATAGAGGTTGTTTTTGTCAATATGCATTACCTCGGTGAGAAATTCCCAGCCGTATGCGATTGCCTCTTTTTTGAAATAGTCTCCAAAAGACCAATTGCCGAGCATCTCAAACATGGTATGGTGGTAGGTGTCGTGACCCACTTCTTCAAGATCGTTGTGTTTGCCACTTACTCGGAGGCACTTCTGAGCATCGCAAACGCGGGGGAAAGGGGCTTCGGCATTGCCAAGGAAAATGTCCTTAAACTGGTTCATGCCGGCGTTGGTGAACATGAGAGTGGGGTCGTTTTTCACAACCATTGGGGCACTTGGCACCACGTGATGTCCTTTTTTTTCGAAGAAATGGAGAAACTGACTGCGGATTTCGTTGCTGGTCATAAATAATAAGTGTTAGAATTCGTCACGTTCCACTAAAAGAATGGCATTTTGAGGAACGATGAAATATTTGTCGTTATTGTATTTGATTTCGATAGCGTTTTTTTGTAGGAACAGTGCAAGGTCGCCTGGCTGAACCTGTAGGGGCATATAGTGCATGTCTTGGCTGCTATGATTCCAGGATTCACCTTCGTCAAGGGAGGGTAGGGGGTAACCGGGGCCACATTTGAGTATATAGCCCGACTGGATTTTCTCTTTGTCTTGATATCCAGCGGGGAGATAAAGTCCGCTCTTGGTACGGTCGGCGGAATCGTTGGGCTTTATTAACACCCTGTCGCCCACCACGATGATTTTGTCTAATTGGGTAGTCATACGATTTGATTGAAATTGCAAAAATACAAAAAAAAAGTGATTCATGAATCTTTTTGTTATGCATTTGTTTCAATAAAGATATCATGAATTAGTTTTTTTGTTTGATTTTGCCTTTTAGTTCACTTTTTTTTTGTAACTTTGCAATTTCATGTGGCATGTGGCTGCAGTTATTGTAACTTGAAAACGTTGATATTATGCATAAGTTCAAATATATTGTCCTGATGTGGCTCTTCTGCATAGCAGGAGTATTTGGTGTTGCTCAAGAGGTACAGCCAACATGGGAATCGTTGAATCAAAGGGGTTATCCTGATTGGTTTAAAGATGCTAAACTGGGTATTTTTATTCATTGGGGATTGTATTCAGTGCCTGCATGGTCATCCCCTGATGGGTATGCTGAATGGTTCTATCGAGGCTTGATGGTTGGTGACACAGTCAGAGTAAATGAGATGGTGGATTTCAACCGTAGATGGGGATACATGTTGGGTGATCAATGGAGTGGCCGTCTTAGTAATAGCGATGCGGTGAAACAGAGGCCTAAACCCACTGATTTATATACTCTTTATGCTCAGACATGGCACGCCGAACATTGGAATCCGGATCAATGGGCGGACTTGTTTCTAAAATCAGGTGCAAAATACGTGGTGTTGGTAACAAAACATCATGACGGCTATTGTCTTTGGCGCAGTCGTTATCAGCCCAACTGGAACAGTGTGGTAACAGGTCCCCACAAAGATATTGTGGGATTGCTGACCGAGTCAGTCCGAAAAACGGGATTGAAGATGGGCTTTTATTATTCATTGACAGAGTGGACAAACAATTTGCACATATGGATGCAAGACCCGGATAGTGCTATAGATGAATATGTAGACCATTACATGGTTCCTCAGTTCAAGGAACTTGTGGGCAAATATAAACCCAGTTTGATTTTTACTGATGGTGAGTGGCAAAATAGTGCTGCACAATTTCGTGCCCCTGAATTAATATCTTGGTATTATAACACCGTTGGCCCGGAGGCTATTGTCAATGACCGTTGGGGAAGTGGTACTCAGCATGGTTTTAAGACTCCAGAATACAAAGGTGCTATTAACGACACAGTCCGTCCCTGGGCAGAGTGTCGGGGGATAGGACGTTCATTTGGTTTGAACCGCAATGAACCATTGGATAATTATTTATCAAGTGATTCTTTGATACGGCATTTTGTTAGATTGGTTGCTGCTGGCGGTGGGATGACCTTGAATGTGGGGCCTGATGCTGATGGTACTATTCCGATGATTCAGCAGGAAAGATTAATTGATTTGGGCAATTGGTTAAAGGTAAATGGGGAGGCAATATATGGCAGTCGTCCTTATCGTAAGATGTGCGATAGCGACAGCACAGTTTTTTATACCAAACAAGGAGGCAATCTTTATGCCATTGCCACTCATCTCAATGGTAAAACACTTATATTAAAAAATATGCCCCGTCCGAATATCCTTTCTCAGGTGAAGTTGTTAGGATGCGATAAACCCATAGTCCATTACTATTTTGCAGGGAGTATATATATCCGTTTGAATAATTTGACTCCAGAGGACTTATGCAAAACAAAAGGTGCTTGGGTATTCCGTATCACCAAGTACGGTGAGCAATAGTGTCGGTGATATAGTATAGGTCTCCAATACTTTTTGTTTTAAAGACCTCAGGCTGCAAAACCATGGGTGCCTAAATCAATAGGTGCAGTAATAATTATCAAATTATTTCCAGATTGGTGAGTGCCCGTTCTATTCCCTCCTCGTCTACTGAACTGGTGACATAGTCGGCGTGTTGTTTTACTGTGTCGTCGGCGTTGCCCATTGCTACACCTATACCGCAATAGTCCAGCATCTCAATGTCATTTCCCCCGTCCCCGAAGCCGATACATTCGTTTCGGTCAATGCCGTAGTGATGCAGTATGCAGTCAATGCCCGTGGCTTTGCTGTTGTCAACATTCACTAAGTCGCTGAATTCAGGATGCCATCGTGGCAGTCTGCAATGGGGCAAAAATTCTAATACCTCTGCATCGCGTGATGGGGGCATGACTGCGATAATTTGATATGTCTCCCGTCCCATCATGAGACGTGTCTCCATCATTGGCGGCATCTCGAATTCCAGTTGATCGCGGATAGCATTTGCTATGGGGTCTGACAGTGTATTGACATACATCTCATGTTCGGTGAATATCATGGTACAGATTCCTTCTCTTTCAGCATATCGAAGCCAGTTGTCTGTCTCTTTCTGGGGAATGGGATTCTTCAGTAGAATTGTATCGCCCACAAAACAATATCCTCCGTTCATGGTAATGTATCCGTCAAACGACACCGGCAATTCGGGTATCAGTATCATGGGGCGACCCGATGAGATGAAGGTGTGGATACCTTTGCGATGCAGGGCTTCAAAGGCTTTTATTGTGCCTTCCGAAACTCTGTGGGTTTTAAAACTGAGCAGTGTGCCGTCAATGTCAAAGAAGGCGGCTTTTATCATAGGCTACAAATTGGAGATAATGGAACAAAACAGGTTGGACATTTTTTCGGCGGCTTTATTGGCTTCTCGCACCACATCGTCGCCATTGTTCAGGCAGTCATCGCTCAGGTCATTAGATTGGTTTGTGATGATGCTCATTCCAAAAATCTCCATCCCGCAATGACGTGCCACAATGACTTCCGGTACACTTGACATGCCTGCGGCATCACCACCTATAACATGATACATGTGGTATTCTGCGGGTGTTTCATATGTGGGGCCTGTTCCGGCCACATATACTCCCTCTTGCAACTTTTCGCCCATTTTGGCGGCCTCGTTTTTTGCAATCTGGCGTATACGTCGACTATATACGGTGGTCATATCAGGAAACCGATCCCCAAACTCATCCATATTGGGTCCGACAAGTGGATTGGGCATTAGGTTTATATGGTCGGTGATTATCATCATGTCGCCCACGCGAAATGTGGGGTTCACTGCCCCGGCAGCGTTGCTTACGAAAAGAGTCTTTACTCCTAATCTTGCCATAACTCGAATGGGGAGTGTGACCTCCTGCATGGTGTATCCCTCATAATAATGAAATCTCCCTTGCATGGCAATGACGTTTTTCCCACCCAAAGATCCAATTATTAAGTTCCCCTTGTGTCCAACAGCTGTCGACTGTTTGAAGTTTGGTATTTCTTTATAAGGTATTGTTAAAGGATTCTCTATTTTATCGGCTATTAGTCCGAGTCCGCTACCCAGCACTATGCCTATTTCGGGTATGTCTCGCCCCACCATGCGGTAACGCAGATATTGTGCGGTTTGGTCAATTTTCTGTATCATTTGATTGGTTTTTTAGTGTGTATTTATTGATTTTTTTTCAGTAATCATTAGATAGTTGTTTGATTCGTTCCATAATCTTTGCCGCTTGTTCGTAGTCCTCATTCTCTTCGCATATTCTCAGTTGTTTCTCCAGTTGTTCGATGGTATCTTGTTGTCCATTTGAATTGGCTTTGTTTTGTGGAAGGTTGTCCTCCAAAGCTCCGGGTTCCATTGATGTCTCTTCGAGAACATTTTTCGACATCATTATGTCGCATTGTTGCATTAGTGCCAAGACTATGGCATCGCTGGTCCGGCTGTCTATTTTTTTCTCCGTGAATCCGTCGCTGATATGTAATGTGGAATAAAAAATTCCTTCCTCAAAACGATCTATTGTTACCTGTTTCAACGACAGCATGTACTCTTCCATAATATTGCATAAAAGGGTATGGGTGAGGGGGCGACGGGCTTTGCGTTGCTCTGCTGCCATAATGATGGCTTGTGCTTCGGGTTCTCCTATAATCACAGGAACTTGTTTCCCGGTTTCGGGTGCGGCAAGGATTAAGATATAAGAATCGCCTGTCGACATGGTTTGAGAAATCTGCAGCGGGTATACGTAGGTGTAGTTCATAGGTACCAAGTTGAGAATGAAGATTTGTTCCTCAAGTTCACTTTTTCAAATGCTCATACATTTTATTTTTTCACCAAGTAGTCTACCAGTTTCTTTACCGATAATCCACGGTGACTGATTAGGTTTTTCACCTCCAAAGGCATCTCGGCAAAGCTTACGGCATAACGGTTAGGCAGAAAAATAGGATCGTAGCCGAATCCTCTAATACCATGTCGTTCTGTTAGGATGGTGCCTTCTATTTTCCCTTCAAAATAGTGGGGTTCGCCATTTTCAATTAAGCAGATGACTGTGCGGAAAGCGGCTTTTCGGTTGGTCTCTCCCTGAAGTGCACGTAGCAATTTGTCTATATTGTCGTCAAAAGAGCAATGCTCTCCGGCATAACGTGCGCTATATACCCCTGGGGCTCCATCCAAAGCTTCTACTTCCAATCCAGTGTCGTCAGCAAAGCAATCACTTTTTGTTCGATCCCAAACCCATTGGGCTTTTTGAAGAGCATTCCCCTGAAGTGTATCCGAGGTTTCGGGTATTTCCCCTTCAAGCCCTGCAGCGGCAAGGCTGATTATTTCAACCTTGCCGCTGAGTAGGCTGCTGACTTCTTCTATTTTGTGTTTGTTGTTGGTGGCAAAAATCAGCTTTTTCATTTCTTATCTTATCAGAGTCACAGTTCCGTGTATTTTATATTCCTGAACACTTCCTTGACGAGTGTAGGTGATGACGTAAGGGTAGGCTCCTTGTGGGCAGGGCGTTCCTTTGCTTGTCCCGTCCCAAGTGAAGTTCAGGTCTTCGGAAGAGAACACC
>JAFXMW010000033.1 GCA_017530105.1 Bacteroidales bacterium
ACAGGTTCTCCCTCAAGATAATACCGCAGATAGAATAACTTACCGTGGCTCTCCTTGTAGATAACCTCCTCGTCGCTGACGGCTGTGAGGGCTTGGGGGTCCCAGTTCACCATACGCACGCCGCGATAGATGAGGCCCTTGTTGTAGAGGTCGACGAAAACACGGATGACGCTCTCATAGCGGACATCGTCCATGGTGAAAGCGGTACGGTCCCAGTCGCACGAGGCACCCAGCTTACGCAGCTGCTTAAGAATGATGCCGCCATACTTTTCCTTCCACTCCCATGCGTACTCCAAGAACTTGTCGCGGGTCAAACTGCGCTTGTCGATGCCACGTTCCTTGAGCATGGCTACCACTTTGGCCTCGGTGGAGATGCTGGCGTGGTCGGTGCCGGGTACCCAGCAGGCATTCAAGCCCAGCATACGGGCGCGGCGTATCAGCACATCCTGAATGGTGTTGTTCAGCATGTGACCCATGTGCAGCACACCCGTCACGTTGGGCGGGGGTATCACAATAGTATAAGCCTTACGATTATCGGGTTCTGAATGAAAGAATTTTTTCTCCAGCCAATAGGAGTACCATTTCTCCTCTACAATGCTGGGGTCGTACTTCGGTGCGATTGACATTTAAATGAAAATTGAGAATTGAATATTGATAACTAAATAGAATTGAGAATTGAAAATCAAGAATCATCTGGATACACTCACAGCCATTTCCCGATTTTCAATTCTCAATTCTCAACTACACTCAGACCTCCCAAGTGTCGCCGGAGTTGAGCAGGTCATCCACGCACTTGTACTTGCCGTTGGCCTTGCACTCGTCCATCTGGTTCTCGTACAACTCGGTGTAGGAAGGTTTCTCGACATTGCGGATAACACCAAGAGCCACGGGCAGGTCGCCGCTCATGCGGGCCAGCATCATGTGGATGCCAGTGTCCTCAGTGTCCTCATGGTGAACCATGATATCGTCAATGGTGATGCCGTTCTCGCCGATAGTGACGGCCTCGAGGCAACGGCCATTGAAGCGGATACCCTTGTTCTTCTCCTTGCCGAAAAGCATGGGCTTGCCATTCTCAAGCACAATGGTGCGGTCATCGCGAACGGCACGGTCGGTAATAGCGGCATGAGTCTTGTCGTTAAAGATCATGCAGTTCTGCAGCACTTCAACGACACTGGTGCCGTCGTGCTTGGCTGCGGCTTCCATCACCTGACTGGTCAGGGCGGGCACGCAGTCGAGCGAACGGGCAAAGAAGGTACCCTGGGCACCCATCACCAGCTCACCGGGGTTGAAAGGATAGTCGATGGTGCCGAAAGGAGAAGTCTTGGTCACCTGTCCGAACTTGGTGGTAGGACTGTACTGACCCTTGGTCAAGCCGTAAATCTCGTTGTTGAAGATAGTGATGTTGAAATCCTGGTTGCGGCGGACAGCATGGATAAGGTGGTTGCCACCGATAGCCATAGAGTCGCCGTCGCCCATATTCACCCAAACACTCAGCTCGGGGTTGGCCAGCTTCACACCCGTGGCAATGGCGCAAGCGCGACCGTGGATGCTGTGGAAACCGTAGGTGTCGACATAATAAGGAATACGCGAGGAGCAACCGATACCGGACACCATGCAGATATTCTCTTTCTTATGGCCTGTCTTGGGGAAGGTGTTCAACAGGGAGGAAAGGATGGCATGGTCGCCACAACCGGGACACCATTTTACCATCTGGTCGCTGGTGAAATCAGCCTTTGTATATTCTTTGTCCGCTTTGGGAACGAAATGTCTCTTTGCCATGACTTATTCTCCTAAAATTTTGGTGAAACATTCTTTTAACTCGCCAACCTCGAAAGGCAGACCCATGATTTTGTTATACTGATGCATGGGACATTCGGGGAACTGGGTGCGCAGGTAGCCGGCAAACTGACCGTTGTTCAACTCGCAAACCACAATCTTTTTGTACTTGCGCAGGATGTCGCCGGTGTTCTTAGGCAGCGGGCAGATATAGTTGAAGTGGGTATAAGCCACCTTTTTGCCTTCATTGTTCATTTCTTCAACAGCCAAGGTTATGGCACCGGCAGTGCCACCCCAACCGATAACGAGCAGGTCACCATCGGGATTGCCAGTCACCTCCTGATCGGGGATGTAGTTGGCCACGCGGTTCACCTTTTCCTGACGGTTGTAGGTCATCAAGGCGTGATTCTCGGGGTCGGTGCTGAGAGGCCCGTCGGGGCATTTCTCAAGGCCGCCTACACGGTGGCGCAGACCTTCCATGCCGGGCAGAGCCCATTCGCGGGCGAAGGTCTCGGGGTCGCGGCGGAACGGACGGTAGTTCGGGTCGTTGGGCTTGGCCAGACGCGGAGTGATACTCGGCAGGTCGGCAACCTTCGGGATGCGGAACAGCTGTGAGCCATTGCCCAGATAGCCGTCGGTGAGCAGGATGACGGGAGTCATGTGCTCCAAAGCCAGCTTGGCTGCAGTATAGGCCCAATAGAAGCAGTTGGCACTGCTCGAAGCGGCAACAACAATCAGGGGAGCCTCACCGTTGCGGCCATAGAGAGCCTGGTTCAAGTCGCTCTGCTCGGTCTTGGTTGGCAGACCAGTGGAGGGGCCGCCACGCTGGACATCGACCACCACCAAAGGCAGCTCGGTCATCACAGCCAGACCCAAAGCCTCGCTCTTCAGCGACAGACCGGGACCCGAAGTGCTGGTGCAGGCCAAGGCACCGGCATAGCTGGCACCGATGGCGGAGCAAACACCTGCAATCTCATCCTCGGCCTGGAACACGCGTGCACCCAGAGCCTTGTGCTTTGACAGCTCGACCATCACATCCGTAGCGGGAGTGATAGGATAGCTGCCAAGGAACAGACGGCGACCGCTGCGCTCGGAAGCGGCCAACAGACCCCAAGCAGTAGCCACATTACCGGTGATATTGCGGTAGCGGCCCTTGGGCATCTCGGCGTGAGCCACCTCGAAGATGTGCGAGTGGATCACCTCCAGTTTATCGGCATACTCATAACCCTCACTAAGCACAGCCTTGTTGAGCTTGATGACATCGGGTTTCTTGGCAAACTTGCGCTCCAAATAAGCGAAAGTCTGGTCAAGTTTCTTGTGCGTCATATAGAAGATGATGCCCAGTGCGAACATGTTGCGGCACTTGTCGGCGGTCTTCTTGTCAGCGCCCTGTTCTTGTCCAATGCGTGAAGTGAACGAAGTGATAGGGGCTTTGATGATGGTATAGGCATGTTCCAACTCCTCGGTGAAGGGGTTGTCGGTATATCCGGCCTTTTCCATGGCCTCGTCGGTGAACGTGTCGATGTCCACGATAACCGATGCACCGCGCTTTGCCCATTTCAAGTTCGATTTAAAAGAGGCAGGGTTCATGGCCACGAGGATGTCGCATTTGTCACCCGAGCTGTAGATGTGGTTGCCAACATGCACCTGATAACCCGAAACGCCGGCAATGGTATTGTGCGGGGCACGGATTTCGGCGGGATAGTCGGGGAAAGTGGCAATATCGTTCCCCGTTAATGCAGATGCATCGGAGAAGAGAGTACCCGACAACTGCATTCCGTCGCCGGAATCACCAGCAAAACGGACTACGAGGTCTTCCTTATTAACTATCTGATTTTTTGACATTTTTATATGTTTTAGATAAATAATGTGTTTTATTCTGAATTGCAAAAATACAAAAAAATATTAAATTGTAATACACTTTTATTTTAAACAAGGCCGACAAAAGGTGTTGAAACAGCACCAAAGGCAAACACCGACAATCAATTAATGTGTTGAATACTGAATCATATTTTTTAATGCAACACACTTTTTCCGTCACCCCGGCGCCGCTTCCCATCGTCACAAATCCACGGCACATTCCGCACCCATTTCCGGCAATAAACCGTTCGTTTGTTTTACACTTTTTCTTCAGTTGTTTTACACTTGTTTTCCACTTTTAAAGTGTAAAACAAGTGGGGAAAAAAGTGAGAAACAAGCCTAACCCGGACGAAGAACGAAAAGAACACCCAAGGCCTGTTTTCACTGGTTGTTTGTCGATTCGGTTGTCACATTCGTGTCGTGCGATTGGCGCCGGACGTCTGGCCACAGAGGCGGGAAACAACGCGGTGCATGGCGTGGAAAAGCGTATGAACAAAAGAGTCCGTGCAGAAAAAGGGATTTTTTTGAAGAAAAAAATATAGTAGGTGTGTTTTTTTTTGTATTTTTGCAAAAAAATATGTGCCTATGAGAACCCTGCGATACCTGATCGGAATAGTCTTAACAGCATTGCTGTTCAGCCAATTTGCAACGGCCCAGATTTCGAAGTCGTACAAATATAAGAACGGGAATATATACGAAGGAGAGATTGACGGATGGACACGCCCATCTGGGTATGGCACCATGCGCTTCCCCAACGGCGACCGCTATGACGGATATTGGAAAAAAGGCATGTATCACGGCGAGGGGACTTACACCTACGCTGCGGGCGGCCGCTGCGAAGGCAACTGGGAGAAGGGCAAGATGGTTGGCAAAGGCACCATCGTCTTCCCCAACGGCGACGTAATCGAGGGTGAATTCACCAATGGCGACACCCAGACGGGAAACGGCAAAATCACTTTCGCCAAAGGCGGATACTACGAGGGGGATTTCAACGACGGGGTTCCGCACGGCAAGGGGCACAGGGTGTGGCCCAACGGAGCCACCTACACCGGCGGATGGCACATGGGGGCGATGAGCGGCCAAGGGGAATACGTGTTCGAGACCGGTGCCAAATATACGGGGTTCTGGGCCAACGGCCTTTACAACGGCGAAGGCACTTACACCGACAGCCAAGGACGGGTGACCCACGCCATCTACAAGGACGGAAAAGTGTGGAGAAAACTGGATGAATAACAAAAAAAGACAACACTATGATACGTAAAGTACTTATTATCGCAGCATTACTATTCACTGCCCAAGTCTACGCCCAGCGTGTGGACATGCCTGCCAACGCCAAAACCGACGCCGTTTCGCAAGCGGAGCTCAACAAACTCTGCCAGCAGAAACAGAACAAAGGAGATGTGCGCCTTCTGGCAAAAGTCTCCGACCGTTTCGACATCCGCTGCCTGAAGAGTGAGGGCATTGTGGTGGGTGCCAAGGCTGGCGACATAGTTACCCTTCGTGTACCGCTGAACAAACTGAACCTGATAGAGCAGAACCCCGATATACTTCAGTACACGGTTGCTTTCAATGTGTCGCCGGATGTGGACCGCACACGCAGCGACACGCGAGCCGACAGTGTGCAACAGGGACTCGGACTGCCACAGGCTTTTACAGGGAAAGACGTGTTGATTGGCATCACCGACTGGGGCTTTGACTACAAGCATCCCAATTTCAACAACAACGGCAGCGACAACCACCGCTTGCTGCAGGCTTGGGATCAGTTCAAACTCTCCGGCCCCGCTCCGGAAGGTTTCGACTATGGCACCCTGCACAGCGGACGTAAAAAGCTGTTGGCCGCCGGAGGCGACACCTCGGGGCTGTACGGCTACGGCACTCACGGCACCCATGTGGCAGGCATTGCCGCGGGTCGCGGAATTGACGGCAAGTATGTGGGGGTTGCGCCCTATGCCAACCTGTTGTTTGCCTCGTTTCATCTGAACCTCGCTTCGTGGCTTGACGCTGTGCAGTGGATGCGCAACGTGGCTAAGGAGGAGGGCAAACGCCTTGTAATCAACAACAGCTGGGGCATGTATACCCTCGGACCTATCGACGGGACCTCGCTGGCAAGCCAGGCAATAAACAATCTCTCCGACAGCGGGGTGGTGTTTGTTACCAGCGGCGGCAACTGCGGCGACGACAAGTTCCATTTGTCGAAGACATTCACTCCCGGAGAGCCTGACACGTTGCGCTCGATAGCAAGATACTATGGATACACCGAGATAGGGCAGGACATTCTGTTTTGGGGCGAGCCGGGCAAATGGTTTGAGGTCTCGTTTGCCATGATGGGCAACGGCGACTCGGTAGGTATGCCGTGGAAGAGTACTTTGATGGTTTCGCCCGGTGGCGACGGAGGCAACTATATCCTTGACAGTGCATTGGTGACCTCTGGTAACGACACCCTGCCATTCCGCTTGATTGTGGAAGAGGCCAACATCTTCAACCAACGCCCCCATGTTCTCCTCACAGTGTATAAAAAAGCCAACTATGCTATACACATTGCCGTAACATCCACGGAAGGGACAGTGCATGTATGGAACGTGGCCGACCTTGAAAACGGTGCAGGCAACATGGGTGCCGAATTTGCCAAAGGCAACTATTACAACTATACAAACGGTAACAATGCCAGCGGCATAGGCGAACCGGCATGTGCCGAAAGCTGCATCACTGTGGCGGCACACGGAGCCGAGCGGAAAAGAGCTGACGGGACTATTTCAATACCCGGCTACATCTGCGGCTTTTCGAGCCACGGGCCTGTTATCGACGGCCGCCGCAAGCCAGACATTTCGGCTCCCGGAGGAGATGTGGTTTCCTCTATCAGCTCTTACACCACCGATATATACTCTGTGATAATGAAATATTCGCACGGAGGACGTGAATATATATGGAGCCGTATGTCGGGTACCTCGATGTCGTGTCCTGCCGTCACCGGCATTGTTGCCTTGATGCTTGAAGCCAACCCCAATCTCTCGCCCAAGAAAGTGCGCGAGATACTGTGCCTCACTGCCCGAAACGATGAAGTCACCGGTCCACTCCATGCCAGCGACAGCATAAGCGACATCTGGGACTGGGGCAAGGCCGATGCTTTGGCAGCCGTGAATGAGGCTTTGGCACGTGTGGATATCCGCGAGGCCGACAGCACTTGGTTCACAAAATCGCTGCAGGTGTATCCCAACCCGGTGGCTGACCACATTACTGTAATGACGGGGCGCCACACACCCGAAACCGTCACTATTTACACTATTAGTGGCACCCAGGTATTGTCGCGCGAGATTGTCATGGAGTCCACCATCGATGTCTCGGCTCTGCCCAAGGGCATTTATATCGTGAAATGCGGGGCACGCGCTACTCGTCTGGTAAAGATGTAGTCGGTTAGCAGGCTGTGTGATAATGGTCGAATTGTTGAACACGAAACAGGACTTACACTTGTAAACGATGCTGAAAGCTTTCCGCACAAATATTATTCTGCAGATTGTCGTCATACTGGCTGTCGCGTTGCTGATGTGGGCAAAGAGCTTTTCCCATCCCATAGCGGCACCGGTGGAAGGCGGCGGTGGATTGTTTTACTGGATTACGGGCAGGATGTCGCCGATAACAGCCACGATAATCGGCTTTGTGCTTGTGCTTTTTGAAGGGGTGCTGTTCAACAGTATTCTCTACCGTCATAAACTGATAACCCAGAGTTCACTCCTGCCAACGTTGTTTTACATCATAGCCATGAGCATCGGTCACCCAACGCTCACCCCAATGCTGATGGGAAGCCTGTTTCTTTTGCTGGCAATAGAGCAGTTGTTGCTGACAACCACGTTGCTGTCCATAGGCATTGACAAGACTTTCGGCGCTGCGGCATCGGTGGGAATGGCTATAGTGCTTTGCCCGACCATGGTGGTATTTCTGATTCCTTTATTATTCAGCATGTTTAATTACAGTTTGTATTCATGGCGCGATTGGACTATGCTGATACTGGGATTGTTGGCACCTTTTGTCGTGTTGGAGACCTATTATTTCCTTTGCGATGAATTGTTTTACCGCAATTATCTGCTACTGTACAATGTTACAGACCTTCATTTCGTGGCATGGGGCAATGTCGTGCAGTGGATAATCAGTATCATATTCTTGCTGCTGCTTATTGCCGGAATGGTGACAATTATCGGAAACAGCCAAAGCCGGAACATCAACTTCAACAAGAATACAACAACCCTATTGCTGTCGGTGTTGGGCAGCATTGCCATTTCGTTGTATTCCGAGTTGTTTCCTATCCCCACTCAGGCGTATGCCATCCCCTTCTCGGCATGCGCAACATTCCTGTTCATTGAGCCGAGCCGGAAAGAGTTCGTGCCCAATGTAATCTTTATAGCCCTGCTTCTGATATTTGTTGTATCCAATTGGTTGTAAACCCGATGTTGAAATCACAATATACCCCTGACCTGATAGAATGTGGTTGCGATGAGGCCGGACGCGGATGTCTGGCAGGGGCTGTGTTTGCTGCCGCCGTGGTGTTGCCGAAGGATTATCACAACGACACCTTGAATGATTCGAAACAACTCACAGAGAAACAACGCTACACCCTGCGCGAGGAAATAGAACGGGACGCTATCGGCTGGGCTGTGGCATCGGTGACAGCCGAGGAGATAGACAAAACCAATATTCTCAGGGCCTCGATGCATGCCATGAATCTGGCTATTGGGAAACTGGATGTAACGCCCGACTTGTTGCTTATCGACGGCAACCGGTTTTACAACGAAAGCCTGATACCCTTTTATACCATTGTGAAAGGTGATGGGAAATACATGTCGATTGCCGCTGCGTCAATCCTTGCCAAGACCTATCGTGACGACTATATGAACGACCTGCACAAGGAATATCCCCAATATGGCTGGGACCGGAACAAGGGGTATCCTACGGCAGCACACTATGCCGCATTGGCTCAGCATGGTCCCTCGCCGGTGCACAGAGCATCTTTTAAACTAATCAAAAACTAACACATTAACACAATCTCACCGAAATGAGTGTTGTTGACAGAATAAGAGAGCAAAATAAAGCAAACATGATGCAAGAGCTGAAGTTAAAACCTCACCGCAAACGCATCATGCACCTTGATGACATTCGCAGCATCGGGATAATAGCCAAATGCCCTACTGATTCCGAACAAATCACCATTAGCCAGTTTACCCACCACATGAACAACCGCGGGAGCATGGTGAGGAAAATTGAACTGCCACAAAACGCCGAGGAATTGCTTGACAAATACGGCTTGCCCAAGGCTGAATTCATGCAACTCTTCACCAGCTACCACTACGACCTCCTTATCGACACCACTATAGGGGATGACTTGTTCGGACCCTATGTGACATTGAACACCTCGTCGAGTCTGCGAGTGGGCTATGGGGGGGACAGCGGCCAGGGGCAGAAAAGCAATATCGACATTTACGATTTGATTATATTAGGCAATGGCCCATTTGAACTATCGGAATACCTCACGCACATCCTTGAATATCTTGTGCGTATAAAGAAAAGATAAAGACATTATTTGAACAAGAAAGTAAAGTAAAAGACAATATGAAGAATCCATTTTTAGGTACGGGAGTGGCCCTTGTAACCCCTTTCAGGAAACAGGAGACCATTGATTTTAGTAGACTTGAGAAACTGATTGATGACATTATCGACGGCGGAGCCGATTATATTGTTGCATTAGGCACCACCAGCGAAGCTGCAACAATGACTGAAACCGAGCGGCACGCTTTGCAGGATTTCATTGTGGAATGTGTGGGCAACCGTTGCCCGGTAATGCTTGGCCTGGGCGGCAACAATACCCTTGCGGTAAGGGACGCCATTGCCAATACCAATTTTGACGGCATTAGCGGCATCCTGTCGGTGGCCCCCTATTATAACAAACCCAACCAGCGTGGTTTGGCTCAACATTTCAAGCAGGTGGCGGAAGCTTCGCCTGTGCCTGTGATAATCTATAATGTTCCCGGACGCACCGGAGTGAACATCTCGGCAGAGACCACCCTGCTGCTGGCACGTGAATGTCCCAACATTGTAGGCATTAAAGAAGCCTCGGGCAACTTGGCACAAGTGATGCAGATTATTCAAGGGAGGCCTGAAGGTTTTTCGGTGATTTCCGGCGACGATTCACTAACCCTGCCCATGGTGTTGCTGGGAGCACAGGGGGTGATTTCGGTGATGGCCAACGCCATCCCCAAGGAGATGTCTGCAATGGTGAAATTCGGTCTTAAAGGAGATGTGAAGAAAGCCCTTCCCCTGCACTACCGTCTGCTTCCATTGATGAATGCCATTTTTGAAGAGGGCAACCCCGCAGGCATCAAGGCCCTCCTGGAAGTGCAGGGAAAGATAGCCGGTCACTTACGTTTGCCGCTGGTAAGGGTGAGCAAACCGCTGTACAACAAGATTTCCTCTTTGTATGACGAATTTAACGGATAAGGCCCGCAAAGTGTTTGCACACGATTTGTACGCCAAATACACGGGCGTGGAAATAGAGTGTGTCGAATCGCATTACGCCCGTTGTCGTGTCATTCTGACCGGCACCCACCGCAATGCCATGGGGGCAGTAATGGGAGGCGTGATGTTCACCCTTGCCGACCTTGCCTTTGCCGCCGCCGCCAACAGCCTGTGCATTGAAGAAGACAGTGACCTCGAATGGGTGTCGCTTAATAGCAACATCCAATTTGTTTCACAACCCAAAGGCGACACCTTATATGCACAAACCGAACTCGTAAAACAGGGACATACCACATGTGTTTACCACATTGTCATTTCCGACGAATCGAATCGCACAGTATCTGTTGTCACCACCACTGGCATCCGCATACCCAAAATGCCATATTAAATAACACTACTCAAACAACTTTCAACTAATCATGACTATTCGAGAATTACAGCTGCCCGTACTTGAGGCATTCAACTGTTTCAAAGAAGAATATGCTCGCCAAATAACAAGCGGCAAACAGGAGAAAAATTCCTCTTTTCTTGCCGAAGTTGGACAGCAACTTTCGGAACACCCTGGCAAAATGCTCCGTCCCCTTCTGTTGCTGCTTTCCGCAAAAGCATGTGGGCACCTCTCAAACCAACACATCAAGCTGGCCATAGCCATGGAAATGCTACACAATGCCACCCTGATGCACGATGACGTGGTTGACGAGTCGGACCAACGACGCGGCACCGACTCAGTTCGTCACCGCTGGGGGAACCAAGTGGCCGTACTTTGTGGCGACTACTATCTGTCCCAAGCCATGTCCATCATTCAAGAGACAGGCAACAGAAAAGCCTCATCCATTGTTGCCGAAACGGTGTCAACCATGAGTCTGGGCGAACTGAAACAATTGTATTTGGTCGGAAAGGGAGAAATAACCGCCGACCAATATATCGATGTTATCGGAAGCAAAACAGCCTCGCTGATGTCTGCCTGCTGCGAACTGGGCTCCCTGCCTGAAACAGGTGACAATGCACCCTACAGCAAGCCCATGCATGATTTCGGTTACCACTACGGCATTGTTTTCCAAATCCGCGACGACATGGCCGACTTGCAGGAAGCCCACGACATAAAAATGCCTTCTTCCATCAATCCCAACGAGCCTGTAACCCACCATGCACAACTTGCCGCCAACGCATTAAAGCCTATTCCCGACAGCCCCGCTAAACAATCATTATTGTGTCTCCTTCAAAAAATCCAATGCAATTAATCAACAATAAACGATACAAAATAATTAATAACAAATAACAACAACATCATGAAAAAGATTTTTCTTACAATGATTTGCCTGGCACTTGGCAGCATTGCCATTGCCCAGAATGCCACCCTGCCTCAAAACATCACTGTTAAGGCTCTCGACGGCACCTCTGTCCAAACTTCTGCCATTCAAAACGACGGCAAGCCCATCATCCTCAGTTTCTGGGCCACATGGTGCAAACCCTGCAACCGCGAACTCAACACCATCAAAGAGGTCTATGAGGAATGGCAGGAGGAAACCGGCGTGAAACTCGTGGCCATCTCTATCGACGATGCCCGTAGTGCCTCACGTGTAAAACCCCATGTCGACGGTAATGGTTGGGAATATGAAGTGTATATCGACCAAAACCAAGACTTCAAACGTGCCATGAATGTCGTAAACGTGCCCCATACCTTTGTTATCAATGGAAAGGGCGAGATAGTGTGGCAGCACACATCTTTCGTTGAAGGCAGCGAAGAGGAACTTCTCGAAGTGGTAAAGAAAGCCGCAGCACAGACTGAATAATCCCTATTATTAACCTGCTCAACTAAAAGAAATGAAAAACCACACTAAACAATTCCTCTTACTTGCCCTTGCCGTGCTGACAACCCCCATTCTTTCCGCTCAAGGCATTTTGGGTGGACATGTTACCGGCAATGTTCAAATAGACGGACAAATATCCAGCGCCGACAGCGTTATCGGTGCACAGGACGTACCCGAAAAACTGTTGATGAACGCCCGAGCCGACATCCTTTACACAAACGGTGACTTCAGTGCAGGCCTCCGTTTCGAGGCATACCACAACCCCATGCTTGGTTTTAAAAGCCAATACAAAGGTGAAGGCATCGCCAACTATTTTGTCCGTTACCAAGGCGACATCATCAGCATCACGGCGGGTAACTTCTACGAGCAATTCGGCAGTGGCATGATTCTGCGTGCCTACGAAGACCGCTATCTGGGATTAGACAACTCCCTGCGAGGACTCAACGTGACACTGCGCCCCTTCAACGGCATCACCATCAAAGCCCTTGCAGGCAAACAGCGTTATTTTTGGAATTATAGCAACAGCATTGTCCGCGGTATCGACGGGGAAGTGAACCTCAACAGCCTCATCTCTTCCATGGCTGAAAGTAAACTGCGCGCCACCCTGGGTGCAGGATTTGTAAGCAAATATGAAGAAAATCAATCCATCTATGCCGACCCCAGCCACATCTTCAATCTACCCCTAAACGTAGGTTCCGGCGCCGTCCGCATGGATCTTGCTTATGGCAACTGGGGTCTTCAGACCGAATATGCACGCAAAGGCCAAGACCCAAGTGTCATGAACGATTTCATTTACCGCAACGGTGAAGCCTTGATGATTAATGCCACCTACTCCCAAAAGGGATTCAGCGCCAACATTCAGGCTAAAAGAGTTGACAACATGTGCTTCAAATCCGAGCGTACAGAATCGGGCGAAATGCTCTACATCAACTACATTCCAGCCATCACCAAACAGCACACCTATGCCTTCCTCAGCATGTACCCCTACGCCACCCAGACAACAGGCGAAATGGGTCTGCAAGGCGACATCATGTACAAGATTAAAAAGGACACTCCCCTAGGCGGTAAATACGGCACCGACATCCACCTCAACGCCTCCGTTATCACCGCCATCGACACCACCCAAGTCCCCGGACCTGGCATTGGGTACCAATCCGACTGGTTCAAAACCGGTGAACTCTATTACGCCGACGCCTCCCTCGAAATTGCAAAGAAACTGAACAAAGACCTCAAACTCACCTGCACCTACGGCTACCAGATATTCAACCCTGTAGTGGAAGGACATCCCGGCGACCTGCACCACAACCACATCGTCGTTGCCGACCTCACATGGAAAGTGGACAAGAAAAACGTCCTCCGCTTCGAAGCTGAATGGATGGGCAGCGACAGCAGATTCAACTACGATGTCAACGACAAACGCTGTGGCGACTGGATTATGGGATTGGTGGAATACAACTTCACCAGTGCCTGGTTTGTTTCCGTCAGCGACCAATACGCTTACCGCGACGGCATAGGCAACTACTACAACGTCAGCATTGGCTATACCCATGGCGCCACACGGCTGCAAATGGGCTATGGCAAACAACGCGAAGGCCTTCTCTGCATCGGGGGCGTATGCCGTATGGTTCCTGCCAGCAATGGACTCACCTTCAGCCTTACATCATCATTCTAAAAACATAATCCATTATTCAGCATGAAAAACATTTCAAAAATAATCCTTATAGTTGCAGGTCTTTTGGCTTTCGCCTCCTGCGACAAAATCGATGAAGACAAATATACCATCTTTGCCGGTGTCGCCGGCGACTGGTACACTACCGATGCCGACATCCCTCACGTGCAACGTGCCTTTATCGAAAAATACACCGGTGTCCGCTGCATCTTTTGCCCCAAAGCCGACGATATTATCCACGATGCCTGCAATAAATACGGCGACTCTGTAGTTGTTGTTGCCGTCCACTCCCGTTCTACCGGGTTCGGACGCCCGTTAGGCAACGACCCCAGTCTATGCACCGAAAGCGGCGACGAATGGTTCGACTACTTCGGCATCGACGGTCAACCCGCGGCCATGATCAACCGTTCTCGAAACAACAACGCTTGGGACATTTTCGACCCCACAAGCAACTTCGACGACCGGATTAACACCGTTGTAAACTCTAAACCTAACATTGCCATCTCTATCCAATGTGGTAACGATAAGGACTCCTTTTACTTCTTCGACATTAACCTTGAATTGCTGGAGAACATCTCCGACGAACTCACACTTACCGTGCTGCTCACAGAGGACAAAATCTACACCCGCCAAAGCAAATTTGGAGAAGGCGAGGTTGAAAACTATGAACAAAACCATGTCCTCCGCACCACTATCACCAACCTCTGGGGTGTCGATGTTCCTGATGGACTTATCAAGGGCGACAAAAGAATGGTACGCTTCTACTATCTACTGCCCGACAACTTCAACGCTGCCGATGTTCACGCCGTAGCCTTTGTATCCTATAAAGGCTCACGCCAGATTATCAACTGCGCTCAATCCAATCTGCAATAAACTGCATGAACAAGCGCATCTTAGGTCTTGCCCTGCCCAACATCATCACCAACATCACCGTTCCTTTGCTGGGCATGGTCGACATGGTCATTGTAGGCCATCTTAGTGCCGACCATATCGGTGCCATTGCCATAGGTGCGCAGATTTTCAACCTCATCTACTGGAATTTCGGGTTCCTCCGCATGGGTACCAGCGGCTTCACCGCACAAGCCTACGGTGCAAAGAACTTCGACGAAACCGTGCGAATCTTCACCCGCGCCATCGTCATCGCCCTTGCCGTGGCCTCGGCACTCTTGTTGCTGCAATGGCCCATCAGCCGGCTTTCACTGCTCATCTTCCAAAGCAGTCCACATGTTCTGCAACTTGCCCTCACCTACTTCTTTGTCCGCATCTGGGCAGCTCCAGCCACCCTGGGACTCTACGCCATCAAAGGATGGTTCATCGGCATGCAAAACTCACGCATTCCCATGTGGATTGCCATCTTCCTCAACACCGTCAACATCCTATGCAGCCTCATTTTTGTCCTGGTCTTTCATTGGGACATTCGTGGCGTAGCACTCGGCACAGTCATTGCACAATACAGCGGTCTCGCACTCGGTCTTTTCTTCCTCCTGCGCGAAATGCGCCGCATCAAACCCCTTACCACCTTCAACGGTGACTTCCACAGTCTCCTACGCCAATCACTCCATTGGAAAGAGCTGCGACGCTTCTTCAAAGTCAACGGCGACATCTTCCTCCGCACTGTCTGTCTCGCCACAGTCTTCACCTTCATCACCGCCGCCAGCGGCCGCATCAGCCCGCAGATTTTGGCCATCGACGCCCTTCTCATGCAATTCTTCACCCTCTTCAGCTACATTATGGACGGCTTTGCCTATGCAGGCGAATCGCTTGTGGGTCGCTACATCGGTGCCCGCGACAGCGGCTCTCTACGCCTCTCAGTCAAACTACTGCTGCTTTGGGGATTGATACTCACTGCTCTCTTCACCGTTCTCTATGCCCTTGGCGGACAATGGTTCCTCCAACTCTTCAGCGACGAACCTGAAGTCATCAACGGTGCCATCCCCTACATGTTCTGGACACTTATCATACCCGTTTGTGGCTTCGCAGCTTTCCTCTTCGACGGAATCTTTGTCGGTGCCACTGCCTCGCGCACCATGCGCAACAGCATGTTCATTGCCTCCGCCATCTTTTTCTTGGTCTACTTTGGTCTAAAACAGGTTGCCTCTATCAACGGCATCCTCTCACCCCAAACATGGAACAACATTCTTTGGACTGCCTTCATGGCCTACCTCGCCCTGCGCGGCATCCTCCAAGCCCTATACCTTAATAAATCAGTATACAAACAAATAGAATAATCACACAAATCAAACAGCTTAATTTCATGAAACACCTCTTCAAGTTTTTCATTACAGCCTCCATTCTCTTATGCGGCCATTTCAATGCACATGCCGTATATGTAGAAAAAATGCCTGTAATCCAATTCCAACCCAATGGCGACACCCTGCATCTCTTTGCCACCGGCGACGAGGTATACCACCGTTTCCACGATGCCGACAACTATACCATTGTCTTGGCTCCCAGCGGCTGGTGGGTCTATGCCATGCCCGACAGTGTCGACGGACTCCGTCCCTCTCCCTACAAGGTCGGTGAAGTCAACCCTGCACAAATCGGTCTCACCCCAGGCCTCTCCATCTCTCGCAACAAATGGCTTGAACGGCGCCGTGCATGGGATATACCTGAACAATACCGCATCGAAACACCCAAAACCAGTGGCCGCAACCACGGCGATTTCTGCAACCTCGTCATCTTTATTCGCTTTGCCGACGACACCGTCTACACCCGCTCAATCTCCAACATCGACAAAATGTTCAGCGACTCCTCTTCCGAACGCTCCGTATCCGTCTACAACTACTTTAAACACGCCTCCTACAACAAAATATTCATCCGCACCTACTATGCTCCTGAACCAGACGGTGAACATATTCTATCCTACCAGTCTCCTCATCCCCGCAACTACTACATGCCTCGTACCGCAGTCAACACCATCGGCTATACCAACTACGCCGATCGTTCCCAACGCGAATTTGAACTACTCGTGGGAGCCGTCAACTATATCAACGACTCCGCACCCGTACCCAGTGACTATGTCCTCGACTGCGACAACGATGGATTTATTGACAACGTCAACTTTGTAGTCAAAGGTGCAGCTGCAGGATGGAACGACCTGCTTTGGCCTCACAAATGGAACCTCTATGGACGCGATGTCTATATCAACGGAAAACAAGTCAGCACCTTCAACTTCGCACTCGAAGGCTCCGGAGCCGACTATTTCGGCACCAGCACCTTCTGCCACGAAATGTTCCACTCCCTCGGCGCCCCTGACCTCTACCGCTACAACTCACCATACAACAGCCATACACCCGTCGGCCAATGGGACCTTATGGCCACCAACAGCAAACCCCCACAACACATGAGTGCCTACCTCAAATACAAATACGGCAACTGGCTCGACAGCATCCCTCTCATCACCACTCCCGGCACTTACTCCCTCCACTCCGTAGGCGACACCTTCCCCGACAACATCGCCTATCGTTTCCCAAGCTCCGACCCCGACCAATTCTACGTGGTTGAATACCGCGACAACACCAAAACCTTCGAAACCCAACTCCCCGGAAGAGGCCTCATCATCTACCGTGTCGACACCCGTTTCAACGGCAACTCCAACTACGATGGTGAAGAACATTTCGACGAAGTATGGGTCTTTCGTCCCAACTCCAACAGCGCCGACGAGGACGGCAACCTGAACGAAGCCTATTTCAACCCCAACCGAAACCGCACCGAATTCACTCCTGCAACTGAATACTACCCCTACCTATCCGACGGCACCCCCGACATCACCTTCGCTATCACCAACATCACCGCCCCTGGCAACACCATCCGATTCAAATACGGCAACCGTGTCAAACCCTCTCAACTCAACGTCTATCGCGTCACCACCTCCACCGCCTCCCTCAACTGGAAAGGCCAGTTCGACGCCTACCGCATCAACTACCGCCCCAAAGGCAGCAACCAACCCTATCTAACACGCACTGTCAGATCATGTCAGGCCACTCTTGTAAACCTCGCCCCCAACACCAACTACGAATGGAAAATAGTAGGTTTCTACAGCCCCAACGACACTGGTTATGCCGACAGCCTCAACTCCACCGTCTCCACCTTCCACACCCAGATATGCAACAACCCCAATACCGTAGCCGTAGGCAACTCCTCCGAATCCCACACCAGTGCCCCCTTCGTCCCCAACGAAAAATACACCTACTCCCAGCAAATCTTCACAGCTGATGAAATCAATGGCGCCATGGACATCAACACCGTCAGCCTCAACTACACCCGCACAAGCCTCAAACGCGACAACTGCACCATCTACCTCGCACACACCACCCTCGACCATTTCACCGACACCACCAAACCCCTACCCTACTCTCAACTCACCCAAGTCTACTGCGGCCCTCTCAACTTCATCAAAGGATGGAACGACATCCTTCTCGACACACCCTTCCCCTATAACGGCACCGACAACCTTATCCTTGCCATCGACGACAACACAGACACCAACACCTATGTAGGCGACAGATTCCTCACCAACTCCACTTATTACCAAAGGAACCTCACCTACAGCGGCACCACCGTCAACCCCGACCCCACCAGCGACACCATCAAAGGATCACGTTCGCTCCACTTCCACCGCAACAACGTACAATTCACCGGATGCCCTGTCAACAACTACAACGTCTACGTTTGCGTCATCTCCGACAACAGCGACAGAGGCCGGGTCACCGGCGAAGGGCTATACCCCGTCAACGAGAACATCTCCATCCATGCCTATCCCAAATCCGGCTATAGATTCCTCAATTGGCACGACGGCATCACCGACAATCCCCGACAGATAATCCTCACCCAAGACACTGTCATGGTGGCCTTTTTCGCCACACCCGTGGGCATCAACGACCCCGACTCCTCAGCAGGCTACGTTATCCTCTCACGCCACCAAAGCATCACCGTTCAGGGTGCCGAAAACCAACCCGTCACCGTCTACGACCTCATGGGTCGCACCATTGCCCATGCCGACAACCGCCACCCCTCCAACCTCACTTTCTCACTGCCCCACACCGGTATCTACATCGTAAGGATTGGCAACGACAAGCCCATCAAACTCTTCATCCAATAGCAATTACGCACACACTAAAACAAGAGGAGACAGCACCAGACTGCCTCCTCTTTTGTTTGTCCAAGCCACTCCCGCCCACAACAGCACATGAAAGGCAACTTCGCTCGTTCTGCATCAGTTCTCCCATATTTCTCCCATATTTCTCCCATGTAGGATGGGAGAAATATGGGAGAACTGACGGATATGAAACAGAGAACGAACGAAGTTGCCCCAACAACACATCATCAATGATAAAAAAGTAAAACAGACGCACAGCCTTGCCTCCAACAACATCGACATAATCCAGTTCTACAAATTAAAAAAAAACAACCTATAAATCAAACATGTAGAGACACTTTGAATACGATTGGGAAACAACTGAAAAAAAATATTAAGATTTATTAAAAAAAATTCGTATATTTGTAAATTCATTGTATCATCAAAATAATGTATAATTAATAATAAATCAAATATTTAATATAATGAAAACAACTCCGTACACAGACCTCCACATTGCGCTTGGAGCAAAGATGGCCGAATTTGCCGGCTACAACATGCCTATTCAGTACACCGGATTGGTTGAAGAACACAACAATGTCCGCAATAATGTAGGTGTGTTCGACGTGAGCCACATGGGCGAGTTCCGCGCCAAAGGCCCCATTGCCAAACATTTCATGCAGTATGTCACCACCAACAACGTCGAGGACCTCTTCGACGGTAAAGTGCAGTACACCTGCCTCCCCAACGGTCAGGGTGGTGTGGTTGACGACATGCTCGTCTACCGCGTCCATGACGACGAATACTTCATGGTGCCCAACGCCGCTAACATCGACAAAGACTGGGCTTGGATGAGCCAGATTGCCGACAAGATGGGCATGGAACTTGGCAAAGACTTCGTCAACGAGAGCGAGCAGTGGGCTCAGCTTGCCGTTCAGGGACCCAACGCCCTCAAGGCCATGCAGAAACTCACTTCCGAGAACATCGTCGACATGGAGTACTACACCTTTAAGATTCTCACTTTTGCAGGTATCGACAACATTATCCTCTCCACCACCGGTTACACTGGTGCAGGCGGATGCGAAATCTACATCCCCAAGGAGAAAGCCATCGAGGTTTGGAATGCCGTCTTCGATGCAGGTAAAGAGTATGGTATCATGCCTGCCGGTCTCGGTTGCCGCGACACCCTCCGTCTGGAGAAAGGCTTCGCCCTCTACGGCCACGAGATGGACGACACCGTCAGCCCCCTCGAGGCTCCGCTGGCCTTCATCGTCAAGCTGAAAGCCGAGAACAACAACTTCATCAACAAGGAGCTCCTTATCGCCCAGAAAGCCGCTGGATTCAAACGCAAAGTGGCCGGCTTCGAGATGATTGACCGCGGTATCGCCCGCAACGGCTACGAAGTCTGCAACGCCGAAGGCAAGAAAATTGGTGAAGTGCGCAGCGGCTCTCCCAGCCCCAGCACCGGCAAAAACATCGGCACCGCCCTCATCTGCGCCGAGTACGCCAAGACCGGCACTGAAATCTACATCAAAGTCCGCGAGAAACTCCTCAAGGCCGTCACCGTCAAGATGCCTTTCTACGAAGGTTAATCTTGCACTCGAAATCAAAAAAAGTCAGGGGGTGCACATGCACCCCCTTTTTTATCAACAAAAAAATAATGCATTATGAAAACAACCAAATTATTGATGATGTTTGTGGCAGCAGCCACAATGATGTTTGCCACCACATCGTGCAATCCGCCGGAGGAAAGCGAGGTTCTTGCAAACACTCTGGTATACAACGGAACTGTCTACCAGATGGCCAGCACTTATACGTATGAACATGGCGGACGCGTATACATCGATGCTAACGCAATAGACAAAACCAGCGACGGGCTACCCATATTCAACATCGTCTCAGACCATCCTGCTAACGGGACCTACAATCTGGCCACCGGTGGAAATGTTTTCTTTAGAGTAACCTCCGAGGTGAATTACATCACCAGTTTCGAAAGCTCCGACTCCTACACCATCGGCACCGTAATCGTTGAGAAAGACGACAACGGCTTCCGTATGAAGATGGGTGGCAAACTGGCATCTGGCCCCGAAGTGGCCTTCCACATCTATGTCCCCGCTTCGGAATGGAGGCAACTTGATTTCTAAAGCCAATACCGGCACCGAAATCCACATCAAGGTCCGCGGGAAACTCCTCAAAGCTGTCACGCCCTTATATGAGGGTTAAGCGTCATCTCGTATCTATGTTTAAGGTCGCATTTTGTGACCTTAAACATTTTAAGAGGTTTAATAGCCCTGAAAAGGCAACAGATCACAGGCAGGGGTGCAACCCCAGTTGAAATAAGAACAAATATCAGAACCCCGAAGGGGTGACAATCACGATTTTACCCCATTCAGCCAAATTTATTTCCCAATATCAGAAAAAAAACGTACTTTTGCAGTTGTTATTGCAAAAAAATGCACGTTATGAAGAAGCCTGATTCTGCCCCAATGCACCGCATCCACTGGACGGTGGCAATGATACCCCTGGTGGTACTTATTGCGATGCAAGTAGTCGTGATACGCGAGTTTGGCTCCGATGCTTTGGACGGGGCAAGCCAGACCGCCCTACTCTTTGCTGCGGCCGTGGCAGTGTCCATGGGGATGATTTTCTACAAGGTTCCATGGAGCAGCATCAACAGCGCCATAGAGCAGAATATAAAGACCATAGGCCCAGCCATCCTCATTCTCTTCCTTATCGGTGCCATATCGGGCAGCTGGATGATGAGCGGCGTGGTGCCGACGATGATATATTACGGCATGAAGATTGTCAGCCCCTCCATCTTTCTTTTTATTGCATGCATCATCTGTGCATTGGTGTCGATTGTCACAGGAAGTTCGTGGACAACTGTCGCCACCGTCGGCATCGCCCTGATGGGCATAGGTACCGCCCACAGCTATTCGGTAGGCTGGACAGCAGGAGCCATCATCTCCGGTGCCTATTTCGGCGATAAGATTTCCCCTCTCTCCGACACCACTGTGTTGGCCTCGTCGGTCGGCGAGGTGCCGTTGTTCAAGCATATCCGCTACATGCTCATCACCACTGTGCCCTCGTTTTCAATTGCCTTGCTCATATTCTTGGTGGCAAGCCTCTGCCACACCACAGACAGCGGCATTCAGGCAGACCTGTTTGCCGAGGGGCTGCAAAGTGTTTTTGTCATCAGTCCCTGGCTGCTACTTGTGCCCGTGGCAACAGGTGTACTGATAGCCATGCGGATGCCTGCCGCCATTGTGCTGTTTCTTTCTGCTCTGATGGCGGGAATAGTGATGCTCTTTGCCCAGCCCGACATCGTGGCTCATGTGGGCGAAGGTGACAATTTCCGTGAACTGATGCTTACCTATTACAGCAGCACTTCGATTGACACCGGCAACGAGGCTCTCACAAGCCTTGTACAGACCCGCGGCATGAGGGGGATGTTGAGCACCGTGTTCCTCATCTTCTGTGCAGCGGCCTTCGGCGGAGCCCTCACTGGCGCGGGCATGATACAAAGCATCACCTCGGCCCTGGCCAAAGGCATCAGCGGCCGCCGCTCGCTTGTCTCAACCACCGTGGCAACCGGTCTGTTTGCCAATATGGCCACCGGCGACCAATATCTGAGTATCGTGCTCACAGGCAATATCTATAAGAAACTCTACAAAGAGAAAGGCTTCGAAGGCCGTTTGCTCAGTCGTTCCACCGAAGACTCCGCCACGGTGACCTCGGTTTTGATACCTTGGAACACCTGCGGAATGACCCAGTCGTTGGTGCTGAAAGTATCAACCATTGAGTATCTCCCCTACTGCTTCTTCAACCTCATTTCACCACTCATGTCTATCTTCATTGCCATGCTGGGCTACAAGATATTCCGCAATGTAGAAAAATAATTTCTCCATGTCAGGAAAAGTTCGTATCTTTGCAGTCGCAAAAAGTATAAAAAAATGTATAACAAAAATATAGTTCTATGAGCATCATCAAACCTTTCAAGGGCTTTCGCCCGCCCGTCGACATCGTCGAGAAACTGGCCTCACGTCCCTATGACGTACTGAACTCTGAAGAAGCCCGCGTCGAGTGCGAGGGCAATCCCTATAGCCTGCTCCACGTGACTAAGGCTGAAATCGACCTCCCCAAAGGCACCGACGAACATTCCCCCGAAGTGTACCTCCAGGTGGTCAAGAACTACAACCTGTTCAAAGACCTCGGCTGGCTGGTCAAGGATGAAGAGGAAAAACTCTATATCTATGCCCAGAGCATGAACCCCAAGGATGCCGACGCCAAATGGCAATACGGTATCGTGGCCTGCGCCTATAGCGAGGACTATGTGAACAAAGTCATCAAAAAACACGAACTCACCCGCAAAGACAAGGAAGAGGATCGCATGAAACACGTCCGCATCACCAACGCCAATGTGGAACCCGTTTTCTTTGCCTATCCCGCCATCGCCCGCATCGATGAGATTGTGGCCGGTGTCACCGCCAAGAAACCCATCTATGACTTCATCGCCAAGGAAGACGGCTTCGGCCATCGCTTCTGGGTCATCGACGACAAAGCCACCATCGCCGAACTCGTCGACATCTTCGACAAGCAGGTTCCCGCCATGTACATCGCCGACGGCCACCACCGCAGCGCCGCCGCCGCCCTCGTGGGACAGGAGAAGAAGGAGCAGAACCCCCGCCACACCGGCAAGGAAGAGTACAACTACTTCATGACCGTCATCTTCCCCGACAACCAACTCAACGTCATCGACTACAACCGCGTGGTCAAAGACCTCAACGGCCTCAGCAAAGAACAGTTCATCGCCGCCGTGGGCGAAAGTTACGAACTGGAAGACATGGGCACCGAAATCTACAAGCCCGTCAAGCTCCATGAGCACAGCATGTACCTCGATGGCCACTGGTACAAGATGACCGCCAAGCCCGGCACCTACAACGACAACGACCCCATCGGCGTGCTCGATGTCACCATTCTCTCCAACCTCGTCCTCGACAAAGTGCTCGGCATTAAGGACCTCCGCACCGACAAGCGCATTGACTTCGTAGGCGGCATCCGCGGTCTTGGTGAGCTCAAGCGTCGTGTCGACAATGGCGAGATGAAGGTTGCCTTCGCCCTCTATCCTGTCAGCATGAAGCAGATTATTGATATTGCCGACACTGGCAACATCATGCCCCCGAAGACCACCTGGTTCGAGCCCAAGCTGCGCTCCGGCCTCGTGATCCACGAACTCTGCTAGTCATTGAGAATTGAGAATCGAGAGTTGAGAATTGAGAACTTTGAATGCGTTAATTCGTTAATCGATTTACACGTTAACACATTCTTTTCACTTCTCAATTCTCAATTTATATTTATTAATTCAAAAACAATAATTAAATAAAAAAATCATTAACCCTTTTTGCAACCGTGCTGCTTTTAGCGGCAACATGTTTTTCACAAAACCACATCCTCCGCTCTGTTGAAGGGAAAAACAGCCCCTCCAGGGACGTCAAAATCAACCCCCAAAACACCCAACAAACTGCCAAATCCTTTGGCGCAAAAAGTTTAGGCGACACCATCACCAGCTCCCCTGGTCTGATGGTTTCGAAGATTCAATTACGGGTTACACCTTTATCGATTACGACAATGACGGATTCAACTGGTGGCATGGAGAAAGCGAGGAATACGCCCATTCTGGTACGGCAATGATTATTTCTGCATCATTCGATGTCGATGAAGGAGATTTGACCCCCGACAACTGGATGATTCTGCCCACATTCGCAATCCCCGTCGACTCCACAAATTTGACGCTATCTTGGTATGAAGGAACACCATATAGTTTTTACACCGAATACTATAGTGTCTATGTGGATACCACCGGACGCTCTGTTGCAGACTTTCTTGCCACCACCCCCGTCTATTCAGGTGCCACAACAGGAGGTTGGGTAAAGAGAGTCGTCGACCTTAGCAGCTATGCGGGGAAAAATGTCAACATCGCCTTCCGTCACCACAACGTCTCCGGCGAGTACTACATATTCATCGACGACATCAACATCGACAATGTCGAAATACCTAATTTAACCCTTCAGGGGCCGCGTAATGCCCGTGTGGGCGACACCGTCGTCTATACCGCCCTTTCCGATGCCCCCTGCACTTTTACATGGTCTGTCGCCGCCGACTACAGCCTCGAAACGTACAACACCTTGGCTGCAGTTTGGAACACCGCAGGAACATACAGCGTAATAGTCACAGCAACCAACGTCAGCGGTTCTGTCAGCGACACCCTGACAGTCGAAATAGTCAATTGCGAGCCCATAAGCACATTCCCGTTTTTCGAGAATTTCGAAATCGGTATCCCCTGTTGGAAAATGGTTTGTGCCGACCCCAACAACTCCAACGACTTTGGCATTGTCGAGACCGACGAAGCCATTGAAGGAAACAGCATGTTCAAATTCTCCAGCTGGGAACGGGCCGACGACTACAACCAATACCTCATCACCCCCGAACTCCAATTACCTGCCAACGGCGATTTCATGATTAAATTCCACTACCTTTCCGACGACGATAACGAGGCTTTCAAAGTCCTGGTTTCAACAACCAACGACAACATCAACTCATTTACCGAAGTGCTGTACGATTACCAAGGAACCACAGTCTCAGAGCCCTGTGAGGTCTCCTTCGCTGTGCCCAATAACGCCAAATACATTTGCATCAACTATTACACCGAATATGGTTACAACCTTTATATCGACCAACTGAGCATCGAGACTCTTACTGCACCCAACGTAACCCTCGACGGCCCTGCCGAAATAGGTACCGGCAACGAAGCCAGCTTTATTGCCACCAGCAGCCTTGCCGAGAGCTTTGCTTGGTCTGTCGACGGCACCCCCGTTTCCGAAACCGGATCAATCCTCACCTACACCTTCACCACCGCCACCCAACACACCGTCTCCGTAACCGCCACCAACCACATCGGAACAAGTGAACCTGCCACCATGACAGTAGACGTCTATAGTTGCGACGGCATCACCATCCCCTACGCCCCCGATTTCTCCAACGGACTGCGTTGCTGGACAAACATAAGTCTTGAAACCGAGGGAATGGGTTGGTTAACCAGCGTCGAAGCATTCGAATACGGCCCTATCGGACAAGTCCTTTCCATGTCGGCATACTCTTTTTATGGCTTAGTTATCGAGGAGACAGTCGACAACTGGCTCTATAGCCCCCGCATCGCCATGCCCTACACCGGCATAAACGGCATGATAAGCTGGAAAGTCCTGCTCTATTCATCCGATTATCCCAACGACCACTACGGAGTGTATGTCATCGACCAAAATAACGAACCCACCCTGTTGTTCGAAGAAACACTCACCTCCGCCATCACCGACTTCGAGCAGCGAACCGTTGCCATCCCCGCCTCCATCACCGGCAACTTCCGCATCGCCTTCCGTCACTTCGACAACCCCGGCAACGGCTACGCTATCATACTCGACAGCATCCAGATAGTTGAAACCGTAGGCATCGACAACGTCGAAAACAACACAGTCAACATCTACCCCACCCCCGCCAACAGCACCTTGAACATCACCGGCAACGGCATCCGCAGCATACAGATGTTCGATGCCTCTGGACGTAAGGTAATGGAAAGCGTCACCGGTGGCAGATACGACATCGGCAACCTTGCCAACGGCGTTTATATTGTCCGTGTCACAACCGACAACGGGACAACCACCAAGAAAGTGGTGAAAAAATAAACCCGTCACACAGACCGAACACAAAACACGAAAAAACCGCCAGCGAAACGTTGGCGGTTTTTTTTTCAAAAAAGTTGTCATGTGAGATAAAAAGTGTAATTTTGCAATCCGAAAATAACATAATGGAAATGAAAAAGACAAAGACCTTATCAATGCTCGCCGTCATCATCCTTCTCGGTGCAAGCGTAATCAGTTGCAAACAAAAAGGAATTGAAAACCTCGAAGAGGCGCAGGCCGAAGCAACCACCGACACGAATCCCATGATGGAACAGGACCATGACGAGTTTCTGGCAGCTATCGAAGCCTACCTAACGACAATTGGCAGTCAGTATTCTCCGGGCGAAGTATGCATTCCGAGTTACACCGTCGTAGCCATCAACGATAGCGACACCAGCTACACTCGTGCATGGGGCGACTGGTGGGTGTTCAACTACAACATCGTGGGCGACACACTCAAGTGCGTCTCCGGAGGCAACCATCCCGGTCTGATGTACCTTAAGCAGAACAACACTCATGAATGGTTTGTATCCTCCTTCGACCAAGTGGAAGACGGCTCACGCAACCTTCCCAGCGCCAAGCGCATCTTCGGCGAATACTATGATACATTCCACAAGGTAAACAGCGACCAGCATCACCGCGACTCTGTACGCCTCCTACAGGTGGCATATTACGTACAGCAACACAACCTCCCCGTCACCATGCTCCAAGACTACGGATGGTCCGCAGTAGCCCTACCTCTAAACCAATAGCCCCATGACAACAATCCTACTGCTGGCACTCCTTGCCGTCGTCGTCTTTTATTTATATTACAAGACAGGCTCTACCACTAAAAACATCAAGGAACTCTCCAGTACCTCCGACGATCGCGTCATCCGTATCTACGACATGAATAAAGAGCAACTGAAAAAATACGTTTATAGTTTCTCCGACATCAGCGACAACGAGGAAATCACATCCATCACCCCCGAAGGCGACAACCAATTCCGTCTCACCTTCAAGCCTTCTTTGGACTACATCGGAATGTGCCACTGGGTCAATTTCCTCACCTACCCCGACGAGAGCGAACAACATCGCTTTCTTGTCCGCGGTTGGTACCCTTTTGGCGAGATACAATTAAACGGTGAACTCCAACCCTTCAGCAACCAGACCGTGATGATATACGTTGACAAAGACGACACTGAACACGACAACATCTCCTTCGTCACTCCCGACGGTAAGCACTACCTACAGCCCATCGACATCAGCAACAACCTAAAGGCCCTTAACAGCGGCAATGAAAAATATATACCTTTGAAAGAATAATTATAATAATCAATCATTATGAAACACCATATACACCCATTCTCATTCCTTCTTGCCGTCACACTGTTCTACCTTCTTTCGGGCTGCACCAAAGAACCCATTCCCGACAACCACGACGATGAAGCCTACATCACCGACTCAGTACGCTACGCATCCGACCACATGACGGCATACAACTTCGTCTACCCCTCCACCGACCCCGACGGCAACCCCGTAATGCCCCCGAAGACCACCTGGTTCGAGCCCAAGCTCCGCTCCGGCCTCGTGATCCACGAGCTCTGCTAGCGGGTCCTCCCGCCGAGGGAATTATATGAATATAAAGCAGGCCGCTACGGTAATGTGGCGGCCTGCTTTTATTGCATCAAACAGGTTCTTTTGACAGCACTTTATACACCTATCGGTTTAGCTCCCCTTTTGCCAAACTTCTGTTCCCCTTTTGCCTCGGTATATGGTAACAATATGGTTCCGATAGTGTTCCTATAGTGTACCCATACCAACGAAAAACCATGCACATAAGTGCATGGTTTATTATATAGTAGATGGTATAGGTGTTACCTTATCACCACCACTTTGCGGGCGGGATGATGGCCGATTTTGAGAAGGTAGGTGCCCGAGGCGGGGATGTCGATTACAGTTGTCCCTTTGGCACTTGCCGAATATATGCAACGTCCGTCGAGGCTATAGACATTTACCATATTACCTTCGGCGCCGCTGACCGTCAGGCGGCCACCCTGGCTACTTATGGCATACTCCTCTTCGCCAACATCCTCAATGCCGTTATTGTTCAGTGTGGTGAACTGCTTTCTTGTAATCGTGCCCACCTCGTCGTTGCTGTTGTAGGGTACTACCACTAATATATAGGTGGTGTTGGGGGTCAGGTCATTCATGTATCCCGACACATTGTTGTAGTTCCTGTCCGACGAGCCATAGTTCTGATTGACATAAGTGATAATCGATTCGTCGGTAGTCAGTCCGTTCTGGGTGAACACCGACTGTGGAGCGTAGATAAGGTAAAAATACGATGTCTGTTGTCCCATGACGATTTCGGCATATGCGCTGGTGGCAGTGACTTCGCTAATTGTCGCTGTCACCGTGGCGGGGTCTGTTTCATTCAGTGTGGTGAACTGCTCCCAACAGACCATACCGACTTCGCCATTGCTGTTGTAAGGCACTACTACCAGTTGATAGGTTGTGTTGGGTGTCAGGTCGTTCATGTATCCCGACACATTGCTATAGTTTCTGTCCGATGAGCCATAATGCTGATTGATATAACTGATAATTGCCTCGTCGGTAGTCAGTCCGTTCTGGGTGAATACCGACTGCGGAGCGTAGATAAGGTAAAAGTACGAAGTCTGTTGCCCCATAACAATTTCGGCGTATGCGCTGGTGGCTGCAATTTGGCTAATCGTTGCTGTCACCGTGGCGGGCGCTGCGTCGGCAGCAAAAGTGGCCGTATAGGTAGCGTCGCCTGTCACGGTGATGGTACGCGGGTTCTGCGTGTTCCCGTCTTGCCATTGCACGAAATGGTAGCCCATGTTGGGTGTGGCCGTCAGCGTGGCCGTGGCACCGGTAGCATATCTGCCGCCACCACTCACTGTGCCCATCGTAGGATTGGCACTTGTGGCGGTTATGATATATCCACCAATACCTATACAGTTGGTGAATTCATTCCAAACAGAGGCTGACTGGTAGCTGCTGACCGATGCTATAGGTACACGTAACGGTATGCTGCGGGATACATTGTAGAAGGCATTTGCATTGGCCACTGTGGGTGGAATAACAGCATTGCATGTGATGGAGGTCAGGCCGCTGCAGCCGGAGAAGGCATAGTTGCCGATGGAGGTAACGGAGTTGGGAATGGTCACCGAAGTCATACCACTGCAATTATAGAATGCATATGCACTGATTACGGTCACACCATTACCTATGGTCACCGAAGTCATACCACTGCAATTATAGAATGCATATGCGCCAATGGAAATGACAGAGTCTGGTATATTGACGGATGTCAGGCTGGATAGATTCATACAAAGATTTCCTGGAATCACTTTAACATTGTTGCCAAATGTAAACGAAGTGAGGTTTGGGCAATTAACGAATGTGGGCGCACAATAAAAAGAACTTAACAAATTACAACTGTCAGCATTAAATGTCACTGATACCAAGCCGCTGCAACCATAAAAAGCATGATATCCGATGGATGTAACAGCTCTGGGTATGGTTATAGAGGCCAACCCAGACAGACCATAGCATAGATTTTCTGGTATTGCCTTGACATTGTTGCCGAAATTAAAAGAAGTAATATTGGGGCAATTTATGAACGCCGCAATGAAGTAGTTGGAGCCGGTACTCCCAGCGTAGGTGCAACTGTCGGCGTTGAAATCTACATTTATTAGACCGCTGCAGTTTTTGAATGCATCTTGTCCAATTCTTACAACAGAATTAGGAATCGTCACTGATGTAATGCCAGATAAGCCATAGCATAGAACTGATGGTATCACCTTAACATTGTTACCAAAAGAGAAAGAAGTGATATTGGGACAATCGTAGAATGCCGAATTATGATAGATCCCGTTATCATACCCAGCATTCGTGCAACTGTCAGCATTGAATGATACAGATGTTAGGCCAGAGCAGAAGCCGAAGGCAAGGTTGCCAATTTGAGTTATCGTGTTGGGAATAGTCACGGATGTTATCCCATCGCAGTCCTCAAAGGTACGATGATCAATACTGGTTACTGAGTAGGTTGTTCCGCCGTAGGTTACGGATGCGGGAATACTGACATTCCCACTAAGCGACGAATAATTATATTCAACATAAACGCTCTGCTTCGTCACTTGAGCGTTGCCGCTTATAATATTGTAGTATAGTGTTTGGCCTTGATAGGTATAACTAAAATCGTAAGCTAAAGCGTTTTGCCCTATAGCTAGAAGTGTGGTCAAAAGTAGTATTACTTTTTTCATAATTATGATTGTTTAATTGTTATACAAATACTTTCTGTGCACATTATCTTATTTGAGGAGCAGTTCTTTTATGTCATCAAGCAGCCCTTTGTACATGTCCCTTTCCTTCTCCAATAATGCATTTGCATACGAAAAGTTGGCTATTTCTTTTTTCTGTTGGAATATCTTTTCGTCATTTTTATACAATCGAACTATTGTTGCTCTTTCCTTCTGTGTTTCTGCTTTTTTCAATTCATCATAAAGATTCCAGACTGACTGGAGGTTATCTCGTATGCTTGCCGTATTATTCCATAACGGACAACAATCGTAATCGACGCCATCGGATGACACTAAGTGTAAGACTTGGTTTCTATAAGTCTCACGATGCCGTACATATATACTGAAATCTTTGTCAATGCTTTCTTCATATACTTCACCGTACTCATTAATATATTCCACATCAAACCAATCATAGTAATTTGTTTCAGCCAATTTAGAACGTCTATGTACCAGAATACACAGCTTGGCGTTCTCCAAGACAATAGGGTTTATCGAGCAAACAACATGATTATCTTCTTGGATTGCAATATAGGTTGTATCCACATATTTTTCATGTGGTTCACTATATTTCTCTTTGTTTAGTTTGGTTTGTTGAATTGCTGAATCTATTAAATTCATTTTAAATCCTCCAATCCGACCCTCCAACGGAATATTAAACTTAAACAATAAGAAAAGGCATGAGGTTATGTGCTCATGTCCGTCTACTTGTAGGCATCGCCAAACGCCTTTGCTGGAACGAATCGCTGGGGAACATATCTCACGCCTGATTATATGCCTTAGGCGTGAACCTATTGCATACACACCAAGCGAAAGCATAAATGTTCATCCTCCAGCTTGAATTTGGCGATTTTACAAGTAAGGACAATTTACAATGCTTTTCTTGCTTACCGCTTACTTTACTCATGTAAGCGATTGCAAAGATACGACTTTTTTCTCAAATAAGTAAAAAATCTTACTCGTATCGGCAAAAAGTTGTATCTTTGCAACATGTTTTGAAATTGAATACCGCCAGTAATGGACATTGACAACCTTTTGGAATACAACGACCGAGAACAGCTGCGGTGGTGGTTTGAGGAAAACCACTCTACTACACATCACTGCTGGGTGGCTACCTATCGGGGCAAAACTCCTATGCCCAACGCGCTGCCTTACCTCGCCGTTGTCGAGGAGGCGCTATGCTTTGGATGGATTGACTCCACGGTCAAACGTATGCCAGATGGACGGCTGGCGCAACGTATCTCACCACGCCGCGTGAACAGCCACTGGACGGAACGAAACCTTGCCCGCATCAAAGACCTCGAGCAACGCGGCCTAATGACCCCTGCAGGGCAGAAAACCGCCAATGAAAGAAAAAAGCAAAAGTCCACCAGAAGAAAATAATCCAAAACCCTATCAAATCCACCCTCAAAAACAAAAAACATAAAACCCAATACCCCAAACACAATGAAAAAATCAATCATCAAAGCCTCTGCCGCAATCCTGTCGCTGCTCTGCGCCGCCTGCGGCACAAACAACAGCCAGAAAGAGCCTGAAACCCAATCCCCAGAATTGGTCTTCACCAACCAAATTGACAGGGTCGAAAACCAAGAGGGTATATCCGTTTACCGTGTCGAAAACTGCGGCGATGTAATCATCGCCTTCCAAGACCGCGCCAACGAGATGTCCATTGACCTCTTTACAGGCTCGTACAACGACAGCCTGCTCCATGTTCTTCTTCCTGAAGGCAGCTCTAAGTCCGCCATCAATGTCTTTATGTTTGAAAACCAGCAGCACCATATCCTCTTCGATGCCGGACTCGGCACCCAAGCGGGCGGCACCCTCATGAACTATTTGAAAGACCCTGCCGAAATCGACGCCATCTGCCTCACCCATCTCCATTTCGACCATATCGGCGGGTTGCTCACCAATGGCAAAGCCACATTCCCCAATACCACGCTCTACCTATCGGAGAAAGAATTCGATGCATGGAGTGACCAAGGACCCATGGCTAAGCAAAATGAGGGGTGGAAACAGGTGCAGACGGCTTATAAGAACCGCATCAAGACCTTTGCCGACGGCGACACCATCATCGATGGTTTAGTGCAGACTATTCCAGCCCCTGGCCACACTCCCGGCCACACCACCTACCTCGTCGACGGGTGCCTCATTGCCGGTGACATCATCCATGCCCAAGACCTCCAGCTGCAACATCCCGAGTTCTGCGCCCGCTACGACAACGACCCCGCAACGGCTGTCCAGACTCGCAAGAAAATCCTATCCCTTGTCGCCGACAGTGGCTACCTCTTCTGCGATGCCCACTGCCACGACCGTTTCCTGCAAGTGGCAAACAAATAACTAACAATTCTCCAAGTCCAACAAGCGACGCTTGCGCTCCAGGCCACCTGAGTAGCCTGTAAGCATACCGTTTGCCCCTATCACTCGATGACAGGGAACAACCAGCAGTATCTTGTTCTGCCCTACTGCCCTTCCTACAGCCTGAGCCGAACGGCATCCCACCTTCCGGGCCAACTCACCATAGGTGACCGTCTGCCCGTATGGTATTTCAATCAACTTTCTCCACACGGCCATGCTAAACTCCGTCCCCCGCATGGCAAAAGGGGGTGTAAAATCAGGGTTACAACCACTAAAATAGATGTCAATCCATCTACGAGTCATATCAAATATCGGGAGCGAAACACCTTCGACACATCCCGATTCAACTCCTTGTAAGGAGGTGTCGAAACAAAGACCGGTCAACAACTGACCGTCACTTTCCAAAGCGATAGCGCCAAGTGGAGAGTCTACAACCGTTCTGAACAATGTATTTCGAATCCCTGATTTCATTTTTCAGACTCCAACTTCGCTCCTTCACCCTTTCTTCAAGGTTATTTCTCCCATATTTCTCCCATCTGCGATGGGAGAAATATGGGAGAAGTAAGGTATATTTAGCGAAGGAACGTAAAACAAAATTGATAAGTGGAGCGCTTTGCAAAGTTAGGAAATATTAGAGACTGAAATAGAGTTGACGGTGGCTGTTCCAGTCAATCATCAGCTGTCGGAAATCGGCATACTCGGTACGAGTGACAACGGCTTTGCGCAACCGCAGGCTGCGGGTGACAAGGAGGCGACGGCCTTTCTGTTTGACAATAATACTGATGCTTCCAACGGTACGGTTATATTCAATGTTGATATCACCTCCTATCAGTTTTGCACCTTTGGGGAGGTCAAGAGTGTAATGGTAGAACTCGCTTACGGCACCGGCCTGGACATCGCTTGTGCGGGAGGGATTGAGTTTGGCGGGGTCGATATTAAGGTTGCTGTGTTCGTTGGGCAGCGAAATCCTGACGTAGTTGTCGACAATGGTGTCGGGAGCCCAGTCGAGATGACGGTCGACATAGACGGGAGCGGCGGCAACAGCGGCAGCATCGGCCTTCTCGGTTTCAGTGAGGAGAGGGGTTTTGTGTGTGGCGGTGAGACGGTATTTGTTGCCTTCGATGGTAACTTCCACTTCGAGCGGCTTGTCACCGAACACACTGATACTGTTGTCGACAATGGTGGCGCGGAAACCAGCTTGATTGAGGAGGGCGGCAAGCAAGCCTGTTTTGTCAATCACAGTGCCGCAGTTGTCGGCAAACACTGTTGCAGGAGCGGCCATGGCATAGTTGACTCGTGCCGGGTCGACAGGGTTGAGGGTTACATAGTCCACCACCCAGTCGCGGATGGCGGCGACATAGTCTTTTGCATTGTCTTTGCGCAGTGAGTTGAGAAGGGTCACGGCTGCGGGAAGAGTGGTCTGTGCAGTATATACGGGTTTTTCGCCAAGTTGGAATTCAATGTCAAATCCCTTCTTGGCAGGCATATAGGGGTCGTTGACGGTTTGAGGAAGATTGTTGAGGACTTGAGTATGGCCATCGGCATAGCGAATCTCATAACTCTTGACGGGACAGTCTTGGTTAAGGTTGAAACGCTCGGCCAGGAAGGTGGCATTGCGATGCAAGGTGTAGTCGAGGACTATGGTACAATTGTATTCAAGAGCGGTGTGGACAATTGCCATTTCGCGTATGTTGTTGAGTCGTCCACAGTTTACACACTCCGAGGGAAGTTGGAGAACAAAAGCATTCTCAGGAGTGTTCACGCGCGTGCCATCTGGACGGATGGTGTAGCTCTCATTGATGGTGAGGGTTTCGAAATCGGGGTTGTAGGTGATGAAGGTTTCGCCTTTGTCGGCGTAAGCAGTGATGGCTCGGTTGCGCAAGAGCACTAATTCTTTGCGGAAACGGATGTCCATCGACCCGTCGCTGTTGGTTTTGTAACTGCGGCGGATGAGGTTGTACTCGGCATCGGGATGGTTAGTTTGAGCAAATACCGGGGCTGCAGCAAGCAGGATTATTATTGTAAGGAATGTCTTTTTCATGATATATTTTGATTGAAATTATAAAACAGGGATTGAATATTGATAACGGAATATCCAAATGATTCTCTCGTTCTGCGTTATTTTGTCAAGATAACAGGGGTTTGAGCCAGTTTGTTCTGGTTGGCGACAGTCTGACGGAACGGCACCCAATCCGAAGCATCGTATACTCTTTTACCCAAAAGGGCACTCTCGGCAAAGGTAAGTTTGTTGCCTTCCATCCAATACTGACAGCCAAAACTGGCGGCGGGGTTGGCTACACCGTTGATGAATGGGAAATGGAGCTGCTTGTATTCGTCGGGGAGAGTGATGGTCTCTTTTATTTCGATAAGGCGCGAACAGGCGTCGGCAAAGGGTTGCGTGCGGGTTTCGGGGGTTGTATCGAAACGGAGATGGCTCATGGCTCGGCTGAAGAAATTACGGGCAGAGAGCGGAGTGAAGATAAGGGTGTTCTTGTCGACAGTGGCAAATCCGGGGATTGTGAAGACGTATGTGATCGAGACAGGCTGGCGCAGGTATTGGTCGTTGTCGGTGTGGGTGATTTTGGAGATATAAGCCCCCGGGGCAATCCTCAGCAATTCACACTCAAGATTGCGTTTCCATTCGGCAACGCGGGCGCTGTAGACACCGCGGACAGCATTGTCGCTCTGCCCCTCGGCGGTAATGGTAATGGTGCCTGTCAAACCGCCGTCTTTGCCGATGGTGGTATTGGCATTGATGCGCACATAGTGGTTTTCGGGAGCTGAGACGGGAGTGTACATCAAGTCGGCACCTTCGGGCAGACCCATAAGGTAGCCCTGTTGTTGTTCGGCGCTTGACCATAATTCACGCACATTGGGCACCCAGGTGGGGTCGAGCATTTCGTAAGTGCCGTCGCGATGCTGGACAGCACACACGCTATGGTTGAACTGGTCGGCGGGGATGCGGTCGATACGCTCGTGTGCCATGGTCATGGCGGCATAGGCCTTGAAGCCTGCCGCACGAAGCATGGCGATGAGCATTCCTGCCTTGTCTTTGCACACCCCGCAGCGGTCAGTGAAATTCATCTGTGCATTATGGAGCGTGTATCCTTCGCCAGACCCCATGCTGATGCCGGCATAACGGATGTTGTCCGCAACCCAGTGGGTCAAAATGGCGATACTGTCATGTTCGTTTTTGGCAGGGAGAAGGAGTTGGTTGACTTTCTGCTGCACCTCGGGAGTGGGGACAAAGCTGCCATAGTCTTCGTTTACGCCATAGAACCAGATGGATTTGGCCTGCCAATCGGGGCTGGTGCTGAGTAGCAGCTTACACTGAATGTCGTTGTTGGCAAGTGCACGCTGCTCACGCTTGAGGGGGGTGATATTATTTTTGGTGAACGAATACACGGTGCGGTCACCATCAATGGTACTGTCTATTTGGACAGTACATTTGCCGTCGGCCATGCAGTTGTAGAGTTCGAAACGGAGATTCTTGGAGGTGAGGACACTGACTTGGTAAACTTTCTTGTTCACATTATCTTCGCTCCAGAAGGGGACAATATCATAGAAATGTCCACGCATGGGAGGAATGTATTTGTCGTCGTTGTCCTCGGCAAGCAGCGCATAGGTGAACCCTTTGCGATAAGTAGTGAATTCCACTTCATCGCCGGGGTCGAGATGACCCACCTGTACCATTTTCTGACTTGCGCCCCAATAGATAAGGCGTGCCGGAGCCACATAGTCGTACACCCGGAGCAACACATCTTCGGTGGAGCCATCGGCATGATGGAGCAACACCTGACGGAACTCGACGTATGCCGACAGGGGGTCGTAATCCAACTTAATGGTGGCAAGGTCGCGACAGGCATCGTAATCGTTGGCACGGATGCGTTGGTGGTTGATGACGTGGCTGAGACCCGATTCCTCCATAACGACAGAGGTACTGTCGTACAAAACGGTCTTGTGCTGAGCGGAGGCAGGTATTGCCATCAAGGACAGCACGGCTGTAATGAACAGAATTTGATGTTTCATATTTTACCTACTATTGTGAATTGTGTAATGGTGCGAAAGGTGACATGTGCTATGGAATGGAGGAAACCTCATCGCTCATGCAAATTGGACTTCCGTTTCCAATGGTTAACATATTCACTTTTTCACATGTTTCACACGTTTTTACAACTATTTTTCAAAATGCAAAGATACACTTTTTTTATGGAATGTGAAGTATGAATTGCCTTAAACAAGAAAAAAAATGTATTTTTGCACCTTGAAATGAAAAAGACAATCGCCATAATATTGCTGATTACCACGTTGATAGTCCCATTCTATGCAACTGCTCAAAGGGATAGTCTATCTATTACCCCACAACAAATCGACTCTTCGGGCCACCGCAATTTTTTCACATCCACGTGGCAATGGTTCAGCCGTTGGCGCGAAAAAGCGCAAACCAGCGGGTTCGATTCGGGCTATGTCTCCTACCCCAAAGGTCACCCCTGGATGGTGAAGGCTTACAGCAAAATGTCTCTCACCTATCAGGCCATGCATCTACCCAACATTGTTGCCAACGATTATCTCAGCATCTACAACACTACCGGTTTCTCGAGCAAGGCCGCCATCGGTGTTTATTACCGCGGCTGGGGCTTGGGCTTCGGCCCGCGGCTGTTCAATAAGTCCGACCTCTATTTCGACTTGTCGTCGTACGGTCGGGTTGCGGGGTTTGAATTGAAACTGGACTACCATACTTCACTCCACAGCAGGATGGCATGGAAGGTGGCCGACGACCAGAAGAGGTATCGCTCGTTGCAAGGTCCCGAATTGATTATGCTTGAACTGAACACTTACTATGTGTTTAACAACAAGAAATTCTCCTACGGCTCGGCGCTGAGCCAGACGGCATGGCAGACGCGCAGCGCGGGCAGCGTGATTGCAGGGTTCTCCTATCTGGCCTCTTATACGGGCTACGACCACGATTTCTTCCTCCAGCTGGACGACATCTCGCCTTACCGTGCCGACACGATGCATCTCTTGTCCCACAGTCTGTCGTTGGGTGTGGGGTATGCCTACAACTGGGTGTGGGGTGACGGCAGATGGATGCTCCACGCCTCGTTTCTCCCCATGCTCAGATGGTCGCACGTCAAGGAGATTAGGATTAGCCCCAACGGGGATATCAGCCAATGGCCGGAGACTTATCGCAACTATTTTATTGAGAAAGTCGACGAAATTCAATCGAACGACCAACGCCAGCGATGGGCAGTGAGCGGGATGCTCCGTTTGGCGTTCTTTTGGAATATCGACAGTCATTGGGTTTTGGGAGCCATTGGGTCGTGCATGGATTACCGCGACAGTTTCCGCGACGGCCTCCACCTGTCCACCATCGATGCAACGCTACGCGTTTATCTGGGATTCCGTTTTTAACTTCTTTTCAACTGCAATTTAAACAAATCATTTCATGGTAATGCTCTTTAAAAAAAACGAATTACCATTAATTATCATGAATTTATGGCCATTACATGGCAATTCGTGTTAAAGGAAGTTCTATTTATTTTGTTATCGTGTCGCGTCCCGATAGGGATGCAGGTATCTTGTTGCTGATAATCACCGCACTGCGCAATACACGATATTGCTCCCATTCGGTCGCGACACCGTATAATACACGATGTTGCTCCCATTCGGTCGCGACACCGTATATTGCTTGTACGGTGTTATTGAAATTCAGCCTCTTCAAGGCTGTAAAAAAAACAGTCTTAATTAAATTAGTGCCAACACTAATTGGGGGTCGATGGCACGGCGCGGTGCCTCAGGTTGGAGATGAGCCTGATGGCAAGTATGAGTGCGATGGGGAATATGGCTGTATTCAGATGCTGTGGCTGCTGGACAAGTGTCAGCACCATTGCCACAAAAAGCATAAGCAACTGCAGATAGATTACGAAGCGGTTGCTGCGTCGCAATCGTATGGCAAAATAGATGAACAACGGCGATGCCCACAATATATTAAGGTTGACTTTTGTGCAATAATGATTGGTGAAGAACCATAGGAAAATGGCCAGCAATGAAATGATGAATACAATAATAAATATAGGTCTGTCCAACCAACACATACGCCACCCTTTGTGCCATTCGAAAAGGGTAAGGCACAACACGGCCATAAACAGCACCCAAAACAACATGTCCGGCGACACGCTCCGGCTCAAGGGGGCTCTGGTTTCGGACAACAGCAGCACTGCCGGCTCTGCCAGGGGTTGATGCGTATCGCTCACGGTCAATGTGTCGAACTGGTGCATCATTTCCATCGGTGAAAACATATATTCATAATTGCTGCATCGCTTGTCGCAACGGGCGCCCAATGCCATATCTATCCCCAACCGCCACCAAAGGAGTGTCTCTTCTGTCGAACGATAAAGGATGTTCCGGTATGAAAGAGCCGTGTCGGAGGTGCACTCCTGACTCAATGAGCGATGGCAAAGACAATCCTTCACCATATCCCGAACCCGTGTGGCACAGTTGTCGCGGAAAAAATCATACATGTAATACCGGTATTCCGGCAGATAGTTGGTCTCGAGCATCACAAAAAGATTGTTCAGCTCCTGACTTGTAAGTTTAAGTCTCTGCTCCCACACCGCTCTTCCTTCATAGCCATACTCCCACATGAAGCTTTCGAAAGTGCTTCGACTTAGACAATAGTTCAGTTTTCCAAGAGAAAAAGTCCAATAAAAATGAGGGATGTCGAAATCGAAAGTGCCGTAATTGTACACCAAATCGAGTCCTATGGCCGAATCACATATCCGTATGGCACTGTGGCCAAAAGTAGTGTAAAACTCATCACCTGCGCCGCATGTTATTATACTTGCATAAGCAGAATCGGACAAGCTGATATTGTCTGTGTCCTGAGCCGCCACAACACTCGGCATCAAGAGACTCAAAATCGCGATAACAATTGCTTTTTTCATCATGACAACGCTTTTATTATTACATGTTTTTTCACTCGTGGTTCATGTGAACCTCCACCTGCGGGAACGGAATAGTGATACCGTTCCGGTAGAAGGCCTTGTAAATGTTCTCCCTGATACGCATCCACACAGTCCAGTAATCCTCGGTCTTAACCCACATCCACATCGACACATCCACCGAGCTGTCGGCCAGATTGCTTACTGCCACAGTGGGGGGCTTGGGCTCGTTCAAAATCAAAGGCTCGTCATTGATAACATCCATCAGCACCTCCTTCACCTTGTCCAAATCCGAACCATAAGCCACACTGGCCACCACATCAAGACGGATTATCTCCTCCTTGGTATGGTTAATCAGACTCTTATTCGACAACTCGCTATTGGGGATGACGATGGTGCGGCCGTTAAAAGGTCGCATCATAGTATGGAAAATGCGGATTTCCTGAATATAGCCCTTATATTCACCGCACTCAATATAGTCACCCACTTTAAAAGGTTTCATTAGCAGAATAATAACCCCACCGGCAAAATTCTGCAGAGTACCCTGCAAGGCCATACCTATGGCCAACCCCATGGCACCCAACAGGGCTATGAACGATGTGGCTTTGATTCCCACCACATCCATGGCCATGATAATAATCATAGCCTTTAGCAACACATCCACCAGCGAACCCAGGAACGACTTCAACGAAGGTTCTGCATTGCGACGCTCCAATGCCCGCACAATGAACTTCTTCAACATCTTGGTCAGCTTCATGCCAATCCATAGGATTAGTATTGCAATAAGCAATTTAGGCACAAAGCCCACGGTCAACTCAGTGAGTGCTCTTAAACCATCTCTGAGAATGGTGTTCTCACCTGTCACCACACCCTTTAAGTCAGAAAGATTCATATTCTTCAGACTGTCTGCCACGGTGTGAGTAATGCTGTCCTGAGCTAAAATGGTTTGCCCGAACTCATCTTTAAGCACAGGCACCGGCTCTTTTCCATTCAAGGCTGCCGCTGCCAACAGATTGGGGGTTTTATCGTCTATTAATATCATCGCTATATTGTTACGGTCGCATAACGCAAAACCTGTTCAAAAAGTATGTCAATCCATAAAAGGTCATGCAACAAACACCGCAATCATCCCTTTTCTGGGCTTGCCATCCCGCTATTAATATTAAGGAAGTGATTCTATGGCTTTGCGGGCTGGAACCCGTTTTATGGCACCGTCGGCAGAACAGACCACAATATCCTGTCCGTGCAGCGCCTTCTCTTCCAACATTCGCCTTTCAGCCAATTCAAGGCCGTGCTGCAATTTCTCCGTAAAGTCAAGAATATCCTTATCTGACATGGCTCTTCAATTTAGTGAATAACTCATTGTTGAGCACAGTGGTGGGGACATCCTTCCCACCATGTGCTATCTGTATTCGAGGAGTGTCGCTGTTGTCGTATATCACCCAACAGTCCACCTCCGGCATGTAAATCTTAAACAGATTGTTTATCCCTGCCACATATCTCCTTCGCGTGGTGGGAGCAGGAATGTCATGACCTCCTCCGCTGACCCTTTCCGCCACCCGATGCAAGGCCAATTCGGCACTGCGTAGCCAGAAGAACACCAACATCACCGTGTACCCTCTCTTTTGAGCCTGACGCACCAAATTGAAATACGACTTGGTTGCCAGCGTTGTCTCTATGGCAAAAGTGGCATCACGGTTCAACAACTCATTAATACGCTGTATCATCAGCCTCCCTGCCTCTATCGAGACACTTGCAGGGTTGAATGGCGACAAACCACGGGCTATTTCATCAGCATTGACAAACTCGCGGCAGTCAAGTATATCAGGCAAAACCGTAAACGAGGCAGTGGTCTTTCCTGCCCCGTTGCAACCGCCAATGATATACAACATCTTGTCCATTCAAGGTGCAAAGATACAAAGAAAATCCCATTCGATTGGCATTTATTTCCTTATTACAATCGTTCTTACTGATTTTCAATTCTCAACAAAACACGCCAAACAACTATCAATCGCCTACATTATCAATTGAAAAAGCGTCTCCCACATCATATTACACCTTTTTTCCTGCTTTTTTTGCATTACACAACCCTGTATTTCATAAAAAAGTTGTATCTTTGTATCCCGACAAAACAAACAATATCATGGTTATTGATTTCAACAACATTGAGTTATCCATCCAGCCCCATTTCAAGGGCGGTGAAGGCGATACCAAAAGCCGCACTTTTTTCGACGGAGTAAACAGGATTGCCTCAGGCTGTCTTGAACCGGGATGCACCATCGGCTATCACAGCCACGACACCTCGTGCGAGATGATTTATATCCTCAGCGGCAAAGCCCGCTGCCTCTACGACGATGGCGAGGAATTTCTCTCCCCGGGACAGTGCCATTATTGTCCCAAAGGCCATTCCCACAGCCTCATCAACGACAGTCCCACCGAACCGCTTACCTACCTTGCCATTGTCCCACAACAATAGCACCAAGTCAAAAAAAACAAAAAACACCCTGTCCGTCACACTCCTCACGGACAGTTTTTTCATTTCCCCTGCAAGTATACAACGACAGCGCATACTAAAGGGAAAAACTGCAAGGCCATGTCAACAGTCAACACGATCATCCCCACTGTTTCCAAGCCATTCAGTTTTATTTTTTTATTATTCAAAAAAAAACATGTATCTTTGCAACTTTGAAATAACACGAATATGAAACGATACATCTTTATTCTAACCGTCGCTTTCATGCTGACAGGCAACGCATTGGCACAAACGTTAGCCTTCGACGACATTGGCATGAAATATGGCTACAAAAACAGCAATGGCATCTGGCAGATACCTCCTCGCTACCAAGTGGCCTTTGCTTTCCAACATCAAGACAGAAAATTCGCCGTGGTAAAATACGATGGCCGCTGGGGCTGCATCGATGAATCCGGCAACATGATTGTCCGCAACATCTTCCGCACCCAGGAGGAAGCCCAGGAGGCTGGCGACCAATGGTACACCGCCGAAGAACCCGGCAAATGGATCTACCCCGCCGAGAACCCTGCCGACCACCAATGGGGCTTTGTCAACTACTATGGGCAATGGAAATACGAACCCCAGTACGAGGGTGCCGGCAAATACTACGGCCAAGACCCCATGAGCTTTGCCCCCGTCAAAATTGAAGGCCGCTGGGGCTGCATCGACGCCAAAGGCATCCTCATCATCAACAACATCTTCGAAAGCATGGAAGATGCCACCGAAGCCGGACATCAATGGATTGTAGGCCGTCACTACGACACCTGGCGCATCTCCGTCACCAACCCCAAGAATGTCAACCAATGGGGCATCGTCAACTATCTTGGCCGCTGGGTAGTCCAACCCCAATACGCCATGATACGCCAGTTCCCCGGCGAGCACAACTACATCTACACCCAAGCCCTTAAAGGTGGCCGCTGGGGCAATATCGACCGCAATGGCAATGTCATCAGCGACTTTATCTTCTCCAACGAAGAAGACTGCGTCTACGCTCTCTCCCAGATTGAGCATGGCCGCGACATCGACGGATGGCGACTGCCCGAAATGCGCACCGACACCGCCCTCTGGGGTTGGGTCAAAGCCGACGGCAGCTGGGCCATCCAGCCCACATTCCTCGAAGTCTCCCGTTTCCCCAACGACACCGGTCTCTTTGCCACCGCAAAATGCGAAAACGGTCTCTGGGCAAGCATCCACGAGGATGGCCGACTCCTTTCCAAACCCGTGTTCATCCTCTCTTCCGAGGCTGCCAAAGCCGGCAAGGAATGGGACGATGACCAGAAAGGCATCGAAGAGGCTGAACTGGGACACTGGCTCTATCCTATCCAAGAACCCGGCACCGGCCACTGGGGCTATGTCAACTTCGAGGGTGAATGGGTCATCCAACCCCGTCTCGAGGACGCCAAGCCCTTCATCAACACTTGGAACAACCGTGTGGCTCCCGCCAAGGAAGAAGGCCGCTGGGGCTGCATCGACCACACTGGCCAGTTCGTCGTGAAACCCATCTACAACAACTCCGCCGACGCCTATGTGGCAGCCCGCCAATGGGGTGCCAAGAAGAAATTCTAATGGACTACATCATCACCAACGGCACTGTCGTCAACGAAGGCACCCTCTCCAAACGCGACCTCTTCATCCATGACGGTCGTTTTGTCGAGGATGCAACCTCCTTGCGCAAACCGCAAACCTTCTCGGCCGAAGGATGCTATGTCCTCCCCGGAGTCATCGACACCCATGTTCATTTCCGCGACCCTGGATTCCCCGACAAAGCCGACTTCGCCACCGAAAGCCGTGCAGCCCTCGCCGGAGGAGTCACCTCCGTCATCGACATGCCCAACACCAAGCCGCAGACCACCTCCCTCGACGAGTTGGAAGCCAAAGAGCGCATCGCAGCCCAAAAGAGTGCCGTCAACTACGGCTTCATGCTGGGTGCCACCAACGACAACCTCCAGCAACTCCTCTCCATCGACCCCCTCCGCTATGCCGCCGTCAAACTCTTCCTCGGCAGCAGCACAGGCAACATGCTCGTCAACAAAGCCGACACCCTCGACCGTCTCTTTGGCGAAAGCCGTAAACTGATAGTGGCGCACTGCGAAGACGAAAGCATCATACAAGCCAACCTCCGCAACTACAAGATGGAGTTCGAGGGCAAAGGAGGCGAGAAAGCCGACCTGCACCCCAAAATCCGCAACCGCGAAGCCTGCTTTGTCTCCACCTACAAAGCCGTCGAGCGTGCCCGCAAATACGGTACCCGTCTCCATGTCGCACATATCAGCACCTCCACCGAACTCTCTCTCCTCAGCAATAAAAACCTCGAGGAAAAGAACATCACCGCCGAGGTAACACCCAACCATCTCTGGTTCGATGACCGCGACTATGCCGAATTGGGCAACAAAATCAAATGCAACCCCGCCATCAAGACCAACGACGACCGTCTGGCCTTGTGGACAGGACTCGTCGACGGCCTTATCGACACCATCGCCACCGACCATGCACCCCATACCCTTGCCGAGAAAAGTCTCCCCTACTTCACTGCCCCGGGAGGCATCCCCAGCATCCAGCACTCCTTGCAGATGATGATGGAAGGCCTCTTCAACCCCGCCGCCTGCCAGCGCGACGACCACAACGAAGTGCTTCAGGAATGGATGCCCCTTCTGGTAACCAAGATGTGCCACAACCCCGCACTCCTCTTTGGCATCCAGAACCGTGGATTCATCCGTCCCGGTTACTTTGCCGACCTCGCCATCCTCGAACCCGGCGACACCCTCATCACTCGACAAAGCCTCCTCTACAAATGCGGCTGGAGTCCCCTCGAAGGGCAGACCCTCCACACCCGCCTCCGTCAAGTGTTCCTCAACGGAATGCCTGCCGGACAAAGCACCCCCATGCCCTTAACCTTCTGCAAATAATCATTCAGAAACCAAAAATAATTCAAGACAATGAAAAAAATCCTCCTCGTATTAATGGCACTCATACTCATGGGCAGTGCCGCCTATGCCGCCAATCGCAAAAGGATCATCGATCCCGAAAGCCTTCCCAAGCCAGCCATCGAGCTGATACAGAAACATTGGCCCTCCTGTGTAATCGACCAAGCCTATATCGATGGCAAAGAATACGAAGTGCTCCTCAGCGATGGCACCATCATCGAGTTCGACTCCAAAGGCATCTGGAAAGAGATGAAATGCACCGACGGACTGCCCGTCACCCTGGTGCCCGGCTACATCACCCGCTATATAGTGGGACGTTACCCCAAGCAGCTCATCATCGACTGTGAGAAGATGCGTGGCGGCTACGAAGTCAAGCTCACCAATGGCCTGGAAATCCAGTTCGACCTCCAAGGCCGCGTCACCCACGTCGACGACTGAGCCCAACCCTATATCGCAACACCATAAGAGGATGTCCCCACGACACCCTCTTTTTTTATGGGACTTCTACAAATCACCTCGTAGAGGTGAGCTTATAAATAACACGGCACATGCCGAAGTCGCAGTGCCGTGACATTCAGACATCCGAGAACTGCGTCCAGAAGGGACGCGACATCTATATAGCATTTATAAAACCTCCCTTAATATAAGACAACGAATCCTTTGGAGTGCAGGCACCCTACCCATAATTAAACCAAACCTCAATAAGTCAAAGAACTCTCAGAATAATTCATGTAAAGGGAAGCAAGCAAAGCCATTGTTAGCCGCTGCACCCTATTTTAAGATTAACAACCCACGGCAGACGTCCCCACCATAAGGAGGGGTGAAGAATGTCCTGTGAACATTCGATAGCGAAGCGGAGAACAAAACGAAGTGCCAGGATGGGCAACCTCAAAAAACAACCGAATATCACTCTAAATTCGGCTGCAAAGATACGAACATTTTTTCATCCCCAGACACCAACCTGCCCCACTCCGCCACTATCATCCCACACCACACCCATCCCCCTCATATTGAACATATCTTTTTTTTGCTCCCACCCCACCCTCTCCGGCCAAGCTGCCCCAACCAAAACCCAGAAACCGAAAAAAACATTATACCATGCAAAGATAGTATTAAAACATCCACGCCACACAAAGTAGCAAAGAAAAATAACCATCTGTTTCTCTATTCATTACAATAAATCTTTACGAAAAGTGGCGTAGTGTCAAGAAAAATGTGTATATTTGCACTCAGATTGACACGAGAAAAGTCAATCCGATGCAACGAAAGCATTTGTATTAGTCCACACATAGGAATTTGCCCAAATTCATATTTACCAAAAGGACTCAAGTACTAATGCCTTTTGCTTATTCTGTATGCTGTTGGGTCTTATCCTTCCGCATAACGGTAAGCATAGGATAAGGTTCAACAGTTTCTATTTGGTAAAGGTCGGGCAAAACCTCTATGTGATAGGGCTGTCAACACGAGTTCTATGCTTTCTTTATGTAGTGCAACCGCCATCCTCTGGGAACTCGGCTTGGCACAAACCTACATGAACATGACACATGCTGCCACCACTCAACAGCGCGAGGAGCTGCAACGTACCATCTGGAAAATCGCCGAGGACCTACGCGGTGCCATCGGCGGATGGGAATTCAAGGCTTACGTGTTAGGATCTCTCTTCTATAGGTTCATCTCCGAAAATCTCACCGACTACATCAACGACCTACAAAGCAAAGCAGGAATAAAAGGTTTTGACTATGCCGCCATGAGCGACGAAGACGCTGAGCCTGCACGCCGACAGATGGTCGAGGAAAAAGGCTTCTTCATCCTCCCCTCCCAGCTTTTTGTAAATGTCTGTAAACACTGCAAAGATGACGAAAATCTGAACATGACCCTCTCCAACATCTTCAAAGCCATTGAGGGTTCTGCTCTCGGCACTGATTCCGAGGAGGATATGAAAGGACTCTTCTCCGACTTCATTGTCGACAATGCACTTCTGGGCACCGACGTAAAAAGTCGAAACCGCCTTATCGCCAAAGTCCTCACCACCGTGCGAGATATGAACTTGGGCGAAGAGTTTCAAGAGAACCGCATTGATGCCTTTGGCGATGCATACGAATTCCTTATGCACATGTACGCCTCCAATGCCGGCAAGAGCGGCGGACAACACTTCACCCCTCAAGAGGTATCCGAACTGCTCGCACGATTGGCAGCGGTTCCTCTACGCAAAGTCAACAGTGTCTACGACCCCGCCTGTGGCTCAGGTTCTTTGCTGCTGAAATTCAAAAAGACCATAGGGCGTGACAACCCCGCACTGAAATACTATGGGCAGGAAATCAACCCCACCACCTACAACCTCTGCCGAATCAACATGTTCCTGCACAATATCAATTTCGACAATTTCGACATCCAGCAAGGCGACACACTCATCACTCCCAAGCACCGCCACCTCGAACCCTTTGATGCCGTGGTCAGCAATCCCCCCTACAGCCAGAAATGGGAAGGTTCCTCCAATCCACTCTTGATTAACGACGACCGCTATGCAGGTCCCGGCGTTCTGGCTCCCGACAGTGCCAGCGACCTCGCCTTCGTCCTCCATGCACTTGCCTCTCTCAACGAAGGCGGCACCGCTGCCATTGTCGAGTTCCCAGGAGTACTCTACCGTAGCGGCAAAGAAAAGAGCATACGCCATTGGTTGGTTGAAAACAACTATATCGACACCATCATCCAACTGCCTGCCAATCTCTTTTTCGGGGTGGGCATAGCCACCTGCATCATCGTGTTGCGCCGTGGCACACGCCCTGACAACCGCATCCTCTTCATCGATGCCTCCAAAGAGTTTGTAAAAAACGGCAACAAAAACAAACTCTCACCGCAGAACCAAGACCACATCTTTGAAGTCTTTGCCAACCGCACTGAAGAACCCTACTTCTCGCGGTTGGTGTCCATTAGTGACATCCTCGACAACGAGGCCAACCTCTCCGTCTCCTCCTATGTAGAGCAGGAAGACACGCGCGAGTTTATCAACATCGATGAAGTCAACGAAGAGCTTTCCAATCTCGTATCCGAAGGAGAAATCCTTTGGGGAAAGATTGACAGCATTATCAAAGAGATAGGAGAAGCGTGATATGGTAGAGTGGAAAGAACTTGGAGAAGTGTGTGTGTTTAAAAGGGGGAAGACTATTACTGCAAAACAAGCCCAAGCCGGGAACATCCCAGTAGTCGCTGGAGGGCAGACACCTTCATATTACCATAATGAAGCTAATAGAACTGGAGAATCTATCACAGTGGCTGGTTCTGGTGCTTATGCAGGATATGTTTCATATTGGAATCAGCCAATTTTTGTTTCTGATGCATTTACAGTGGAGCCCACAAAAAAAAGCTTCATTTTAAAATATCTCTACCATTGGCTCAAACTAAATCAGCAAAGAATTATTGCCACACAAAAGGGAGCTGGTGTTCCTCACGTCCATGGCAAAAATATTGCCAAATTTAAAATCCCCATTCCTCCAATAGAAGAGCAGGAAAGGATAGTAAGAATATTAGACACCTTCACAGCAGGAATAGAGAATGTAAAAAAGCAACTATTCCTCCGCCACAAACAATACGAATACTACCGTAACCACCTACTAAACCCCGCTTCCCTCCCCAATGCAGAATATTGTTCTATTGGTGAAGTGTGCAAAACCACAAGTCCTCCTAGGAAATTAGGTACGAAATTGTATCAACAAAAAGGTAAGTACCCAATTATTGACCAAGGACAATCTCATATTGTCGGATATTCTGATGATGAATCAGCACTATTACCAGAAAATGAATATGTTCTTTTTGGTGACCATACAAGGATTGTTAAATACTACTATGGTCAATTTGCACAAGGGGCTGATGGACTTAAAATATTAGTGTCTAATAGGAACATCATACTACCACACTATCTTTTTCATGTCATCAAAAGCACTGATATTCCATCAAGAGGTTATAGTAGACATTGGTCTATTGTTAAAGAACTACAAATCCCTATTCCAACATTTTCTAAACAAAAACAAATTGTTGCAATACTCAATCAATTCGAAACCTCAATCGCCAACTTAGAACAACAACTAACCCTCCGCGAAAAACAATACGAATATTACCGAAACAAATTATTAACCTTTTAACATTCAACACATGTTACATAATCCTTATATTGATAGCTCATTAGATTCAGAATTAAATAATTATTGGAATGATTTTGTTTCATGGGTAAAGAAAAAAAATGTGGGAAAAGAAAGAATAGAAGAAATAGGCAATGCACTGAAAGAGAATCAAAATATACTGGAAGAAAAACAAGCAACATTAGAAAAAATCTCAACAGAATTAAAAGTAAAAAATTCAGAATTGGAAGAATTAAAATATGAAATTGGAGCAAGAATAACTAATGTGAATCAAGCCAAACAGGAATTGGAAAAAATAAAAAAAGAGGAAGATGAAAGAAAAAAAAGATTAATTGAAATAATAAAAACAGAGGAAGCAAAACAAAAAAGAATATTAGAACTTAAGAATGAAATAATAAAAACAGAGGAAGCAAAACAAAATAAATTATTAGAATTTGAGAATAAAATAAATTCTACAAAAGAATACGAGGATAAACTTCAAAAGAGATTAGATTCTATAATAACTGCGATAGAAGAAGAGAAAAGGAAAAAACATATTTGGACTATTGCAGGTATACTAATTAGTTTAATTGGTACTTTGATAGGTATTATATCTTTATTTCATAATTAATAAGCCTCCATGCAGCAATTCAACGTTATAGCAGAGCAAGAGAACGTCACCGTGATGGCGCATTACGACGCGTTGCCTCGTGAGGAACGGGGTTACCAGAGTGAGGCCGAATTAGAGCGGGAACTCATCAGCCAACTCACAAAACAGGGATACGAATATGTGAATATCACCTCCGAGGATGAACTACTCAAAAACCTGAAGAATCAACTGGAAAGACTGAACAGTCTCAACCTCTCCGACTCCGAATGGCAACAACTCTTGGTAAAACATATCGCCTCGCCTCAAATGTCTATCGAGGACAAAACCGAGCGCATCCAGCAAAAAGAGATTGTGGACATCATACGCGACAACGGCATGACTCAAAACATCAAGCTCATTGATAAACGCGACATCCACAACAACCACCTGCAAGTGCTGAACCAGTACGTGCCGGAAGGAGGGACACGAGGCAACCGCTATGACGTGACCATTCTGGTGAATGGACTCCCTCTCGTGCACTGCGAGTTGAAACGACGCGGCGTGCCGCTCAAAGAGGCTTTCAACCAGATTAACCGCTATGAAAGGGAGTCTTTCTGGTCGGGATGCGGCCTATATGACTACATACAGATTTTCATCATCTCCAACGGAACCCAAAGCAAATACTACAGCAACACCACACGCTTTGCCCATGTAGCGGCGGCAACCAAACAGAGAAAGCGAATCAAAACCCAGTCGCAAAGTTTCGAGTTCACTTCCTACTGGGCAGATGCAGAAAACAACACCATCACCGACCTGCGCGATTTCACCCGCACTTTCCTTACTAAATCCACCCTATTGCGTGTCTTGACACGCTACTGCGTCTTCACTGTCGACAAGAACCTCCTCGTCATGCGTCCCTACCAGATTGCTGCCACCGAAAAGATTCTCCTCCGTATCCGGCAGGCCACTCTCAACCGCTGGCAGGGAAGCACCCGCGCGGGAGGCTATATTTGGCACACTACAGGCAGTGGCAAAACGCTTACCTCCTTCAAAACCGCCCAGTTAGCAGCGGCCATTCCCAATATTGAAAAAGTGCTCTTTGTTGTGGACAGGAAAGACCTCGACTACCAGACCATGAAAGAGTACGACAACTTCGAGAAAGGCTGTGCCAACAGCAACACATCCTCCACCATCCTGCAAGGACAACTCAACAACACGTCAGAGGATAAGAAAATCATCATCACCACCATCCAGAAACTCTCCACCCTGCTTCGGAAAGGCAAAGAAATCAAATGTGCTGACAAAAATGTAGTGATGATTTTCGACGAGTGCCACCGTTCCCAATTCGGCGACATGCACCAACTCATCACACGGAACTTTAAAAGATACTATATCTTCGGCTTTACCGGCACTCCTATCTTCGCCAAGAATGCCGGAAACGGCAAGTATGCCAACCTGCGGACCACAGCACAGGCTTTCGGCGGGGAACCCGACGAGCAGGGCAACGCCACAAGACCCCTCCACACCTACACCATCATCGATGCCATTCGCGACAAAAATGTGCTGCAATTCAAGGTCGACTACATCCAAACCATTCGGGCAAAAGAAGGAATTGACGACAAAAAGGTGTGGGGCATAGAGACCGAGGCCGCACTGAGTGCACCACAACGCATTACCAACAACGTGGCTTATATACTAGACCATTACGCTCAAAAGACTAAACAAGGACAACGCTATACCTACAGCGTCATCGCTAACGTGGAGGCAGTAGCAAAAGACAACCGCAAGCAAGAAGAGAAACGTAAAAGCCTCTTGGGCGGCTTCAACTCAATCCTGTGTGTCGACTCTATACCCACCGCCATCAAATATTACAACGAAATAAAAAAGCAGCAGGAGCATAAAAATTCAAGCGAAAGGCTACGGGTAGCAACCATTTTTACCTACGCCGCTAACGAAGAAGAGGATGAGACGGGCAACATACCCAACGAAGACCCCGCCAACACTGACGGCTTCGACACCTCTACTCGCGATTTTCTGGAAAGGGCGATAGCAGAATACAATGCCATGTTCGGCACCAAATACTCCACCGACAGCGAGAAGTTCCAAAACTACTACAAAGACCTGTCGTTGCGGATGAAGAACCGCGAGGTCGACTTGCTTATTGTAGTGGGTATGTTCCTCACTGGCTTTGATGCAAAAACCCTCAACACACTGTGGGTAGACAAGAACCTGAAACTGCACGGGCTGTTACAGGCCTACAGTCGCACCAACAGGATTCTAAACAGCATCAAGGACTGTGGCAATATTGTCTGTTTCCGCAACCTCGAAGAGGCCACCAACGAGTCTTTCGCCCTCTTTGGCGACAAGGATGCCGCTGGGGTAATCCTGATGCGTCCTTTTGCCGACTACTATTACGGATACAACGACGACAACGGGAAACATGTCCACGGCTACAAAGAGATTGTTGAGGAGTTACTGGAGAAATACCAACTGCCCATCAATCCTCAGAACTTGACCCTGGAACAGAAAAAAGAGTTTGTCAAACTTTTCAGTGGCGTGCTGAAGATGCAGAACCTGCTTTCCGCCTTTGACGAATTCACCGAAGATAAGATTATCGTCTCTGCCTTCGACATGCAGGATTACCTGACATGGTACAATGACCTGCATGAGGAATTGAGAAAACCCACCAACGAGAAAGAGGACATTGCCGACGACCTCATCTTTGAGATGGAATTAGTCAAACAGATACAAATCGACATACCCTATATTCTGGATTTAGTAAGGAAATACCATGAAGGCAACTGCCAGGACAAAACCATCGTCGCCAAAATACAAAAGGCAATCGGTTCCAGTCCAGACCTGCGCAACAAAAAGGATTTAATCATGACTTTCCTCGAACAGATGACCCCTACTCCAGCACAAGAGAAAGAAGATGTCTTTGAGGCATGGAATAACTTTGTATCAGGGGAAAAAGAACGCGAACTGAACACCATAATAAAAGAGGAAAACCTTCGTGAAGAAAAGACCCGCCAATACATGGAACGGGCTTTTGAAGATGGATATGTGCAAACCATGGGGACAGCTATAGCCGATATACTTCCCGCCATGCCCCTGTTCGGTGGCAAGGTAAACCGCGAGGAGAAGAAAAGGACTGTTTTAGACCGCCTACTGTCGTTCTTCGAAAAATTCAGCAACCTGTAATAAAACAGGCATTTATGGTAAACAACTATAAAATCAGTCAACCAAAGGCGGCTGACAATGGGCTGTTTGCTCTTTCATCATTCTGGGTGATTCTTTTCCAAATTCTAAAAACTGCTGCCTTTCTCTCACGCAATGGAAAAGTATGCTCTATATTTAAAAACATTATCTTAGAACAATCTTACAATCAACAAATATACATTTATCCCCCAAAAAACACTCACAAAAACACACCGATAGCACTACAATAAGTATCCTAAAAACACACTTTCCTCACCCCTATCAGATAGTTTTTTGTGAGTGCAGTGACTCAAAAAGATTAAGATACGAAGACCAGCAACATGTCGACAACAACCATAGGGTATCGATTTTTTCCTTCAAAACTAAGGATAAAGACTCCATGCCCACCCCTACCCCTCCATTAGGAAGGGATGAACATTACATTATTCCGAACACTCCTTATGATTACGGGCTGATTGCCCGTTCTCTTACAAAAAAAACCGGAATGTCTCACGACACTCCGGCATGAAAAAGTTTATTTTTAATTGCACTTACTTTTCTAAGCGGATGCGGGCATCCACGGCGGTGACGTAGCGCGGGTTGCCCAGCAAGGGGTTGAGGTCCATCTCGGCAATCTCGGGAGCGGCCTGCACCAGTGCGCTGACACGGGCAATCTGGTCGGCATAGAGGTCGATATTCACGGCCTCTTGTCCACGCACTCCCTGCAGGATCTTATAGCCACGCAGCTTGGTGAGGGCTTCCTTGGCCTCTGCGGCACTGATGGGGGCGAGAGCACTCTGCACGTCCTTCAGCACCTCGATGAAGATACCACCCAAGCCAAAGAATATCTGATGGCCGAACTTCGGGTCCTTGATGGCTCCGATATACACGTCGGTACCGTCGAGCATGGGGTACATCTCCACAGCGTAGGTCTCGGGGATGACGATAAGGCGGTTGAACTCCTTCTCTACCGTGGCGAGGTCTTTCACGCCGAGGGTGACACCACCCACGTCGCTCTTGTGCAGGGGACCCACCACCTTCATCACCAGTGGCACATCCTTGCTGCATCCCACCTCTTTGGCAAAGGCGAGGGCATCCTCCACTTTCGACACCTCTACGCTCTTCTTGCGGCTGATGCCAGCGGCATCCAGCAGCTCGTTGTAGTCGGCAATCTCCATATAGCCGCTCTTGCAGCGTTCCACGGTCTTGCGGATACGGGCCACGTCGATGGCGGGCTGCTCCACATTCTCGGGCTGAGGCTTGGGAGTGTTGTACACTTTGCAGATGGCATTGCCCAGCACACACTCCTCGGGGAAGTTGATGTTGCCCATATCAATAAACTCCTGGATTTCGTCCTTCACATTGATGATGGAAGGCAGCACGGGGAAGATGGGCTTCTTGCAGGTCTTCATCTTCTCGTTGAGCAGGGCGTACACCTCGCGGTTGGAGAAGAGTCCGGGGGAACCGAAAATCACCACCGAGAAATCGATGTCGGTGTACTCGTTCTCAACGGTGTCGATGATATAACCCAGCTGCTCTGCCGTACCCGTGGCGAGGAAGTCGATGGGGTTGCCCACCGATGAACCACCGAACAGTTTCTCCAGCAGGGCGGGGCTGGCGGGATGCTCTTTGAGGCTGGGCACCTCGATGCCGTTGTTGCTCAGCACGTCGGTGAGCATGACGGCGGGGCCGCCGGCATGGGTGATGACGGCACAGCGGTTGCCCTTGATTTCGGGATACATGAACACACCGCACACGGTGGTCAGCTCCTGACGGTTCTGGCAACGGACGATACCAGCCTTGCGGAACAGGGCATCGACGGCGGCGTCGTTGGTGGCCAAAGCACCCGTGTGGCTCGAAGCGGCACGGCTACCGGCGGCACTGCCACCGCTCTTGATGGCGGCAATATGGCAGCCCTTGTTAATCAGGCTGCGGCTGTGCTTGAGCAGGCGCTGCGGGTCGCCGACCTTTTCCATATACAGCATGATGACATGGCTCGACTTCTCGGGGTCGAAAGTCTCGTCGAGGTGTTCCAACACATCCTCGATGCCCAGCTGAGCGCTGTTACCTACAGCCCACACGCTGTTGAACTTCAGACCGTTGGTCATGCCGTATTCCTTGATGAACACTGCCGTGGCACCGCTGCCGGTGATGAAATCCACACCCTTGGGGTCCAGCTTGGGGATAGGCGTGTCGAAACAGCCGCTATAGTTGGTGTTGAGGAATCCCGTGCAGTTGGGGCCAATCAACGAGCCGCCCACAGCGTTGATGCTGTCGACGATGTGCTTCTCGATGGCGGCGCCCTCGGCGTTCTCCTCCGAGAAACCGGCGCTCACGATGATGAAGCCCTTGGTGCCCTTCTGCTGTGTCAGTACATCGACAGTCTGGGCACAGAACTTGGCGGCAATGCAGAGGATAGCGCAGTCCACCTGAGGCAGATCCTCGACCTTGGCAAAGCACTTGATGCCCTGCACCTCGGTCTCCTTGGGGTTGACGGCGTAGACGGGACCGCTGAAGTTACTCTCCAGCAGGTTCTTCAAAGCCTTGCCACCAGGTTTGTGAATATCGCTTGATGCACCGCAGATGACGATGCTGCGGGGATTTAAAAGTTCTTTTGCTATCATATAAAAGGTTTTATTATTATCGGATTATTCAGATTATTCAGATAACACGGATTATTCGGATTACTCAGAATTATCAGACTACTCAGAAATTATTTCACCTTGGGCATGGCGGCGAGGGCTGCCAGCAGGTACTCGTAGAACTTCTTGCTGCTCTCGATGTTGGCGCGCTCGTCGGGGCTGTGGGGGCTGTTGAGGGTGGGGCCAAAGGAAATCATCTCCATGTCGGGGTACTTGCCGCCCAGCAGGCCGCACTCCAGTCCGGCGTGGATGGCCACCACGGCGGGTTCCTTGCCATAGAGTTTCTTATAGGTCTGCTTCATGGTCTTCAGCAGGCCGCTCTCCATGTTGGGTTTCCAGCCGGGATAGGCACCCGTCAGCTGGCAACGGCCACCGGCCAACTCGGCCAGGCAAACCAGACGCTCGGCCAAAGCCTCTTTAGCCGAATCCACCGAGCTGCGCAACAGGGCTTTGATAGTGAAGTTCTTGCCATTGGTGTTCATGATGGCCAGGTTGAGCGAAGTCTCCACCAAACCTTCCATGTCCTTGCTCATGCGGATGACGCCGTTGGGGGCGATCATCACCGTGTTGATAAGCTTCTGGGTATCGGCCTCGGTCATGACCTTGGGGTACATTCGAACAGGTTCCAGCTTCATGAAGAAGTCAGGCTCCACGCGGCCCAGTTCCTTCTTCACCCAAGCGGCCACCTTCTCCAGTTCTGCCACAATGCAGTCCTTATGAGCCTTGGGCATGGCAAAGGTAATCATAGCGTCGCGGGGGATGGCATTGCGCATATTGCCGCCGTCGACATTGATGAGGCGGATACCGCAATCGGCAACCCAACGGATGTGACGGAACAGCAACTTGTTGGCGTTGGCACGTCCGGTGTTGATCTCCATACCGCTGTGACCGCCCTTCAGACCGCCGATAATCAAGCGCATAGCGCAATAATCTTTGGGAGCGGCCTCGGTGGCGTAGGGGATGGTGATGGTGGCGTCGATGCCGCCGGCGCAACCCACATACAGCTCGCCCTCGGTCTCGCTGTCGAGATTCAACAGATATTTACCCTTCAGTTCACCGCGTTTCAACCCGAAGGCACCGGTCATGCCGGTCTCTTCGTCGGTGGTGATAAGAGCCTCGATGGGGCCGTGCTTGATGGTCTTGCTCTCCAGCACTGCCATGGCGGCAGCCACACCCAAGCCGTCGTCGGCTCCCAAGGTGGTGTCGCAAGCATACACCCAACCGTCGACAATCTTAGTCTCGATGGGGTCCTTCATGAAATCGTGCACCTTGCCGGCACGGGCCTGAGGCACCATGTCCATGTGAGCCTGCAGCACCACAGGGCATACATTCTCCATGCCCGGGGTAGCAGGTTTGCTCATGATGATGTTGCCGACCTTGTCGACACGACAGTCGATATTACGTTCTTTTGCCCAACCTACGAGGTAGTCGCGAACAGCCTCTTCGTGCTTCGACGGACGGGGGCAACGAGTGAGGTTATAGAAATTACCCCACAGTTCTTTTGGCTCTAAGTCTTTAATTGTCATGATATTATTATTTAAATTGATATTCAATGTTGTTTGCGAAGATACGAATATTTTTTGAATTATTTGTTAAAATGCAGAAAAAAAGTAGTAATTTTGCAACATGAAATGTAACAACTGCCCCCGACAATGTGCCGTAGACCGTGTCACTTCGCGCGGTTTCTGCCTTGCCGGCCCCGAGCCCGAGGCCGCCGCCATCTGCGTCCACCGAGGCGAGGAACCCCCCATCAGCGGCCAGCGCGGCATCTGCAACATCTTTTTCTCCCACTGCAACCTGCAGTGCCTCTACTGCCAGAACCACGCCATCAGCCGCGGCAACCCCGTCCCGCGCTACGTGGGTGTCGACGCCATTGCCGACCGCGTAGCCCAGCTGCTGCCGCAAACCGAGAACATCGTCGGACTGGTAAGCCCCTCGCACTATGCCGACAGCATCCCCGCGCTGGTGGAGGCGCTGCACAGCCGCGGACTCTTCCCGACCATAGTCTACAACACCGGGGGCTACGACAGTGTCGAAACGCTCCGAGCCCTGGCACCCTATATCGACGTCTACCTGCCCGACTTCAAATATGCCGACCCCCTGCTGGCGCAACGCTACAGCCACGCCCCCGACTACCCGCAGGTGGCTCTCGCCGCCCTCCGCGAGATGTACAACCAAAAAGGCTCCGCGCTCCCCACCGACGACCGCGACATAGCCTTTCGCGGCATCATCGTGCGGCACCTTGTCCTCCCCGGACAGGTGGACAACAGCCTCGCCGTCCTCGACACCCTTGCCGACATCTCCACCAACCTCCACATCGCACTCATGGCGCAGTACTTCCCGCCCGCCGACAACCTCCCCGACCAGCTGGGACGCACCCTCACCCAGGAGGAATACACCCTCGTCACCGACCACTTCCACGCCCTCGGCCTTCACCGCGGATGGGTGCAGGAACTCGACGCCCAAGCCAACTACCGCCCCGACTTCACGCAAGACCAACCCTTCCACTAACCCTCTCTGTCAATCCTTTTTTTTATAAAGAATCCACGCTATGCCTCCAACCCCGAAAAACCGCTATTTCGACGACCCCGAATTCAAGTTCGACAACACCGCCATCGTGTTGCTCAACACCAGTTTTGCCAACTACGAGTTTGTCGCCGCCCTCAACCAAGCCTACAACCTCAGCCTCACCCGCATCGACGACCTCGTGCTCGACGTCACCTCCTACCCCTGCTTCATCTACCAAGACTCTGTCGCCTGGCTCTATTTCGTCATGCTCGAGCGGCCCTCTTTCACCCCTGCCAACGCCGTGTTCGAATACTACGACAAAATGCTCCTCATCCGCGGCCGCGACGCCAAGTATTTCCAACAAAGGCTCTACGACGACCTCACGCTCCCCCGTCCCGAGCCCCCCGCCGACGAACTGCAGCTGCACCACCGTTGGGAGTTGCTCAACATGCTGTGCGAAGGTGTCTTCGAACCCGCCACCTTCAACCTAAAAGACAGCCTCGGCCTCACTCAAACCTCGCTCTACTCCGGCCCCGACGGTGCCATGCCCCGCCGCCTGCAAACCTTCATCAGCCAACTGAGACAATTCCTCACCGACGCCTTTGCCACCTTCGAATGGCACCTCTCCAACCCCGACTGAACAAGCCTGACACTCAAAGCTTTCCATATCTTTGCCCCCTCCCTGCCGCACCCCCTCTGACCGTCCATCGGTAACACGCTGTCCCTCCGCTACATATATATCACATATATATCAGTTATATATCACCTATATATCCGTTATATATTCAACAAAGGGAAAAGTCATATACAACCATAAGAAAATCTGCGGAGAAAAAGATAATCTCCACCTGCCAGAGGGCCTCCTTCTTCACCGTCCTCAACGTCAAGACAGACAGCCCGCGACAGAATCATTAACACGACAAGCGGACTGCTGCTTTTTTCCACAAACGGATGATTTCCCAAGTAGTGTCTTTCGCCCTATTTCTATGCTTTTTTTATATACTTATTGACAAAAAAAAGAACACGTCACATTTTTTTTGTATCTTTGCATTTTCAAACAGGGCTGTGGAGACCTGCAAATTGTTAATACAATAATATCTATGCCATGCAACTGAAGAATATCATCTTTGCCACCGTCAAGCACTTGCCGTTGCTGACCAAAGTGCTGCTGATGTTGGTGACGTCGGCGTTGATACCCCTGATGTTTCCGAGCGACGGGCAGGGAGAGCACTATGACTATGCCGAGGGAAGTATCTGGAGAAACGACGACCTGGTTGCCCCCTTCGACTTTTCGGTACAGAAGACGCCAAGCGAGATAGAGCAACAGACCGCCGCCGCCAAGGCGGAGCTGACCCTTTACTATCACTATGACCCGACGGCCTACGGACGTGCCGTGGAGCAGCTGAACACCCTGGCGCGTCACCGCGACGGCCTGAACCTGAAACAGCTGAGGCGTACGGTGGACAGCATCTACAGCATTGGCTATGTGGAGACCCCCGAGGATATGCCCGATTTCGAGAACCATACCCTTATACTGCTGGACGGCAACATAGGGTCGGAACATACGGCAAACGAATATGTCACCGCCGTGGACGTTGCCAGCCACTTGCTGCGCGACAGTGTGCTGGTGCCGAGTATTGTGTACGATGCCAACAGGACCCGTGTGGAGCTGGATTCGCGTATTTCGCAAATGGTCACCTCGACGGGAATGGTAAAACAGGGGCAGCGTATCGTTGCCAAAGGCGAGACGGTGACACCGGTGACCGCCCGCATCATTGCCTCGCTTGAGCAGGAGAACGACAAACTGTTCCGTGACAATTACCACCCATGGGGACGCTACGCCGGGCAATTGATACTGTGCATTATCTCCTTCGTGGCCCTGTATATGTTCCTGAAGAACACCCGCCACTCAATACTGGAGGACAACCGCAAGGTGACATTTGTAATGGTGCTGGTGTTGCTGGCCTCGGCGGCCACGGCATTGGTGTCGAGCCAGAGACCCGAATTGGTGCTGATAGTGCCGCTGTGTATCGTGCCCATCATGGTGAGGATATTCTTCGACATGAGGGTAGCCCTGTATGTGCATATCATCACTATCATCATTTTGGCCAATATGGTGCCAAACCCCTTCGAGTTCATCTTCTACCAGTTGATTGCCGGAATGATGTCGATTGTGACGGTGCGGAATTTCGAGAGCAGGAGCAAGTTCTTTGTGGTGAGCGGGGTGATTTTCCTTTCGTATGCATTGATTTACACTTTCGGCGTGCTGAGCCAGGAGAGCACCTTGGACGGCATCACGTTAGACCGATACCTGGTGTTCTTCCTCAATGCCCTGCTCACGCTGCTGGCCTACCCGTTGATATTTGTGTTTGAACGGATGTTCGGGCTGACCACTAACCTGACGTTGATGGAGCTGTCGTCGACCAACACCCCTGCATTGCGTGAGCTGTCGCGCAACGCCCCCGGCACCTTCCAGCACTCGATGCAGGTGGCCAACATCAGCGAAGACCTGATTAACGAGATTGGCGGCAACGCCCTGCTGGCCAAAGTGGGTGCGCTGTACCACGATATAGGCAAGGTTGCGGCCCCGCTCTATTTCACCGAAAACCAGAACGGTGGGTTCAATCCCCACGACGAGCTGGAATACCGCGAAAGCGCCGCCATCATCATACAGCATGTGCGGTCGGGTCTGGAGTTGGCCAAGAAGTACCACCTGCCTTCAGCGGTGCAGGACTTTATCCGCACACACCACGGCACCACCATGACGGGATATTTCTACGCCAAACAGAGGAACGAGCATCCCGACGAGCCGATTGACGCGGCGGATTTCCAGTATCCAGGGCCTACGCCTTTCTCGCGCGAGACGGCAGTGGTGATGATAGTGGACAGCGTGGAGGCCGCCTGCAAGAGTTTGAAGAATCCCGACAACGAGGCCATAGGGCGGCTGGTGGACCAGATAGTGGACAGCAAGATAAGCCAGAACCAGCTGCAGAACTGCGACCTTACCTTCGGCGACATCAGCCGTGTGCGCAATATGCTGAAGACAAAAATGCTGAGCATTTACCATGCCCGTATTTCATACCCCGTGGTGAACAGCCAGACAACAAACCGGAAATAAACACTTAACGAAACAATATATACAAAGATGAAGAAAAATATTCTGACTCACATTGGCATTGTGGTGGCATTGCTGGCCATCTCTGCCATTTATTTCATGCCCATACTGCAAGGCAAGGCATTGCCCCAAGGCGACCTGCAGAAGTATGAGGGCATGGCCAAAGCACAGAAAGACTATCACGAGGCCACTGGCGAATACGCCACATGGTGCCCCAGTATGTTCAGCGGTATGCCGGGCTACCAGATTACCAACAGCCCTCAACATTCGGTGTACACGCCGTTGAAGAACATCCTGTCGCTGCAGATTTTCGGCAGACAGAACGACATGGGAGTGCTGTTTCTCTACTTGCTGGGGTTCTACATTGCTTTGGTGGCCCTGGGGGTCAGCCCTTGGCTGGCATTGCTCGGCGGGCTGGCGTTTGGACTGGGCAGCTATAACATCATCATTATCGAGGCCGGACACATCACCAAGGCCTGGGCTATGGCCATGATGGCTCCCGTGCTGGCTGGAGAATTGCTCTGTCTGAAAGGGGCAGGCTTGATGAAGGAAGACCGGAGAAAGGCTGTGAGCCGACTGGTGTGGGGTGGCATATTGTTCACCGTGGCACTGGGATTGCAGATAGCTTTGAACCACATCCAGATTACCATGTACACCGCCATGGGCGGCATACTGATGGGCATTGTGTATGCCATCTATTCCATCAAGGACAAATACTTCGGACGTTTTCTGCTCTCCACCGTGGTGCTGGTGTTGGGTGTGGTGCTGGCCTTGGCCTGCAATACCCGCCATCTGCTGGTGAACGAAGAGTATATGCAGTACACCATGCGCGGCGGCAGCGAGATTACCGTCACTCCGCAAGACCTGTACGGCAAAGACTATCCCCGCAACAACAACTCCAACGACAAGGGGCTGGACATCAACTATGCCTTCAGCTGGAGCTATGGCATTGGCGAGACCTACACCCTCTTGGTGCCAGGTGCCAAAGGCGGCGGCAACATAGAGCCTGTGGGCAAGGAAAGTGCCTCGTACAAAAACTTCCATCAGGAGAAAATGCCGTTGTACTGGGGCGACCAGCCCTTCACCAGCGGGCCTGTGTACTTCGGTGCCATTGTGGTGTTCCTCTTCCTCTTCGGCATGATAGTGGTGCGGGGACCTGAACGGTGGTGGATACTGGCGGCGACGGTGCTGGCCATCCTTTTGTCGTGGGGTAAGAATTTTATGGGGTTCAACGAATGGATGTTCAACCATCTGCCCCTGTACAATAAATTCAGAACCCCGTCGATGAGTCTGGTGTTGGCCAACGCACTGGCTGTGCTGATGGGAATACTGGGACTGAGAGAGGCCACCACGCTGAAAGAGAAAGGCGACATGAAGCGGTTGATGCGCGGACTGTATATCTCGGCAGGGGTTACCGTGGGCGGTATCTTGCTGGGGCTGCTGATGTGCGGAGGGTTCACCTATAGCGGTGCCGGTGACGGCGAGATGGCCCGCCAATACGGAAACCAGTGGTCTTCGATACTGAACATCCTTGTCCAAGACAGGAAAGCCCTGTTTGTGAGCGACTCGTGGCGCAGTATCCTGTTCATCGTGTTGGCAGCGGTAACGCTGTGGCTGTATCTCAAGAACTGGGCTTCGAAACCGAAAGCTGTTCTGCCCGTGGTGGCAGTGTTGGCCGTGCTGACAGTGATAGACCTTCAAGGGGTGAACAGCCGTTATTTGAACAAGGACAACTATGTGCGCAACGCCCGTGTGCTGGAGATGCAACCGGCCCAGTATGACCGCGACATCGACGCCCTGGCATTGCAGGCAGGCGACCAAGACTACAGAGTGTTGAATCTGGCAGTGAACACCTTCAACGACTCCAAGCCATCGGCATTCCACAACCAGGTGGGCGGATACAGCGCCGCCAAGCTGCGCCGTTATCAAGACTTGATTGATTTCTATATCGGATACCAAATCAACACCAAGGTGCTGAACATGCTCAACACCCGCTACATTGTGATGAACAACGGACAGGTGCAACGCAATCCCGATGCGATGGGCAATGTCTGGTTTGTCAAAAACATCAAGCCTGTGGAGAGCGCCAACGACGAGATACTGAAGTTGAATGATTTCGACCCCGCCAACGACATTGTGGTGAACATGGCCGAGATGGGCGACAAGCTGCAAGGTCTGCCAGAGCCCTGCCTGAAAGGCTTGAACAGCCTGCCCGTGGACAGCAGCGCCACCATCGAGATGGAGCACAAACGCCCCGCCGACTTGAACACGCTGACTTATCGCAGCCACTGCGGCACCCCTCAGCTGGCCGTCTTTAGCGAGATTTACTACGCTCCCGACTGGAAAGCCTATATCGACGGCAAACCCGCCGAGTATCTCCGCGCCAACTACATCCTGCGCGCCATGGTCATCCCCGAGGGCGACCACGTCATCGAATTCCGTAACGAGGCACCTACAATGCACAAACTGGACACCATCACGCTGGTGTGCTCTATTGTCACCGTGCTGGTGATTGCAGGAGTGTTGGTCATCTATTACCGCAAAAGGAAAAAAGAAGTTGAGAACAAGAAGTAGCCATGATTAGCGTAATTCTCTGCACCTACAACCGCGACAAGTACATATATAATGTGCTGAAAAGCGTTGCCGACAACGACTATCCTCACGACCAGTACGAGATAGTGCTGGTGAACAACAACAGCACCGACGGCACCGAAAAGGAGTGCCGCCGGTTTGAGGCCGACTATCCCGATATTACCTTCCGCTATTGCGTGGAGACCAGCCAGGGTCTGTCCTACGCCCGCAACTGCGGCATCCGTCAGTCAACCGGGGACTTGCTGGTTTATGTGGACGACGATGCCACGGTGAACAAAGAGTACCTGAGCACCTACGCCACCTTTTTCGCCCAGCACCCCGACGCCGTGGCCGCGGGAGGTCCTATTCTGCCAGTATATGAAACCGAGGAGCCGAAATGGATGTCGCACTACACCCGTCAACTGGTTACAGGGAAACTCTATCTTGGCGACACCACAAGGGAATTCCCCCGCGGGGCATTCCCCGGAGGCGGCAATGCCTGTTACAGGAAAAGTGTTTTCGACACCGTGGGACTTTTCAACGTGGAGCTGGGTCGCAAGGGCAACAGCCTGATAGGGGCCGAAGAGAAAGACCTATTCGACAAGATGACCACCAACGGCATGCATTTCTATTATCTGCCTACCGCCATCCTATACCATATCATCCCGCCGCACAAACTCACTCAGGACTATTTCGACCGGCTGACCTTCGGCATCGGCGTGAGCGAACGCTACCGCACACTGCAGATTTCAAAGGGCAAGTATCTCAACCGCCTGTTCAAAGAGGCCATCAAATGGGGAGGCACCATAGTGCTTTGGTTCTCTTTTGCCCTACGGTTGCAGTTTGCCAAAGGGAACAAACTAATACTCTTCCGCCGCAATGTCACGCGCGGACTCCTTTCCAAGCAAAAAAAAGCATAATAGCGATATTTTCTTCAAAGAGTTATCCTCATTCAAAAAAAAGTTGTATTTTTGCAATTCGCTACAAAAACGAAACAATCCAATAATACGTCTGTAACATAATGTTATAGAACTAATTCTAAAAACAAGACACCAACAAAATGGAAGAGCTCAATCAAAATGCAGTCAACACCTCCACCGAGGAAAGCGTCGTGAATGACCAACTGCAACCCGTTGCCCAGCAAGACACCCCTGTGTCGAACGACAACGACTCTAACACAAACAACACAACAACAGCCCCGGAGGCTCCCGCCACCCCTGAACCGGTAGCCGAAACCGAAACCCAGACCGAGGCAGAAACAGAGCCTGTGGTGGACTACTCCACCATGGATCGTGAATGTCTGCTTGCCGCATTCAACGAGTTGATGAACGACGACATCACCCGTATCCGCAACCGTGCCAGCGCCATCCGAAACCAATTCAACATTCTCAACAAAGAAGTTGAAAAGCAGGCTTTCGAAGCTTTCTTGGCAGAAGGAGGCAACAAGGAGGACTACAAGCCCGCCAACGATGCCACTGCCGAAGCTTTCTACAAAGCTTACGACACCTACCGTTCCCGCCGTCAGAAAATGCAGGAACAAATCGAAGCCCAGAAAGCCGCCAACCTGGAGGCCAAGAAACAAATCCTGGAAGAGCTCCGCAGCCTCATAGACAAAGACGAGGAGACTCTGAAACAGACCTACGACGAATTCAACGCCATCCAGGACAAATGGAAAGCCATCGGCGAAGTCCCCCGCGACCAGATGAATGACCTGTGGCAAAACTACCATTTCCTTATTGAACAATTCTTCAACAAAGTAAAAATAAACAAGGAGCTGAGAATGCTCGACCTCAAACGCAATCTGGAGCAGAAAATCCAGTTGTGCGAGCGCGCCGAGGAACTCATTGTCGAAACTTCGGTTACCAAGGCCTTCAAAGCCCTGCAAGAACTCCGTGCCCAGTGGCGCGAGATAGGACCAGTCCCCGCTGAACAGAACGAAGAGACATGGCAACGCTTCAACAATGCCGCAAACCAGATTGATGAACGCCGCCACGAATACTACGACCAGCGAAAAGAGGAACTGGACCAGAATCTCCTTGCCAAACAGGCCTTGATTGACAAAGCCACCGAACTCACCCAACAGCTCCCGCAATCCACCAAGGCGTGGAACGACACCACCGATGCACTCGACGAGCTTTTGAAACTCTGGAAGAGCATTGGACCTGTCCCCCGTGAACAGAACGAGACCGTATGGAACCAATTCAAAGGCATTATCGACAAACACTATGCCGACAAGAAGCTCCATTTCGGCCAACTACGCGACGAGCAGGCTGAAAATTACAACAAGAAACTGGATCTCTGCCTCCGTGCCGAAGCCATCGCCAAACGCGAAGACTGGAAAAAAGCCACTGAAGAGCTTCTGCAGCTCCAGGCTGAATGGAAGACAATAGGTGCCACCAGCCGCAAAGTCAGCGACAAGATATGGCACCGTTTCCGCAGCGCCTGCGACGAATTCTTTGCCAAGAAAGGTGAATTCTTCAAAGACATCCGCAGCACCGAGAGCGACAACCTCGCCAAGAAAACTGCCATCCTTGAGGAAATCAAAGCCCACCAATTCGGCGACAACAAGGAGGAGAACCTCAATGCCATTAAAGACTTCCAACGCCGCTGGGCCGAAATCGGACATGTGCCGATGAAAGAAAAGGACCGCATACAAAAGGAATACCGTTCACTCATCAACAGCATCTTTGAACAACTGAAGATTTCAGCCAGAGAAGCCGATGAGACCAACTACCGCGAGCGCGTCCGCAGCCACACCTCCGGCGACCAACATTTCTTCAACAGCGAGAAGAACCAGCTCCTCAACCAGATTGAAAAGATGCGTTCCGACCTCAAACTGTGGGAAAACAATATCGGTTTCCTTGCCAACAGCAAACAGGCCGACCTGCTGAAGGAGGAATTTGAAAAGAAAATGCAAAACACCCGCCAGCAGATAGCGCTTCTCGAAGCCAAAATCCGCATCCTTGACGAAGCCGCCGAGGACAAGGGCAAAAAAGAGGAAGAAACCAAGGAATAAGACGTGAACAGAATACTGACCTGGATAACTCATCGAAGGCCCGTTGCCGAACAACGGAGCCACACTCTCGGTTGCATCCCCGTTCTGTTCCTCCTGGCAACCATTCTTTCTACAAGTTGCAAACAAACACCTGTCGAAGCGGTAACAATACACCGCTTCGACAAGGTGCTTTTTGATACCCCCGTCGACCAGCTCCCCGCCAAATTGTCGCAAGTAAGTAATGAGTACAGCACCGACCTCCTCAACCTACAGCCCAACAACCCTGAATTCATGACCATGCTTCAAGGCTTTGTGCAAGACCCCACCATGCGTACAATCTATGGCACTGTCGACAGCCTCTTCGGTGACATGCAACCCGAAGCCAAAGCCCTTGCCTTAGCCCTCTCACGTGCCGAAAACCTCTGCCCCACCCTGCGCTACGACAAAGTCTACACCTACCTCTCCGGCTCGTTCAACTACGACATGCGTGTGGGCTGCAACAGTCATGAAATCATTATCAGCCTCGACCAATACATCCTCCCCTATACTGAACGTTTCAACTATTTCAACTCCCCCCTTTACCTTGTGCAGCAAAGCCGCCGGCAGTACCTTCTCACCGACTGCATGACCGCCATCGCCCGTCAGCACATTGCCATCCCGCAAGACCGCGAGATGACCCTGCTGGACTACATGGTCTCAGAAGGCAAAGCCATCTATTTTGCCCAGCAAACCCTTCCCGACGCGCCCGACAGCATCCTCATGCGCTACACCAGCCAACAAATGGATTGGATGAAGCAAAACGAGGAACACGTCTGGGCCTATTTCATGCAGAGCAAACTGCTCTTCGAAACCGACTACATGCGCTTCCACAACTTTATCGACGATGCTCCCAAAACCAATGCTTTCCGCGATTCATCGCCCCGCACCACCGACTATATCGGCTGGCGGATTGTCAGCAAATACATGAAAAAAACAGGTCTCTCCATCACACAATTATTCGAAGAGACCGATGCCCAGAAAATCCTCAGTCAATCAAACTATAGACCCCAATGAAACCCCGTCGCAAACGTGGCTGGATATACACCAGCAACATATATGCCTACCTCCTCAGCAAAGCACTTCTTGCATTCCTGCTACTGCTTGCTGCCCAAACATTCTTCTACCTTTCCAACACCCGCATCTTCCATGTGGCCGATGCCAAAGAATGGTTAGGCATAGTTTGGGGCAACATCATCTTTGGCATTGCCACCATCGGATGTTTACTCCTCCCCTACTTTGTGGCCAATCTTCTGCCCTTCAAGTTCCGCTGGAACAAACACTACCACCGCCTTACCGAAATACTCCTCTACTACGTCCCCGTCCTCTTCATCATCATCAGCGACATCTGCGACGCCTCCTATTACCAGTACACCTACCGCCGTCTCACCGGCGAGATTTTCCAATACCTCGGCATCAGCGGCAACATGGGCAGCCTGTGGCCTCACTTCCTCGTCGACTACTGGCACTCCACTCTCTTCGGCTTTATTCTTATTTTTGCCACATTCTTTCTGGGCACCAAAATCAAACTTATCGGGCGCAATAAATACCGCAATCATCGTGCCAACGACATTGTAGGTCTCATCGTCGGCGTGGCTGTGGTCATTTTCCTCCTCCGTGGTGGCTTCGGCAAAAACATCGACTGGCATGACACCACCAACTACTGCCAAGCCAAAAACAGCGCCCTCGTCACCAACAGCGGCTACAACATTGTCCGCACCTTCAACGGCGGCACCCTGCAGGAAGTCGATTATCTGGACGACGCACAAGCCCTCCAACTCTTCAACCCCGCCTATGCACCTTACGACTTCACAGCCGACTCCACCCCCTGGACACCCTGCTGGGCTCCCAATGCCGGACACTTCCTTGCCGCTACACCCGACTCCCTCAAACATCAATACAACAACATCGTAGTCATCGTACTCGAAAGTTTCTCGCAGGAATACATGGGCTGCTACAACCACGGCATCATGCCCTCCTTCACCCCGTTCCTCGACTCGCTTGCGCAACACTCTATCGTTTACCAAGGACGTGCCAACGGCAAAAAATCCATCGAAGGCATCCCCGCCATCTTCTCCTCACTGCCCACCCTCATGCCCTTCCCCATCACCATGAGCGACTACGCCGACGACAGCCTCCGTGCACTCCCCGGCATCCTGCGCGACAACGGTTTCCACACCGCCTTCTTCCATGGCAGCTACAACGGTGTCATGTCATTCGACAAACTCTGCGCCCGCATGGGATTCCAAGAATATTACGGCCAGAACGAATACATGGCCGACCGTCTGTCGAAAGAATCCGACTACGACGGCGTCTGGGGCATCTTCGACGAACACTTCCTGCAATACATGGTACGCCGTCTCAGCACCTTCCCACAGCCCTTCTTCTCCGGTGTCTTCACCATCTCCTCACACCACCCCTACACCATGCAGCCCGAGCGCAAAGGCCAGTTCCCCGAAGGTCCGCACCCGCTCTGCCAAGTGGTGGCCTACTCCGACAATGCTTTGCGCCTCTTCTTCGAAGCCGCCAAACAAACCGACTGGTACGAGCACACCGTATTCCTCATCACCGCCGACCATAGCGGACAAGGCCTCAGCCGCGAATACAACGACTACAACGGCTGGTACCGCATCCCCATGATCATACATCTGCCCGAGTCGGCAACCGACAACACCGACAACAACCCGCCGCACCATGTCTATAGTCGCCTCATGCAGCAAACCGACATCATGCCCACGCTGCTCGACTACCTCGGCATCCGCGCCAACACCGTCTGCTTCGGCACCAGTGTCTTCCGCAACCCCGAGGGCGGCTGGCAAATAGCCTACGGCAACAGCTACTATCAACTCGAAACCCCCGATGGCGTAGCCGTCCTCTGCCAAGACAAAGAAGAGGGCAACGGCAACATCAAACTCCTCAAAGCCATCGTTCAGCAATATAACCACCACCTCATCAACAACCAACTGCGATAACCATGAAAAAAAGAATGCTTGTCATCGTCAACCCTATCTCGGGCATTGGACGGCAAAAAAAGATAGAACGTCTCCTCAAGTCAAATCTCGACCTCGACCTCTACGACTACGAGGTGCGCTACACCGAGCACATCCACCACGGCACCGAACTCGCACGCCAAGGTGCTGAAGAAGGCTTCGACATCATCACCGCCGTCGGTGGCGACGGCAGCGTAAACGATGTCATTGCAGGCATGCACGGCAGCGACGCCACCCTTGGCATCATCCCCTGCGGCAGTGGCAACGGCTTGGCTCGTTGCATGAAAATACCCCTCACACCGGCCTTCGCCATCCGTATGCTCAACCAAAACAACCCGGGGCTTATCGACACCATCATCCTCAACGACAAATTCTATATCGCCAGCATAGCAGGCGTAGGCTTCGACGCCTATATCGCCCGCCTCATGAAAGCAGCCAAAATACGCGGATTCTCGGCCTATCTCAACCTCATCCTCCGCGAATACCCCACCTACGAATCCAAGGACTACACCCTCGTCATCGACGGCAAGGAGCTGCACCGCAAAGCCTGGTTCACCACTTTTGCCAACAGCAACCAATTCGGCTACAATGCCGCCGTGGCGCCGCAGGCCAAACTCGACGACGGACTGATAGACATCAGCATCGTCGACAAAATACCTATCGAACACGTAGCCATCACCGGCCCCCTCGTCTACGCCAACCACTTTGAACTCAGCCAGCATGTCGAAATGTTCAAAGCCCACGAAGTATGGGTTGCCGGCAACGTGGACAAATGGGTCAACATCGACGGTGAAGGCGAAAACGTGGGCAACGAACTCCATTTCGTCAACCACACCCGCAGCCTCAAGATACTCAAACGCGACATGAAACGCCCCCTTATCTCGCCCCAGACCGCCGAACAACTGCAAGCCGTGCGCGACCAGCTGCAATTGACCCGCAACCAACTGCTCCCCAAAAAGAAATAGCCATGTCGAAAAACAAAAACAGCCGCTCAGCTGTAGGGGTGGTCTACTCCACTAATCCCGACTACCAATACCAATACGAGGACGACAACACCCAGCCCGACACCCTGCCCCCTTCACAGCAGAAACTGCGTGTGCGCATGGAGCGCAGTGGCCGCGGCGGCAAAACCGTCACCATCGTCACCGGCTTCGTCGGCACCGACGACGACCTCAACACCCTCGGCCGAACACTCAAGACCAAATGCGGCGTAGGAGGCAGCGTCAAAGACGGCGAAATCATCATTCAGGGCGACTTCCGCGAACGTCTCGTCACCCTTCTGAAAGAGATGGGCTACCCTGCCAAATAGCACCTTCCGTCACCTCACATATTCCATCCCCCTTGTCCCCTTCGGCAGGCGGGTAAACTGCTGCTCCCTTGTCCCAAGCACTCTTGTTTTACACTTTTATTACACTTGTTTTACACTTTAAAAGTGTAAAACAAGTGTAATAAAACCGTTGAAAAAATGTCGGGGAAACGGGGAAACGGGACGGGAGGGTGTTATCGGATGCGCCCGCCTTTATAAAAATGTTTGCTCCAATATTTGTCGTCAAGACGGCTGATAATCACCCCGCGCGAGGTGGAGGAATGGGCAAAGAGGCCGTTTTTAAGATAGATGCCCACATGCGACACCCGCCCTTTGCTGTTGGTGAAGAACACCACATCGCCTTCGCGCAGTTCGCTTTTCGAAATCAGGTCGGCATCGAGCTGGATGTCGTTGGCCACACGGTGGAGTTGACGGTTGTAGACCTGCAAGTAGATATGGCCGACAAAAGCGGAGCAGTCCACGCCGTTTTTGTCGTTGCCGCCATACCTGTAGGGGGTTCCCATCCACTGTTGGATGGCATTGTAGAGTTCTTCGTTGTCGCCGGGTTCGCGCTCGATGCCAAGAGCGTTGACATTGCCTGAGCGGACAGCCTCGGCCGATGGGGTGGGAACGTAAGGCACCTCTTTGACATATTCGTCGACATAGAGTTCGCCCATGGAGTAATCCTCCTCTTCCAAGTCGCGGTTGAGAAAACGTTTGATGGTATCGCAGGAGGTGAAAAGGGTTGCGGCTGCAAGAGCGCACAGGGCTATGAGGGAGAGCTTGCGCATGGCGGGACGTCAGTCTTTGATTATGAAAATGTCCTCGTTGGGACGTTTCATATAGTAATGTTCACGCCCGTAGGTTTCGATGGCATCGAGGTTGCCGAAGAGCGAGACGGCAGCGATGCTGTCCTGTTCAATGCCTGTGCGGATAAGTCTGGCCTCCTTTTTCAGCTCCGACACCTCGCGGTTGAGATTGTGGGTGACCATGATACTGTTCTCACTCAGGAAGAAATAAACCAGAGCAAAAATGAGGGTGGCGGCTACATATTTGTTTTTTACAATACGCCACAAGGCTTTGAGATACTTTTTCATGGAGGAGGGTGTATTTTGTCTGTTTCGATACCGGATTGGGGAGTTTGCAGGGACTAACGCACTTTGAGGCGTTGGCCATAGCGGATGCGGTCGGAGCGCAGGTTGTTGAGTTTTTTGAGGTTGCGGACCGTGGTGCCGTGCTTGGAGGCAATGGAGGAGAGGGTTTCGCCACGGCGTACTTTATGGTAGGATGGGTTGGATTTGCTGCGCGACGAGGAGGCTTTGCGGACTGGCTGGGCAGGTTTCTCCTCGGCAAGGGCTATTGGCGCGGGTTTGCTGCTGAGGGAGTCCTCGGATTCGCGGAAGATGTTCTCAGCATGGAGGATGAGGTCGTTCATCTTATCGGTGGGCAGGCAGAGTGGGTAGGAGCCGCCTTGTCCGGGGATGTAGTCGGCACGGTATTGGGGGTTGAGGGCGCGGAGCTCCTCGATGTCGATGCCGATGTGCTTGCTGATATGGTAGAAGGTCATGTTGCGTTCAATCATGACGGTGTCGGTACGGAGTGGGATGGAGACCCGCTTGGGATGAAGCCCGTGTTCGGGGTAGAAATTCATAATGTAGGTGGCGGCAATGAAGGCGGGCACATATCCACGGGTTTCGCGGGGGAGATAGGGGTAAATCTGCCAGAAGTTGTGCTGGCCGCCGGAACGGGCGATGGCTTTGTTGACATTGCCGGGGCCGCAGTTGTAGGCGGCAATGGCGAGATGCCAGTCGCCGAAAACTTTGTGGAGGTCGTGAAGATAGTGTGCCGCGGCATCGGAAGATTTGTAGGCGTCGCGGCGCTCGTCGATGATGGAGTTGACTTCAAGGCCATAGTTTTTGCCGGTGGTGTACATGAACTGCCATAGACCAGCCGCACCGACACGGGAGGTGGCCTGGGGGTTCATGGCCGATTCGACGATGGTGAGGTATTTGAGCTCTTCGGGTACATCATAGCGCGAGAGGGACTCCTCGAAAAGGGGTGAATAATACTCCGAAAGAGTGAGCATGACATCGAGGCGGTTGCGCATACGGTTGAGATACATACGGATATGGGCACGCACCTCCTGGTTGAAGGTCATGGGGATGACAGTGTGGAGGGAACTGAGTCGGCGGGCAATGACCGAATCGGGGATTTGGTCGAAGGCATAGTCGGTGTTGATGTTGGCGCGATGGCGGCGCGAGGTGGAGGAATATTTGCTGATGACATAACTGTTGAGCAGGCTGTCGTAGTTGGAGACAAACTGGTCGGCCATGTCGAGAGCCTCTTCGTTGACGTTGTGGTTTTGCGCACTGGCTACGGGTGCGGCGAAGAGGAAGATGAGTAGTGTATATAAAATTCGTTTCATTACAATTGCTTTTTAATCTTAGAGGGATGCCGTGGCATTTGCCGACAAACCGTGGCATCCGAAAAGTCTATGCCACAGAGGGTCGGGGTGATGTCTGCATTTCCCGCTCCGATAAATATCAAACTGCAAAATTACACATATTTTCGGTTATGACAAAATAAAATGTGGAGTTTTTACCAACAGAAAGGCGGGAAAAAAATTTATTCACATACAACCTATTGACGGCAAAAAAATTAACAACGCCGAGGTGGTGGAAAAAAAAATTTTTATTGTAAACATAGAGTTGGTTGCTGAATTTTTAGTATTTTTGCAGCAAATTAATAAACAAAGAATATTATGGAAATCACTATCACAGAACAGAATTTCGACGAAGTACTGAAGAACAACGCCGTCGTAATGGTAGATTTTGGCGCCACCTGGTGCGGACCCTGCAAAGCCCTTGCCCCCGTGGTGGAGGAGATAGCCTCCGACTATGAAGGACGTGCCGCAGTCGGCGCTGCCGATGTAGACCAATGCCCCTCAATCACAGCCCGTTTCCGTATCCGCAACGTGCCCACTGTGCTGTTTTTCAAGAATGGCGAATTGAAGGACAAGAGTGTCGGCGCAGTGCAGAAGAAAACCCTCACCGACAAGATTGACGCACTGTTGTAAGAGCATTGTTTGAGGATTTAGAGAGATACAAGTCGCTGGACTTTTATGCACGCCAGACGGTGGAGGGATTCATCGCTGGCTTGCATAGGAGTCCTTTTCACGGTTTCTCGGTAGAGTTTGCCGAGCATCGGCAGTATTCGCAGGGTGAGTCGACCCGCAATATTGACTGGAAGCTCTACGGAAGGACTGACAAGCTGTTTGTAAAGCGTTACGAAGAGGAGACCAATCTCCGCTGTCAGTTGGTGATAGACCACAGCAGCTCGATGCTTTTGCCCCCGGAAGGGCAGGGCAACATACAGCACCCCAACAAACTGACTTTTGCCTGTTATGCTGCGGCAGTGCTTACAGAGCTGATGGTGAGGCAGCGCGATGCCTTCGGGCTGTCGCTGGTGAGCGAGGGTATCGACTTGCAGACAGACTGCCGCAGCAGCCGTGCCTTCCAGCAATATGTGCTGCAATTGCTCGAGGCGGAGTTGCGCAGCCCCCTTCCCGGGCAACGGAACGAGCAGCCCCGAAAGGGTACACAAATCACGGAGGCGTTGCATCTGACCGCCGAAAGGCTTCACAAAAGGTCGATGGTGGTAATCTTCACCGATGCCATCGTGAAGCCATCGGACCGCGACCCCCTGCTTGACGCACTGAGACACCTGCGCCACTGTAAACACGAGGTGCTGTTTTTCCACACTCTGCACAAAGGGCAGGAGGTGGAATTTGATTTCTCCAACCGTCCAACGGAATTCATCGACCTGGAGAGTGGCAGACGGCTGAAAGTGCAACCCTCGGAGGTGATGGAACGGTATCGGGAGACCATGTTGAGCCAAACTGCCGACCTGAAGCAACATACAATACAATACCGCATTGACTATCAACCCGTAGACGTTGGCCTCGGCACAGAACAAGTGCTGCTGCCCTATCTGCTCAAACGCAGCCGTCACAACTAAAAGATAGTTTTTTTTGTTAAAATAAATAATCGACTTGCATTGATTGAATAATTTTTCTTATTTTTGCAAATTGAAATTCTGAAAGGAAAATGCCGTTAAAGGTTGTTTCTTCGATGGCCAAATGCTTTCAGTAAGACATAAAAAATAATAGAAAATCAATATTTCATACTATGAGTACCAAGAAGTATACCCTAGTCATCAACCCCGGCGCGACCTCGACCAAGGCCGCTATTTACGAAGGGGAGAATGAAGTATTTACCGAAAACCTGTCACACCCCATTGAGGAGATACAGAAATTCCATGAGGTAGCAGATCAGTTCGACTACCGCAAGGGTGCCATTCTCGACATGCTGAAACGCCACGGTGTCGGCACTGACGAGATTGCAGTGGTGATGGGACGCGGCGGTCTCACCCGCCCGTGCGAAAGCGGTGCCTACCGTGTCAATGAACTGATGAAAGAGGAGTGCCATGCAGGCATTCAGGGCAAACATGCCTGTAACCTTGGCGCACTGATCAGCGACTCTATCGCCGCTGAAATCGGATTGCCCTGTGCCTATATCGCCGACCCCGGCATTGTGGACGAGCGTCCTGACTATGCCAAAATCACCGGGCATCCCATTTTCGACCTCGACCCCAAACGTGAGGGCGTCATCTGGCACTGCCTTAACCAGAAGATGACCGCCAAGCTCTACGCCCGCGAACTGGGCAAGCATTATGAGGACCTGAACCTCATCATCGCCCACATGGGTGGCGGTGTGAGCGTGGGTATCCACGAGCATGGCCGTTGCGTTGAGGTGAACCGTGCCTTGTGCGGTCTGGGAGCCTTCTCCCCCACCCGTTGCGGCAGCATTAACGCCAGCAAACTGATTGAGGTGGCCTGCAGTGGCAAATACACCGAGGCCCAGTTGAAGAAGATTGTTACCGCCGAGGGCGGCTTCGTGGCCTATCTGGGAACCAACGATGCCTATGAAGTGGAAAAGAAAGCCCTTGCCGGTGACGAGAAATGCAAACTGCTGGTGGATGCTTTCTGCTATCAAGTGTCGTTGGAGATTAGCCGTCTCGCCGCCGTGGTGAGCGGTAAGGTTGATGCCATTCTCCTCACCGGTGGCATTGCATACAGCAAACCTTGGATGCAGATGATTACCGACCGCGTAGGCTGGATTGCCCCCGTGAAAGTGTACAAGGGAGAGAACGAGATGCTTGCCCTGGCCATCTGCGGCAAGGAAATTCTCGACGGTGTAGCACCAAAAGAATACAAATAGCCTCTGCTATCCAACCCATACACAAAAAGCTGCTGCATGGATTTGCAGCGGCTTTTTGTCGGATAAAAAAGAAACATATATTTAATTACAGTAATAATAAATAATAACATGAAAAAAGTATTTGTCTTATTGCTTACCCTGACCGTTGTGGCCGCAGCCATGGCACAGGACGTGAAAATCAAACGTGGTAAAGTAACCATGAGTGAGGCCGACTACAATCTGCTGAAACAGAAAGCCGACTTATACGAAAAAACACAAAAGGCTCTGAACGAAACCCTTGAAGCCTATCAGAAACAACAGCAGATGAACGACATGTACAAACCTGTTGAACTGAAGACCTTCAACGACTCGGCCTCCTATGCCATAGGCAAGGACATCTACCAAAACTGGATGCAACAAAACCTCGGCATCAACGGCAATGCGGCTGGACAATCGATGATTGATTGCTACAAAGGGCAGAACACCTGGACCGATGCCATGATGCGTCCCCTGCTCAACCGTTTCCAACAAGAGTTTGAGAAACGCCAACGCGAAGAACAGGAAAAGATGATGGCAGGAAAAGACGACAACATTGCTGCCGGAAAGAAATTCCTCGAAGAGAACGCTCAAAACAAATCGGTTTACCAAACCAAGAGCGGTCTGCAATACAAGATTGAGAAGAAAGGCAACGGCAAAAAGCCCAAGGCTACCGACAAAGTTCGCGTACACTACACCGGCAAACTGCTTGACGGTAAAGTCTTCGACAGCAGCGTGGAGCGTGGCCAACCCGCCGAGTTCTTCCTCAACCAAGTCATTCCCGGCTGGACCGAAGGTCTGCAGTTGATGGACATCGGATCCAAATATACCCTTTACATCCCCTACACCCTCGGCTATGGCGAACAGCCCATGGGTTCCATTCCTCCGGGATCCACACTGATTTTCGATGTCGAACTGCTCGACATCCTTCCCGCCGCTCCCCAAAACAACAACGGCATTCAAGTAATCCGCCAATAAAACGGATGAACACTTTCGGCAACACATTCCGGCTGACAACCTTCGGCGAGTCCCACGGCCCAGCAGTGGGCGGCATTATCGACGGTTGTCCAGCCGGAATGTCTGTTGACCAGTCTTTTGTCAACAACGAACTGCGTCGACGCCGTGAGGGAGACACCGCGTCGTCCCTCACTACGGCACGCAAAGAAGCCGACCAAGTGGAATGGCTCAGCGGCATATACCAAGGGCTCACACTGGGTACCCCTGTCGCCTTTCTGGTAAAAAACAACGATTGCCGTCCCGAAGATTATGAGACCCTACGGAACTGTTTCCGACCCGGTCATGCCGATTACACTTATAGCGAGAAATACGGTCACCGCGACCACCGGGGCGGAGGACGTGCCTCGGGACGTGAGACAGTGGCTCGCGTCATTGGAGGTGCCATTGCCAAACTATGGCTCAACACCCAAGGCATCACCATTCTCTCCTCCCGACAAGGATACAGAATAACCTGTACAATCCAAGGCTTGCCCGCAGGCATCGGGGAACCCGTTTTCAACCGTCTCAACGCCAGTCTGGCCTTTGCAGCTCTTTCCATTCCGTCAGCCTCAGCCTTTGCCGTAGGCGAAAAGCCCGACGACTGGACACTGCCGTCCAATCTCTTCCCCGACCAATGGACAGCCGGAGGCACCGGCGACACCCTCACCTCAACAAACCATTGCGGTGGCATTCAGGGCGGCATCAGCAACGGTATGCCCGTGGTCTTTCACGTGGGTTTCCACCCCCCCGTCACACAACCCGACGGAATGATTTGCCGCCAACCCGACGGCACCCTCCACACCGTGGCTCCCCACGGCCGACACGACCGCGACCATGCCTCGCGACTGCCCGTCATCGTGGAAAGCATGGCAGCGCTCACCATTGCCGACCTCCTCGCCACCCATCGTGCCACATCCGTCGGCAAAAACATGTAATAACCCTTTAATCCAAACCACTCTAATGAAAAGAATCCTCCTCATTGCCGCCACACTGATGCTTCTGGCCTCCTGCGGCAACAAAAACGACATAGTCATAGAAGGCACCCTTGCCAACGGTGCCGGAAAAACCATCTATATTGAAGAAATGACACCGGAAAGCCGACTCTTCATCGACTCAGTTACACTCGACAGCAAAGGCCATTTCAAATACCGCTATGCCATGCCCTACCGCACCTTCTATAATGTTCACGTCAGCGAAGCCGACTACATAGTCCTGCTGCCCGACTTCGGTGAAACCGTCACCATCGAAGGCAACTACGACTCCCTCTCCAACACCTACCACCTTAAAGGTGCAGGCGACTCACAACTCCTTTGGCAGCTGCAAGACTACTCCAACCACGGCAGTGAGGTGCTGCACGACATCGTTTCCACCGACCAACAGAACCAGCAGCTCCTTGCCGAAGGCAAAATCTCGCAAGCCCAATACGACGAAGCCCGCAAAGAGACCGACTCCATCTACCTCGCAGCCTTCGCCGACCAACAGCACTACGTCGTCGACTTCATTCAAGAGCATCTCGGCTCCCTCGTCACACTCATAGCCCTCTACAAACCCTTCAACAACCGTCCGCTCATCAACCCCGCCGACAGTTTCGAATTCTACGATGCCGTTCTCGAAGGCCTCGAAGAGACCATGCCCGACAACCCCCATACCCTCAACTTCAAGAACCAAGTTGAACGCACCCGTTTCCAATATGCCCGGTAACAAACTCTACTTTATCACCGACGCACATCTTGGGGCTGGCAACGACTCCCTCCAGCGCGAAAAAGAACTCTGCCAACTCCTGGACCGCATGAAAGAGGATGCCGCCATGGTAGTCCTGCTGGGCGACATGTTCGACTTCTGGTTCACCTACCGCCATGTCGTGCCCAAAGGGCATATCCGTTTCCTCGGCCGACTGGCTCAACTGGCCGATGCCGGTGTAAAGCTCCATTTCTTCATCGGCAACCACGACATGTGGCTATTCAACTACCTGAAAGAAGAAATGGACATCACCATGCACGACGAACCCGACACCCTTGAGTTCGACGGCAAACGCTTCCTCGTCGGTCACGGCGACGGCCTGGGACACCTCGACAAACGCTACGACTTCCTTCGGCGCATCTTCCGCAGCCGCCTCAACCAACGGCTTTTCTCCCTCCTGCCCCAATGGATGACTTTCGGCGTTGCCACTGGTTGGAGCTCCAAAAGCCGAAAGGGGCATATCAAGAAAAACCCCGACATCTTCAAATACCAAGGCGACGACCGCGAAGGCATAGTCATCTACTGCCGCCAACGCCTACAAAAAGAGCATTTCGACTACTGTGTCTTTGGACACCGCCACACCCCGCTGACCCGCCAAATCCACGCCGACAACGGAAACTCCTCCCTATACGTTAACGTAGGCGATTGGATACTGAACCGCAATTACGCCGTCTACACCGACGGTCAACTCACCCTCCACAACTTGGAATAAGCCACTAATCCAACCACACATATTACAGAAAAAAACAATCCGTTGCGCTCATTGTGGATCGGATTAATACTTTAGAGGTCTTCTATAAATCACCCCTTAGGGGTGAGATATGAATAACACCGTACGCAGTGCGGTGATTATCTGAGACTACGGAGTGCGTCCCGACAGGGACGCGACATAAATAATATTTCATTCAAGGGGAAGACCCCTAATATTTTTTCCTAATATAAAAAAAAGTTGTATCTTTGCAGCCGGAAAACAAGGGTTTTCCAGCAGCTGAGCGGCAGGATAAGGAAGTTCTGCCTGTCGCTTCAACCCAAAGCAATTAATCAGAACCCAACATATTAAATATCAATATTATGAAAAAACAATCATTATTAAAAACAGCATTGCTGATTGTCTATATGGCTGGGCAATCGGCTCTCGGCCAAAGCATCGGCACCCTGTATAATACCGATGCAACTGGAATGAACAGCATCATCCGCCAGATACCTGGCTACCCTGGCAGGTATATCACCGCCACATCCCATTCCTTCCCCTCTTCCGCCCTCGAAAACCACTTCATCTACACCGATTTCACATACCTCTACGATGTGAAAGTAGCCGAAGGCCTTTTCATCAAAGACTTCGAAATAGTCGACAGGTTGGTATTCTTCTGCGGATACAATTTGAGCAACTCGGGATTCCTGGGCTGGTTCAATATCGACAGTCTCTTTTTCAACGGCGTCGGAGTACATGTCGATGCAACATTGTCCTCTCTCGGGCTACTATCGCTTGATGACATCGAGGTGTACAAGGATGCCGGCAACCGTATTCACATTGCCGGTTTCGGCCCCGATAACCTTGTCCCTGGAAGTATGTCCTACTTAGCCTTCGAGGCCAAGGGAGACCTGGCAACAGGAATGCAATACAGAGTCCAAAAACTGTTGCAAATAGCCATGTATGCCGATATAGTCGATATTGCCGTCACCGACAACTACGTGGTTTATTTGGGCAGGATGAAAAGTCAGGAATGTCTTCAGCATTTTTGCATGGGTGTTTCGCTGCAGCCGTTCCCCAAATTCGGCATGTTCGACAATCCCCCCTTCTATTTACACTATTTTGAGACTGTAACCTATTCCATGCCTGGAACCGTAATGAGCGACAATGAAGACCCTGTCAAAATAACCCTCCCCAAAATAGTGTTCCAAAGCGGTGACACTGTGGCGGTATGTTCACACAGAAGAGACTTTAGTTCTATTCCACCATGTATTTTTCCATATAATAGTCTTGTTTATTCAAATACCTATTTGGCTCTGCGAAGATTTGACCTCTCGCCGCTGCTTATCAACAACCCCATTGTCATGATTTCCGCCGATGGAGTAAAACTGAACAACAATGGAGTGAACTCCATTGACGGATTTGAATACGACCCCGTGTCGAAAACCTATGTCGTCCTCCACAGCCATGAAACCCCATCCTATTTAAAAGAATATGCCGTTGCATGCCTCGACTATTCCTCCGGTTATGCTCCCGCCTATGTCCAATCCGACTACCAAGTCACATACAACACATATAGCTACTGGGAACCACATGGTCTGTGCCTGAACGGGAACTCAGCATATGTCGTTTGCGGACACAAGTACAATCCTCCTCTCTATGATTTAATGTTTTGGAGCAACCAATTCAACAATCCAGGTTCATGCAACAGACTCCAATTTAACAAAACAACCAATTTCCCAAGAATAGATCCAAAAGTAGAGAAAAACGAACAGATGCCCACGACATGGAGCAACCTGTATTTTCAATACATTGACCAATACTCAATACATGTACGTCCAGCACTCATTCTTTGCACTCGCTCGTCATCAAACAATAACGATACCGCAATAGAAAACAACAATCATCAATAACCCAAACAACAAATAGCCATGAAAAAGAATTTTTTACTTCCAATCGTTGCCATAGCAACAATCTGCATAGCAGAGAATGTCCAGGCGCAACGCCCCGTTGGGGATACCGTGAGAGAAGCTGAAGCAACATATTTCTACAACTATTATACAAAACCCGAAAACTGGTTTAACAATCCTGATAGCAATTCCATGTGGTTTCAAGCTCCTCAAACTTCTTTTCCAGATTGCGTACCATTTTTATCTAATTGGTTAGAATACAGAAATGGCAATGGAATAAGCGGTATGCAGATGTATTCCGACAAGCCTCTCAAAATTCTTGGCATCGCCGCTGTCGCCACTATGCAGAGATGGCTCGACACAACCTGTTCATATTATATGAGTGGATGGTATCATCACCCCGGTCTCCCTGAAGATAACAGCGAAATGTTTCCTGGAGTTTTTTTCCCAAACACACTGGACACCACTATCGCCGGACGGGTGACGGACTCCTTGATTCTGTATCAAACAACCGTTAAAGTGCCACGCAAACTGGCCGCCGCCCCGTGGAGGATAGAATACCCCCACCGTTACATGTATCTTCCAAATTTTACAGGATATAGAAGAGACAGAGGCTATGTTTATGATGAAGCAATATTGCCACTATACGAGGCAATGTTCGACAAACCGGTGGTAGTGGACGACTCCTTTATCGTGGCTGGCACTTTCCGCAACAACGAGAAAATTTTAGGCTGGCACAAACCTCCTAACATGTCCAACTCCCAGATAGGAAGTGAAAATATGTACCTATGGAATCACCAACCAACAAGATACATAGTATCGCAAAGATATTGCCTTGCAAAGCCCTATATGGATTCAAGTTTAATAATATGGTTCAAAATGGATGACAGTTGCACCTTTTGGCAAAGAAAATTAGTTAGTCAGTACCAAAACAACCCTCACCCGCCAGGAACCTACAATTGGTCCATGCTGCTCTACCCCATCATCGACCCCGTTTTCGACACGGTGATTTGCCACGATGTCACAAATGTCACCGTAGCAGAACGATCCGGCAGCAACGCCACCCTGATGTGGAACTCCCGCGACCCGGGTCCTTTCGAGGTGGCCTACGGCAAATACACCGACCCGTGGGAAAACTTCATCCACCTCACCACCAACGACCCCACCATCACCCTCACAGGCCTCACCAGAGGCATCATCTACTTCGCCATGGTGCGCAGCTATTGCACCATCAACGGGGAATGGGGCGAATGGTCCTCGCCCGTGGAGGTGGAGGTCTACGGGCAGGACGATCCCATAGCCATCCCCCAAACCGATGACACCGACAGAGTCACTCTCCTGATGCCCAACCCCGCCCAAGGAAAAACCACCGTGGTGTCGGGCTACGGCCTGAAAAGTGTGACTGTCTACGACCTGAACGGCAAGAAAGTCCTGCAGCAGGAGACCGAAGGCCATTCGGCAGAAATCGACCTGTCGCACCTGCCCGACGGCACCTACATCGCCGCCATCCTCACCCGCCGCGGCATCATAACCAAACGCTTGGTAATAGCCAACAAATGAACCGCATCATAACAAAAACAGAAAAGGCAGGCACCACAGCGGTACCCGCCTTTTTGTTCACACATACGGAAGTTTATTTCTGCTGGGGGTTGTAGAACACAAACTGCCCGTCTATCACATCGATGATAATCGTGTCGTTGGTCTTGATTTTCTCCTCCAGTATCTGGCGCGACAGCTCGTTGAGTATCTCGCGCTGTATCACCCTCTTCACAGGCCGTGCGCCCATTGCCGGGTCGTAGCCTATGGTGGCCAGGTGGTCTATGGCCTCGTCGGTGGCGCTGATGAGGATTTCGTTCTTCTCCAGCATCTTGGCGGCATTGTTCAGCTGTATCTTCACAACCTCGCGTATCTGTTGCTTAGTAAGAGGACGGAACATCACTATCTCGTCGATACGGTTCAAGAACTCAGGACGCACCTGCTGTTTTAGCATCTCCAGCACAGCCTTCTTGGTCTCGTCCAACTCATATTCAGTCACCAATCCGCCTTCCAGCCGCTCGCGAATCACATCGCTGCCCATGTTCGACGTCATGATGATCACCGTGTTCTTGAAGTCAGCCGTACGGCCCTTGTTGTCGGTCAGGCGGCCATCCTCAAGCACCTGCAGCAAAGTGTTGAACACATCGGGGTGAGCCTTCTCAATCTCGTCGAAAAGCACTATGCTGTAAGGCTTTCTTCTCACGGCCTCGGTCAGTTGTCCGCTCTCGTCGTAGCCCACGTATCCCGGAGGCGCTCCTATCAACCGCGACACACTGTGACGCTCCTGATACTCGCTCATGTCGATACGCACCATCATATCCTCATCGTCAAACATCACCTCGGCCAGTGCCCGCGCCAGTTCGGTCTTACCCACGCCTGTGGTTCCCAAGAAGAGGAAACTGCCTATGGGTCGGCGTCCGTCGCTCAAGCCCGTGCGGCTGCGGCGTATGGCGTTGGCGATGGTGCTGATGGCCTCGTCCTGTCCCACCACACGCTTGTGCAACTCATCTTCAAGATGCAACAGCCTTTCGCGTTCGCTTTGCAGCATCCGCGTCACTGGGATACCGGTCCATTTCGACACCACTTCGGCAATCTGCTCCGAGTCAACTTCCTCGTTTATCATGGCGTTGTCGGCCTGCATCTCTTTCAGCTGCTGCTTCAAGTCGGCCACATGTTTCTCGGCCTCCTTGATGCGGCCGTAGCGCAGTTCAGCCACCTTGCCATAGTCGCCGGTGCGCTCGGCCTGTTCGGCCTCGAACTTGTAGCTCTCGATGTTCTTCACCTCCGACTGGATGCTCTCCACGATGCTCTTCTCGCTCTGCCAGCGTGCCTTCATCTGGTTACGCTGCTCGCTCAAATCGGCAATCTCCTTGCCCAATTGCGCCAGCTTGTCGGTGTCGTTTTCGCGCTTGATGGCCTCACGTTCAATCTCCAGCTGACGGATACGGCGTTCAATCTCGTCCAATTCCTCGGGCACCGAGTCAATCTCCAGTCTGAGCTTGGCGGCAGCCTCGTCAATCAGGTCGATGGCCTTGTCGGGCAGAAAACGGTCGCTGATGTAGCGGTGGCTCAGCTCGGCGGCGGCAATGATGGCCTCGTCCTTGATACGCACCTTGTGGTGTACCTCATAGCGTTCCTTCAGACCACGCAAAATACTTATGGTATCGTTCACATCCGGCTCGTCAATCAGCACACTCTGGAAACGGCGCTCCAAAGCCTTGTCCTTCTCGAAATACTTCTGATACTCGGCCAAGGTTGTGGCGCCGATAGCCCGCAACTCGCCTCGTGCCAAGGCTGGCTTCAGAATGTTGGCTGCATCCATGGCCCCCTCGCCTCCGCCGGCACCCACCAAAGTGTGGATCTCGTCGATAAAGAGGATAATCTCGCCGTCGGCCTCGTTGATTTCGCGGATAACACTCTTCAACCTCTCCTCAAACTCGCCCTTGTACTTGGCGCCGGCAATCAGAGCTCCCATGTCAAGGCTGTAGATGGTCTTGCTCTTCAGGTTCTCAGGCACGTCGCCGCTGACAATACGGTGCGCCAAGCCCTCGGCAATGGCCGTCTTACCCACACCGGGTTCACCAATCAGGATGGGGTTGTTCTTTGTCCTGCGGCTGAGGATTTGCAACACACGCCTAATCTCCTCGTCGCGCCCGATAACGGGGTCCAGCTTGCCCGCCTGAGCCAACTGGTTGAGGTTTTTAGCGTACTTGTTCAAGGCGTTGTAAGTCTCCTCGGCGCTCTGGCTGCCCACCTTGCTGCCCTTGCGCAGGTCGGCGATGGCGGCCTTCAAACCTTTCTCGCTCACACCTGCATCCTTCATCAGGCGCGACACCTCGTCGCGTCCCGACAGCAAGCCCAGCAACAGATGTTCAATCGACACAAAGTCGTCGCCCATCTCCGTGGCCAACTGCGTAGCCTTCACCAACGCCTGGTTGGCATCGTTGCTCAGGTACTGGCTTCCGCCGCTCACCCTCGGCAAACGGTCAATCAGTGCATCAATCTGCTGCGACAGCCGGGGGATGTTCACCTCCAACTTCTTCAGCAGGAAAGGAGTAACGTTCTCGTCCTCGCTCAAAATACCCTTGAGCAGATGCCCGGTCTCAATGGCCTGGTGCTGGCGGCTCATGGCAATCTCCTGAGCTTTCTGGACGGCCTCCTGTGCTTTGATAGTAAAATTGTTTATATTCATAATGCTTAATTTTTATTCTGTTCAACAATGGTCCGGTTGACAATTGTGTACGGCCTGCAACAGCCACACACTTTTTCAACCGTCAATAATTTTGTTTCAAATTCCACGCCAAACCCTTTCCTGTGCCATTCTGTCACCAAAAACCGCTCCATTTTCAATACAAATCTGCCATATTGTCACAAAATAGAACCAGACACGAATCAGCCAACTTATTGTAACTTCGCTCGTTCCCCACCAGTTCTCCCATATTTCTCCCATATTTCTCCCATGCAGCATGGGAGAAATATGGGAGAACTAAGGCTTAAGGAATGGGGAACGAGCGAAGGTGCACCAAGTCCGCTGCGGAAAGACGGTTTCTCCGCCATGACTGCAAAATTCGACCCCCGACACAATAAAAAGGGCACTTTGCCGTTTTCCGAGAAATTCATATTATAAGAAAAGTGAACATACTTGTTACCGGCGGAGCCGGATTTATCGGCTCCCATACATTAATCGAACTCTATCAGGCAGGCCACACCGCTGTGGTGGTGGACAACCTTTCAAACTCAAATCCCGAATCGCTGCGCCGTGTGGAGCGCATCATCGGTGTCGACAGCATCCCCTTCTACCGTGTCGACATCCGCGACCGCGAGGGGCTGGAAGGCGTTTTTGCCAGCCACAGGTTCGACGCCTGCATCCATTTTGCCGGGCTCAAGGCCGTGGGCGAAAGCGTTGAGAAACCGTGGGAATACTACGAAAACAACATCGGCGGCACGCTGACTCTCGTCGACGCGATGCGGCGACACGGTTGCAAGAACATCATTTTCAGTTCTTCGGCCACCGTCTACGGCGACCCCGCCGAAATACCCATCACCGAACAATGCCCCAAAGGGCAGTGCACCAACCCCTACGGCTGGACCAAAAGCATGCTGGAGCAAGTGCTGACCGACATCCAGAAAGCCGACCCACAATGGAACGTCGTCCTGCTGCGCTATTTCAACCCTGTGGGGGCACACCCCAGCGGGCAGATTGGCGAGAACCCCAACGGCATACCCAACAACCTGATGCCCTATATCACCCAGGTGGCTGTGGGCAAGCGTACAGAGCTGGGCGTTTTCGGCAACGACTACCCCACCCCCGACGGCACCGGAGTGCGCGACTATATCCATGTGGTCGACCTGGCCCGGGGGCACGTCAGCGCACTGCAAGCCCTCGAACGCGGGTGTGGACTGGACATCTACAACCTCGGCACCGGCCACGGCTATAGCGTCCTCGACATGGTGAGGGCATTTGAAAAGGTGAACGGCGTGAGAGTGCCCTACAGCATCAAGCCCCGCCGGGCTGGCGACATAGCCACCTGCTACAGCAATCCCGCCAAAGCATTGAAAGAACTGGGCTGGAAAGCCCTCTACGGTATTGACGAGATGGTGCGCGACAGCTGGAACTGGCAGCGACAAAACCCCGACGGGTACCCGAAGTAAAAAAAGGTGTTCACAAATTTTAAATATTTTTTTCGGAAAAAATATTGCAGAGTGGCAAAAAAGTAGTATATTTGCATTTTGTACAAGACAAACGAAATTAAACAATTTAATTAATAATCAACAATTTAAACTCCGACGAGTCCGATGGAAAATAACAGGACAAAACAACAGATGAAAAAAACTTTATTAGTTGCCCTCGCAGTGTTGATGAGCG
>JAFXMW010000034.1 GCA_017530105.1 Bacteroidales bacterium
CATGAAGGAGTATTCCTACGCCAAGGAGTTCCTCGCTGAGGAAGGCGACAACGCCATCACCCTCGAGGAGTGCAACAAGCTTATCGACACCTGGGTGACCGACGAAAACTTCGTCTACTACCTTACCGCTCCCAAGCAGGACGGCTACAAGGTTCCCACCGAGAGCGAAATCCTTGCCATCTACAACCGTGCCCGCAACACCAAGTATGCCGCTTGGGTTGACAACTACAAGGAGGAGCCCCTCTTCGACAAGCAGCTTGCCGCCGTCACCCCGAAGGTAACAAAGGAGAACAAGGTGCTGGACTATAAGGAGTACACCTGCCCCAACGGAGTGAAATTTGTCGTCAAAAAGACCGAACTGAAGGACGACGAGATTATCATGAATTCGTATGCCTGGGGCGGCACTTCGCTGTACAGCGACGCTGAGTTTTTCAACGCCAGCCAGGCTGCAGGGTTCGTGGACGATGCCGGTATCGCCCAGTTCAGCAGCACCCAGCTCAGCAAGAAACTGAAGGGTAGCAATGTGAGCATCAGCCCCAACATCAGCGGACAGACCCAGGGTTTCAGCGGCAGCTGCGTGCCCAAAGACCTCGAGACCATGCTGCAGCTCCTCACCCTCTACTATGAGGCTCCGCGCAAGGACAAGGAGTCGTTTGACAAGAACATCGAACAGATGCGCAACCAGTATAAGTTTATCGGCGAGAACCCGCAATACGTCTTCATCAAGAAGTATATCGAGATGGCACGTCCAGGTGACCCGCGCGCCATTATCATCCCCACCGAGGAGCAGATGGCCAGTCTGAACCTCGACAGGATGTACGATATCTTCCGCGAGCGTTTCAGCAACGCCGCCCACCAGACTTTCTTCTTCGTGGGTAATATCGAGGAGGCCGACATCGCCCTTATTGCCAAATATCTCGGCAACCTGCCCACCACCAAGGCCAAGGCCGAGAACTGGAAGAAACTGAAGGACTACACCTTCAAAGGTGTACAGCGCGGCATCGCCTACAAGGGAAGCGACAACCAAGGCATCATGCTGATGAACGGCAGCACCAAAGGCTACAAACACAGCCCCAAGAACGCCGAAATCATCGACCAGCTGAGCGCCTGCATGGAAATCACCGCTCTCGAAATCATCCGCGAGAAGATGGGAGGCACCTACAGCCCCAGCATCAATGTCAGCTACAGCCGTCTCCCCGAGCAGGAAGTGGAATGGACTTTCTATATCAACTGCAACCCCGACAGCACCGACCTTATCGAGAATGCCGCTCTCGACATCCTGAAGAAATACATCAACGAAGGCCCCGATGCCGAGACCCTCGCCAAGGTGCAGGAACAGCAGATTATCAACCGTCAGAACAGCAAACAGAACAACAGTTTCTGGATGGGTCAGATAATGGGGAGCTACCGTTTCAATGAGAGCCGCGACTATGTGGTGAACGACTACGACGCTATCGTCAAGTCAGTTACCGCCAAGGAGATTAAGGATGCTGCCAAGAAGTTCATCGACCTCAAGCACTACCTCACCGTCTTCTTAAAGCCCGAAGCCACTCCCGCCGAATAACTTCAAAGTGGATATACAAGTCCCTCTACAGGGACAAAATAAAAAAGCAGGGGCATCCACCCCTGTTTTTTTTTCATTATTCAGAAAAAAAGTGTATATTTGCAGAGTGCAGGGAGAAGGGAAAAGATATGCAAGAATCGATGTATGATATTGACAATTAAATATAAACAAAAAAAAATCAAAAACCTATAATCATGAAAAAACTAATTATTTTAGCCTTTTTTGCAGCAGGGCTGCAATGGGTGGCAGCACAAAACACAGGATTTTATTATGATTTGAATAACCCACATGGAATGGGTATAAATAGGGGGATAATCCGTGATAATAATATTGTTTATTATGAAGATAGTGGAAATGGATATTTTGCATACATCCCCTCGTTTGTTATTCCTGCTATGGTTACACCGACATTATATAATCGGGTGCAAATCCCAGAAAAATGGACTGTGAAAGATTTCCGTGTTGTGGGAGGAATAGCTTATTTCTGCGGTAGAGATAATAACTCGGAGAGAGCCCTTTTGGGACATTTTGATATTTCGGACTTGTTTTCATTTCCGGGACAAGTGGTTTTTTACAGAGATGTAAATATTGTCGGCCCTTTGGATGTATTGAACCGTATCGCTGTAAAAACGGACAAGACTACCGTTTCAGTGATGGCAATAGGCAACGATATTCAGCCTGGAGACCCAGAAGGAATTAGTTCGAACAAAGTACTATACATTGATGACTATGCTGCTACAACCGGTTGCATTTTCTCCAGCAGTGATTCTGAAGAGCTGTTTTGGGATGTGGTTTCTACAGAGAATTGTTTTACAGTAGCAGGTACGCACATGCAGGTTCCTAATATGTTGACCATGCGTCGGGTTATGTTTGGGACACCTGTGGCTGCTTTTCTGGCAACGTTCAGCAACAGTTATAATATTCCTATACATATGATTTTACAGGAGGTGTACGGATTACAAATCTAAGCGGCGACATGATTGCAACGGCAGAACACTATATATATTACACCAGTTATCCGAGTGGTGCGGGGAATTATACGGCAGGGTATCAGGTCTCTGTTTTAGATGTTAACAGTGGCCAAATGTTGTACAACCAAATGAGTATGGATAATGTGCCAAATGACTCCTTGAGCGAATCCACTCCGAGGGATATGGTGTACGTGAAGCATAAAATGGCTTTGATGATAGTCGATGAGTATCCATATATAAACAATTACGGTGTATTATGTCTTGATCCGTTTGCAACAACATTTTATATGCCCCAGTATTATTACTACATTTCATACAGCGATACTGAACACTATCAACCAACTCTTTCGTTTTATTCTGTTGCAGAACTGCCGTGGGTAGGGTGTGTGGTGTCTGGAGGTAAAAACTGGATAGTTCTTGATTTCAGCAACCTGCCAGCACTTTTTGGCACAACCAATTGTATCGGTACATTCATGAAGGATTTTTTCCCATGTACACTGAATGAGCCGGAACAAGATGTTTCAGGACAAATAATTTCATATAACATGACGTTTGAGACGGTCTCAAAGGTTGTTGAACAATCTCGTTTTACAAATTGTTAGCCCATCAGTCCGTGGCAAAAGGACATTGAAAGACCATGAAAGAATACGTCAATTAATAGTTTATGCAATCAATTATTATCATATTAAAATAAAAAAACATGAAGACAAGATTTTGTATTACTACATGTTTTGGGGCATTGATGTTTTGCGCCGGGATGCAAAATGCAGCAGCACAAATAGATCATATCTATTTCCCACATCCTAATTATTTGAACCATTATCTTACAGAGCAATGGAAAGATTATATAGAATTAGAGGGCAGTAATTGTCTTGAAATTGATAATCCCGATGTTTCCAGAGTTGGACGTTCAAAAATCACGGATGTTTTTTCATTTAATGAATTATCACCGATATATAAGGACTCTTGCACAGTATATGGGATTGCTGCATGTATATCGCATGAATGCATTATTAATCAGGAAACCCATCTTGATGACAACTATTATTGGCCTGTTGCACCATATAATAATGGATTCGGGTTTGATATTGACTTGGAAGTGGTGTTGTGTGAAGCCACTCCGGGAGACTCATTGGTTCGTCTTGTGAAAAAACAAGTCTTTTCGATAAGCAAAGGACAATATCCAGACAAGGCTCTCCATATGTCGGATACGGGAGCAGTGCGGGCTTCGGTTTATGAGTTCTATTTTGATGCTCCTGTGACCGTAAAAGGAACTTTCTTGGCAGGATTCCGCCCAATGAATGAAGGGGATGTTATTTATGGTTTTTCTCCAATCAACCGTGACGCTCCATGTATTCCAGGATATACGGCAACCTTATATGATGACACCGTATTTGGTATGTGGTTTGCCTATTGTACCCGTCCACGAAATAGTGGGCAGGGCATAGTTCCCGATGTTGAGAATTTGAATTTAAAAAATGTTTATCTTCCATGGCTTTACCCAATCATCAGTCTTCGTAACGAGGCGGTGGATGAGGTTGGCGAGGCCGGGGACGGCGTGGAGGTGAGTCCCAACCCGTCGCGGGGACGCGCCATGGTTCATTCCATGCGGGCTATCCGCAGCGTGGAGGTGTGCGACATGAGTGGCCGGGTGGTGCTGAGGAAGCAGGTGAACGGCGACCTTCACACCGTGGAGTTGTCGGTCTCGATGCCACGGGGCTGCTATGTGGTGAGGGTGGTGACGGTGCAAGGCGCCGCCGTGAAGAAACTGGTGGTGGAATAGCACCGCACTTTTCCCCAACACATAAGCAAACGCCCCGGACAAGACATGTCCGGGGCGTTTGAATTGGGGAGTAATGTTTGTCTACGTCTACAGATTGCGGGTAACACAGATTTTAAAGCTGAGTGTCTGCGTAAGACTTGTGGGGTCGTATCCGTCAAGGTCCTGAATAATCAGGGTCACTCTACCTTTTTCCCACTCAAAACGCAAGTTCTCGGGAACAATAATCCAGCTCTGCCCACCCTCGTCGTTGTCGACAAGCAGTTCCAAAGGATAGACAAAGGGCAGCGGATTCCAGGCACCCAGATTGTTGGCCACGTCGTAGACGTTCCACACGTAGGCCTGGACAGTTCCGCGGTCGAAGACCTCGTTGTCGATGGCCGGCACATCCAATTCACAGTAAAGGTAATTGTCGGAACCGGGAAGGGCAGCACCTTCGTTAACTTTCCACTGCGACGGGGTGACGTTGAAGCGGAACGTCTGCAGCTGCGAGCCAAAGGTGACATACTCTTTCGTGCAGCCCGATGCCAGCATTGCCAATGCCACTAAAGGCAGTATCATTCTTTTGAGTTTCATAGAATTTTTGTTGTTTGATTAATATTATTGTTACTTTATTTTCACTTTGCAAAAATACACCTGTTTTTGATATAAAATTCCCTTATAGCTACATATTTTTCCCAAAGGGCTATTTCAGTTGCACCACCGTGATACCGTCGCCGCCCAGTTCAAGCCGCTCGGAACGGAACGACTGCACGTCGCGGTTGGCCTGAAGATAGTCGCGGATGATCTGTTTGAGAATGCCGTAACCCTTGCCGTGAAGGATGCGGAGTTCCTTTTCGCTGAGCAACTGGGCATCATCGAGAAAATGCTGCAGGTTGGCCAAAGCCTCGTCGGCACGCTGTCCTCGCAAATCGATGGTGGGGTTGAAGACCTTACGTTTTTCGTTGATGTCGTCGTAAATGGACTGGAACCTGCTGTTCTGGTGGCTGAGTTTCTCCACGGGGATGACCTTTTTCTTGGTGCCTTCCAGCCGGTTCAGGGCAATGGTCATGCGTATGCTGTTGCTTTCCACCACGGCCTTCTTGCCTTTCAGTTCCACCACCTGTGCAAAGGTGTCCTGCCCGTCGATACGCACAATGCTGCCCACAGCAATAGGCACTTCTTCCCCATCGTCCACCTCCCTGCCCTCGGGCTGTTTTCCATTGTTCAACAACTGCCCTGCTGACTGAGTCCCCAAGTGGGTCATCTCCTCGTCGTGCCGCTCCTGGTCAAGGGCTATGCGCTCGGCCTCGGCTTTCATCTGCTGGCGTGCTTTGAGGGTAGGCTCACGCTCGGCCTTGGCCTCCTTGATGCTACTGATGGTCTGTTCCACAGTGCGGTTGGCATCGGACAGTATCTGCTGGGCTTCCTTGCGGGCGGCACTCAGTATTTCATGCCTCTTCTCCTGCAACTGCTGGTTCAGCCGCTGGTATTTCTCCGTCACCTCAGCCAAAAAAGCGTCGGCCACGTTCAGCTCGGTCTGCCGACGAGCTATTTCCTGTTTGTCCAGTTCCATCTGCTGCAGCTGGTGCTCGAAATCGAGCATCTGACCTCCCACCTTGCCCGCGGCAGCCTCCAGAACGTCTGACGGGAAACCAATGTTTTTTGCTATCTCAAAAGCAAACGAACTGCCCGGGTGCCCGATGGAAAGACGGTAGAGGGGCTTCATTTGTTCGGTGTCGAAAAGCATGGCGCCGTTGATGATTCCGGGACAATGGTCTGCCATCAACTTGAGGTCGGCAAAATGGGTGGTCACCACCCCAAAGGCATGGCGGCGGTAAAGTTCCTCAAGCAAAGCCTCGGCTATGGCACATCCCGACCGCGGCTCGGTGCCGCCCCCCAGCTCGTCGAGTAGGAAAAGGGTGTTGCCGTCAGCCGTCTCAAGCAACTGCTTCATGCTCTGCAAGTGAGAAGTGTAGGTGCTGAGGTCGTTGTCTATGGACTGCTGGTCGCCAATGTCGATAAAGATGGTGTCGAAGATACCAAACTCCGAAGTCTCGCGGCAAGGCACCAACATGCCGCATTGCAGCATATACTGTATCAGTCCCACAGCCTTCAGACAAACCGATTTGCCTCCGGCATTGGGACCGGAGACTATCAATATGTGCGACTCGTCATTCAAAGAGATGTTGAACGGCACCACCTCGTCCTTGCGGTTGAGATAAAGCAGCGGATGGCGGGCATCGAGCCAGTTGATTTTGGGTATGCTGTCCACAATGGGACGTCCGCAGCGCAGCGTCAGAGCCAACCGTGCCTTGGCTCGGATAAAGTCCACCCGGGCAAGGAACCAATAGGCATTAATCAGAGCGTCGAGCTGTGGCCGCAACATCTCGGTAAAACGGGCAAGGATATGGTGTATTTCGCGTTGCTCGGCAAACTCCAGCTCGCGCAAGTCGTTATTCAGTTCCACCACCTCCGAGGGTTCGAGGTATGCCGTCTGGCGTGTGGCTGACTCGTCGTGGATAAGTCCCTTTATCTTGCGGCGGTGGGTGTCGAGCATAGGGATGACCATGCGGCCGTTGCGGATAGTCACCTCGGCCCCCTCGGGAGCCCAGCCCTCGCGTTTGGCATGGGCCAACTGGCGGTTGATTTGCACATCCACCTCGTTGCGCTTACGAGCCATCTGGCGGCGTATGTCCAGCAACAACGGCGAGGCGTTGTCGTATATCTCGCCCTTGTCGTCGACAATCTTGGCCAAAGCCTTGGTGATGGCGGGGTCCCAATCCACGCGCTTGGCCAACTCATACAGCAGGGGATAGCGTATCGGCTCGTCGCGCAACAGAAAGCGCAGGCACTCCCCTATCGTGTGCAGCGAGCAACGGAGGTCGAACAACGCCTCCAGCTCAATCACCGTGCCCGCCAGGCACAGCCTCACCAGCTCGTCGGTCAGGTCGAAGAAATCCTGCGAGGGGAATGAGTTCTCGAGCACCAGAATCTGGCGGAACTCCTCGGTTTGCTGCAGCTCCCGCACCACCCGGTCGTAGCTGTCGGAAAAAGCCATCTCCTGCACCATGCGCTCGGCCAGCGCATTGGTACACTCGGCAGCAAGCAACTCGCGTATCTTGGTAAACCCCAGTTTGTCTTCTATAGTCATAACAAATATCCTTAATCAAAATCGAGAAAGAAAGGCCAATGCTGGCGGAACAGGTCCAGACGATGGCTGTCGAGCGTGGCCGTCACCACACCGGCCTCGCCGGGGGCGAGACAAGCCATGTCGCAACCCTTATAGTCCACCACAGCGCTGTTGCCTTCGTAGGGGATGTCCACACCGTCGACACCAACCCTGTTCACGCCCGCCACATAGCACAGATTCTCTATGGCCCGTGCACGGAGCAGAGTGCTCCACGCCTCATGACGCGAGCCGGGCCAGTTGGCACACAATATCAGTAGGTCGTAGTCGAGCGGATTGGCATTGCGCAGCCACTTGGGGAAACGCAGGTCGTAGCACACTGCGGGCTTGATGCGCCAGCCCCTCCACTCAAACACTTCGCGCTTGGTGCCGCGCATCAACTGCTCTGCCTCACTGCTCATGCGGAAAGTGTGAGCCTTGTCGTAATAACCATATTGCCCGTCGGGTCTCACCCAGTGCAGGCGGTTCACCACCTGCCTCTCCCCTTCGCCAATCGCCACTGTCCACGTGCCCACAAACAGGGCATCGTGCTTCTGGGCCATACGGTGGGCAAAGCGATAGGTCTCTCCCTCGGGAGGCTCGGCCATGGCGGCCATATTGTCAGAAAAACCCGTGGTGAAAGTCTCCGGCACTATCAGCACATCAGCCTTCTCCCCCACAGGGGCAAAAGCCTCCTCAACCATAGTTCGGTTGACCTCGGGCTGCTCCCAGGCTATATCCTGCTGGAAGAATGCCACTGTTAACTGTTCTTGTCTTTCGCTCATAGGCAATAGGATGGGTTTATTCTTAGTTCTATTCTTTTTTTACCTAATCTGGGCAATTGCACGCATAGTCCCACAGTTTCTTGACCGAAGGCAGCAGTGCTTCAATGGCCTCCTGCTCGTCGAGCAGAAGGCGGCAGCTCCGCAAATCAAGCAACTCCAGTGTCCCGTCCAACACGGCAAACTCCTTGGGCAGCGATGTGACGCGGGTCGACCACAACACCAGCTCCCTCAGTTGCTCCATGCCTGCCATGACTGGGGGCAACGAATCTATCGGGTTGCGGCTCAACACCAGCCGCTCGAGGTTGGCAAGGAGCACAATGCTGTCCGATAGCGATGCAATGCGGTTGCCCTGCAAATCCAGTTCGCGCAGATTGGTCATGCCATACACCTGCGGGGGTATTCTCTTCAGTCTTTTGCCCCGAAGCCGCAAAATATAAACCTCTTCCGGGTCGCTGACATCCTTCAGCGACTTATAAACCCTGTCGGGTTGAGCCACAGCCGCCACCGACAGGAACATGAACATCAAAAGCAACCATCTACGCATAAGGCTATACTATTTTTTATTCCCTCCCTTGGAACGGGAAAGCAGTTTGCGGGCGGCGGCACGGTCGGCATTCAGCTGCTCCACCAGCACCGGCACACTCTCGAATCGGCATATATCGCGCAACCGCGGACCGAACTCGACGGTAAGCACCGAGTCGTACAAGTCGCCCTCAAAATCGAATATATTCACCTCGAAAACCGGCTTGTCAAGTCCAAACGTAGGCTGGGCACCGAAATTGGCCATTCCCTTCAGCCCCGCAGTGCCGTCGGACAATGTCACCCACACGGCATAGACCCCGTCGGCAGGCCACACCTTCGAAGTGTCGGCAAGCGACACATTGGCCGTCGGGAACCCCAGCAGGCGGCCCAACTGGCGGCCCTTCTCCACCGTGCCCCACATCACGTAGCCACGCCCCAGCATCGAGGCGGCGCGGTCTGTCTGCCCATGTTCCAGTGCCTTGCGGATACGGGTGGAACTCACCTCGCTGCCATGGTAGAACACAGCCTTGTCCACATGTATCGACACTCCCTTCTCCTCAGCCAATGCCGGCAAGCGGTCGAAATCGTTCCGCCCGCGGCTGCCGAACATATTATCAAACCCCAGCACCAGTGCACGGGCATTCATCTGCCCCACCAGCACCTGCTCGAAAAACTCACATGCTGACATCCCTGCCAACTGAGGCGTAAAGGGCAATTCCACCACCGTGTCCACCCCGCATTGCGACAGCAGCCTGCTGCGCTCCTCGTTAGTGGTGATGCGGAAATGCGTGGCCACCCCTTCAGTCAGCACCTGACGGGGATGACGGTCGAAAGTCACCACCACAGGGCGCAGCCCTTTTTCCGCTGCAACACGACCCAAAAGCGACAAAATATGACGGTGTCCTACATGCACACCATCGAACATACCCACCGTCACAACGCTTCCGCTGGCCGTTAACTCCTTAATATCTTCTAATTTATATATATTCATTATAATTCAAAAGCTATGCAAAGGTACAAAGAAAGCACGAAACAACGAAATTATTTTTTTCCCTTGTCATCTTGCCGATTCAACCCGAATCGGTTGTTAAGAACCGAAAACTCCGTAGGGGCATGTATTTCGAACAGATACAACCCACAACCGATTTGGGTAAAAAAAGAACCCGTCGTGATGGCGGGTTCCCTTTTTGTTCTATCCGATAACTATTCCACATATACGTACTGCTTCACCACTGTTCCGTCCACTTCATTATAACGTATATAATGGGTGCTCTTAACGGGATAGTCGTCGTCGTATTCATAAGTAAAATGTACGCATTCATTTTCACCCATACTCGGCGCTGAAATGCTGTCCATGACGATGTTGTTGCGGCTTCCCCAATCACAATAGTACATGGCTCTTCCGATATAGCCAACAAAGCCATGGAACGGAGATTTCATGTTGTCATATTCATAAAACATTCTGATTTCGTAATCGAAATGGTCGAAAATGACCTGAACTATATTATCACCTTCCCATATTAAAGTAATTTCCTCGAAGACATTGCCTCCTTTTGCTGCAATGTCCTTTGTGGTGGCAGTCGCAATCTGCTCTGCAGCGTTGTCCGGCACCAGTATCCGAAGTAAGTTCTGCAGTGCGCCTACATGTTTGCTATCGGGCAGGGCATTGTCCTGTGCATATTCAATTAGGGTAAATTCGGTGATTTTATTGCCGTCGCGTTTTGTGACGGCAATCATGCGCAACAGAGTCCCGTCGAGGTCATACTCCTTGATTTCCTTCAGTTTGCCGTCTTCATATACAATATCGTCATACGCATAAGTTTTCTGCATTTGTGTGATGACATCACCGCTGTAAATGTAGCGTACTGATTCTTCGAGTTCGCCGCTGGAATAATAGTCAACTTTTACCAACTTGTCGCCATCCCATGTCCAGTCCTCAACCAGGATATTATCGAACACTGTCCGAGTCACTCCATTCATCTTCACTTGCACTGTCTGGTATATCTTCGACAGTTTCTTTCCGGGGTTGAATTGCCCCTCGCTCACTTCGGTGGCGGGGGTGTCTCTTTCTTCGTTCTTTTGGCAGGCAGTGGCAAGCAACGCCACGGCTACGATTGTTAGAGTCAGCGGTTTTATTCTCATGACATTTTGGTTTTTATCATTTTCCTCCTATAACGCAAACAGCCCATTTTTATTGTGAACACACTTTATTTTCAAGGGAGTGAGAGGGACACACACCGCGACACCACTGCACACAGCGACAAAAAAAATGCAACGGAATGAAAAAAAAAAGCACTGAATTAAAAAATGTTCGTATCTTTGCAATTCGAAATAACAAACAACAATTTTAATAACAATTTAAAACACAAACAATTATGCCTACAAGAATCAGATTACAGCGTCATGGTAAAAAGAATCAACCTTTCTATCATATCGTTGTTGCGGACGGTCGTGTACCTCGGGATGGCAAATTTATCGAGAAATTAGGCACGTACAATCCGCTGACCAACCCCGCCACTATCGAGCTGAACGTTGAGCGCGCCGCCGAGTGGCTCAAGAACGGTGCCCAGCCCAGCGACACCGCCCGTCGCATCCTCTCCTACAAAGGTGCTTTGCTGAAACGTCACCTGCAAATTGGTGTTGAGAAAGGCGCCATCAGCCAGGAACAGGCCGATGTGAAGTTCAATGAATGGCTGCAGGCAAAAACCAACAAGATTGCCAACGCCAAGAGCGAGGTCGAGAACAAAATGCGCGGTGTGAAGAAAGAGCGCCTCGAGGCCGAGAAGAAAGCCAACGAGACCAAAGCCGCTGCCGTTGCCGCTAAGCGTCAGGCCGCTGCCGAGGCTGAAGCCGCCGCCAAGGCCGAAGCTGCTGCCGAAGAGGCTCCCGCCGCTGAAGAAGCTCCCGCTGCTGAATAATCAAAAGTGCAAATACAAAGAAAAAAGCGTGTTCATTAAACGACACGCTTTTTTTATAAACCACCGCAAACAAATGAAACAAGAAGAATGTTACCGTCTGGGGAACATCACCAAGCCTTTCGGGTATAAAGGCCAGATGGTATTCTTCCTCGATGTGGACAGTCCCGAGGACTATGCCGACCTCGACTCGGCTTTTGTCGAGATAAAGGGCAACCTGGTACCCTATTTTTTCAAAGTTGACAAAATCAACGGGAACAAGGCCATTGTCACTTTCGAGGACATCACTCCCGACGAGGCACATGCTCTGGCAGGACACGATTTGTACCTGCCTCTCGACCTGCTGCCCGAACTGACCGGCAACCAATTCTATTTCCACGAGGTTACCGGTTTCAAGGTGATTGACAGCGAGCACGGTGACATTGGCACCATACAAACCATCATCGATTATCCTGCACAGCCGCTCTTCCAAATCATGAAAAATGGGACTGAAATACTCATTCCAGTCATCGACCCTGTGATAAAGAAAGTGGACCGCGAGCAGAAAACTATTTATATCGAAGCCCCTAATGGCTTGATAGACCTTTACTTGGGAAGTTAATAACAGGATGTTAATATCTTTTTGTCAACAAGTGGAAAAGTATATGTACTTTTGCAGCGACAAACATGTGTGAAACTCTTAGGAATATTTTGACGCATTATGGACAAAAAAGGAAATACCCCCGAAAAGACCTGTTACTCGGCAGAAGAGCTCCAGTTCTTTAAAGAATTAATACTAAAGAAACGCGAAGAGGCCATAAAAAGTCTCGAAATCCTCAACGAAGCCGTTGCAGGAAGCGAGAACGACGCTTCGGATACCGCACCCACTTTCAAAACCCTTGAAGAGGGAAGCAATGTCCTTTCCAAAGAGGAAAATTCACGTCTCGCTGCCCGTCAACAGAAGTTTATTAAAGACTTGGATGCCGCTCTCATCCGCATCGAAAACAAGACCTATGGCATTTGCCGTGTCACAGGCAAACTCATCCCGAAAGAACGCCTGATGATTGTGCCCCACGCCACAATGACCATCGAGGCCAAGATGAAGGAAAAGAAAAGAAGATAATCATGACGGTTATGATGCGTTGCAGGCCGGGGGTGACTCCGACCTGCTTCCATTTTGTATTGAACAGCCTTGGCTTTTTCATCATCTCGTGAAAAATGTGTATTTTTGCATTTTAATTATCAATGCCATGAAAAAACAATCTTTATCAATCATCCTCCTGGCCATGTCGCTGGTATGCACAATGACCCAGTGCACCCCGCCCCAGGAGCAACAACCCGAAGAACCCATGACAACAGAACTGAAACCCTTCAATGTACAAGAAGAATTCCAGAAAAACGGTTTCACTTTCTTCACCGAAAACCTGATTCTATGCAGCGGCGACACCGCTGCCAACAACGCCATGACAATAGGCTGGGGAGCAATAGGCAATTACCTTGGCCACGAGCGTCCCGCCGTGACGGTGTATGTGGCTCCCGCCCGTTTCACATGGGAGTTTATGGAGCGTTACCCCCGTTTCACAGTGATGCAGTTTGACGACCCAGAGGTGGCCAGATACATGGGCAGCCACAGCGGCCGCGACGGCGACAAGGCTGCCGCACTGGGGCTCCACGTGGCCTACACCGAGCATGGCACCCCCTACTACGAGGAGGCCAGCATGGTGATAGAATGTGAGACCATGACGGCATGGCACCAGACCGAAGCCGACTTCCGCAACAACACGCCCAAGGAGTTCTACGACGGTTTCGAGGCTGGCGTCCACACCGTATACATCGGCGAGGTGATTGCCGCCTGGCGCCGTTGACGCTGCAAGCACAAAATGGAGGCGACACCGCAACCATAGCAGCCCAAGGCGAAACATTTCCTTGGCAAAGACTAATTTACACTAAATACAAAGTGGCTTTACAACCGCGGGATGGCGGCGAGGAGGCGTTGGGTGTAGGGATGCTGCGGGTGGGCGAAAAGTTCGTCCGAAGGCCCCTGCTCCACTATGCGGCCCTTTTCCATCACCATGATGCGGTCGGAAAGGAATTTCACCACCGAAAGGTCGTGGGTGATGAAAAGGTATGTGTAGCCATATTGTTCCTTCAACTCGTTAAGCAGGTTCAGCACCTGTGCCTGCACCGACACATCCAATGCCGACACACTCTCGTCGCACACCACCAGTTCCGGCTCCAAAATCAATGCCCTTGCAATGCACACCCGCTGCCTTTGGCCGCCACTGAACTCATGGGAATAGCGGTTGAACCAGTCCTCCTGCAAACCCACCTGCTTCATCAACTCCAACACCCTCGCGCGACCCTGTTTCGCATCTTTCACCAAACCATGAACACGCAGCGGCTCCATGATGGCCTCACCCACTGTTATGCGCGGATTAAGCGACGAATAGGGGTCTTGAAACACAATCTGCATCTTGCGTCTCAAAGCCTTCTTCTCCTTCCCAGTCAACTTGTCGAGGCTCACCCCGTCGTACTCCACCGTTCCCGCGCTGCGTTCTATCAACTGGAGGATAGCCCTGCCCAGGGTACTCTTGCCGCAACCGCTTTCGCCCACCAACCCAACTGTCTCGCCACGGTATATGTCGAACGAAAGACCGTCCACCGCCTTCAATTCCTGTTTCACCTTGCCGAAAACATTCCTCTTCAAAACATAGGTAACTCCCAGGTCGCGCACACGCAACAAAGCATTGCCCTGCCGCCCATCACCCTTCTCCTTTGACGAAGGCTCCGTTTCTGTCGGGGGCACTGTGCCGCTTAGATAATCCTGCACCGTGGGCAACCTGTGCGGACGGCTGTCCAAAGGCGGACGACAAGCCAGCAAGCCACGGGTGTAGGGATGTTGCGGGTGGTGCAGAACCTGCTCCGCCGGCCCCCGCTCCACAATCTCACCTTTATACATCACAGCCACATCGTCGGCAATCTGGGCTATCACCCCAAGGTCATGCGTGATGAAAATAATACCTATATTATGCCGTTGCTGCAACGACCGCAGCAACTCCAAAATAGTCTTTTGCACCGTAACATCCAGCGCCGTGGTAGGCTCGTCGGCGATAAGTAGTGAAGGATGGCAAATCAACGCCATGGCAATCATCACCCTCTGCTTCTGGCCGCCGCTGATTTCGTGCGGGTAACTCGAAAAAATCTTCTCCGGCCGGGGCAGCATCACCTCCTCGAACAACTCCAACACCCTGCGCCGTGCCTCGGTCTTGGGCATCTTTTCATGCGCCAGCAACATCTCCATCACCTGGTCACCGCAGCGGTGCACCGGGTTGAGACTCGTCATAGGCTCTTGGAAAATCATGCCGATGCGTCCGCCACGGACATGCAGAAATGCATCCTCGTCGAGGGAAAGGAGATCCATCCTCTCAGTTTTTTCCGGACACACAGCATCTTCCGATGATTCCGACAAGTCGGACAACTGCGGCGCCTTACCCATCCACGCATGGCCCGACACCACCGCCGTCTTAGGCAGCAGTCCCATCACCGCCAGCGAACTCACCGACTTGCCACTGCCCGACTCCCCCACGATACCCAATGTGCGTCCGCTATAAACATCAAAAATCACATCCTTCACAGCGGCATGACACTCACCGTCGTGACAGAAATCAACTCGAAGGTGTTCCACTTCCAAAACCTTATCGGGCATACTCATCATACATGTACTGTTTAACAAACTATTATTCAAAAACAAAGCATCAAAAGCGCAAAGGCAAAGCACAACTGAGAGGCTTAAATTTTCAACAAAACGCAGAAATATTTATTTTATTTGAAATATAATGTGTAAATTTGCAAAAAATTTTACGACACCGTTGCGCCACACCCGTCACGCGACGACACAAAACAGACAAATCAACAATACAATAACAAATATTAAAACAACAACATTATGACGAAATCTGAAGAATTCATGGAAATGGAAGCCCGTTACGGTGCTCACAACTATCATCCCCTGCCCGTAGTCCTCGCCAAAGGCGAAGGAGCCTTTGTCTGGGACTGTGAAGGCAAACGCTACTTTGACTTCCTCTCCGCTTATTCTGCCGTGAACCAAGGCCATTGCCATCCCAAGATTGTAAAAGCCCTGTGCGACCAAGCCCACGAGCTCACCCTCTCCAGCCGCGCCTTCTACAACAACTGCCTCGGCGAGTGGGAGAAATATGTCACCGAATACTTCGGCTACGATAAGGTGCTGCCCATGAACAGCGGTGCCGAAGCCGACGAGACCGCCCTGAAACTGGCCCGCCGCTGGGGTGTGGTGAAAAAAGGCATCCCCAACGACGAAGTGATGATTGTCTGCTGCGAAGGCAACTTCCATGGCCGCACCATCACCATCATCACCATGAGCAACGACCCTGAGAGCTATGCCAACTACGGCCCCATGACTCCCGGTTTCATCCGCATACCCTACAACGACCCCGCCGCCCTTGAAAAAGTGCTGGAAGAACATGGCGAAAAGATTGCCGGATTCCTGCTCGAACCCATCCAGGGCGAAGCCGGTGTCTACGTACCCGACGAGGGCTACCTCAAGAAATGCTACGACATCTGCAAAAAGCACAACGTCCTCTTCATGGCCGACGAGGTGCAGTGCGGCATCGCCCGCACCGGTAAGATGCTGGCCTGCGACCACGAAGGCGTGCGTCCCGACCTCCTCATCCTCGGCAAAGCCCTCGGCGGCGGCGTAGTGCCCGTAAGCTGTGTCCTGGCCGACGACGACATCATGCTCAACATCAAACCCGGCGAGCACGGTTCCACCTTCGGCGGCAACCCCATCGCTGCCAAGGTCTCCATCGCTGCCCTCCAAGTCATCAAGGACGAGCACCTCATGGAGAACGCCGACCGTCTGGGCAAAATCTTCCGCGAGGAAATGAGCAACTTCAAGAGCCCCATGATTGAGAAAGTCCGCGGCAAAGGCCTCCTCAACGCCATCATCATCAAGCCCCACAACGGCAAAGAAGCCTGGGACGTCTGCCTCAAGATGCGCGACCTCGGTGTCCTGGCCAAACCCACCCACCAGCACATCATCCGTTTCGCACCCCCGCTGGTCATCACCGAAGAACAGCTCCGCGAAGCCATGGAACTCATCAAAAAGGCCATCGCCTCTTTCGAATAATCAAACTTTTCATAACACTAATCACCAAGGCGGCAACCCACAAGTTGCCGCCTTATTTTTTCGCTCATAATCAATCTGTTTTCTATCATATATATATCACATATATATCCAACGAATATATATATGATACAAAACTACCGTACAATCAACACATATCGGCAGGATTTGCAACGGTGCATCACCGACTTTCGCGGCATGAAATTATTGCTATATGAAAAAAAAAATGTATCTTTGCATCGCATTTGCGGTGCCCCCGCATGATACTTTAAACCCCTGACAAGATGAAACGAATTGCAATTATTCTGGCATGTACACTATGTTGCTGCATTGGCCTAATAACTATTTATAGGCTAATCAGACCCGATAATTTTGACACAAAGGTACGCAACCTTAATCGCAGCATACACCTTATAACACACACCTTCCCGTTCCAGGACACCACGCTGACCATCGACGAGCGCGTGGAAGACTTGTTGTCGCGACTCACGCTTGACGAAAAACTGAACATGATGGAACACTGCAACCCCGCCATTCCCTCGCTGGGGCTGCCGGCCTACAACTGGTGGAACGAGGCCCTGCACGGCATTGCGCGCAACGGGCTGGCAACAGTGTGGCCCATGCCCATAGCCTTGGCGGCATCGTTCGACGAGGAATTGGTTCGGCGGGTGTTTGCCCAGACGGCATACGAGGCACGGATGAAGTATCTCGAAGCCCTTGACACCAACTCGACGATATTCTCCGAGCCGACCACCTACACAGGACTTACATTCTTCACACCCAATATCAACATCTTCCGCGACCCGCGTTGGGGGCGCGGCATGGAGACCTACGGTGAAGACCCATTCCTTACGGCACGAATGGGATTGGCGTGTGTGAACGGGTTGCAGCATAATTATTCTGGAAACGATACCTCACATCTTTCGGCAGCGGCCTGTTTGAAGCATTTGGCTGTGCATAGCGGCCCCGAGGGGGTGCGTCATGAGTTCGATGCACGGGTGTCGCCACGAGACATGTGGACCACCTATCTGCCTGCCTTTGAATACATCATCAAGAACAGCGATGTGCAACAGGTGATGTGCGGCTACAACAGGTTGAACGGCGAGCCGTGCTGCACCAACCGAGAGTTGCTGGTGGACATACTGCGCAACAAGTGGCACTTCGACGGGATGATGGTGACAGACTGCTGGGCGTTGAACGACTGTTGGGAACGCGACACCGTCATCCCCCGCCACAAGACCCATGCCACCCCCGTACAGGCGGCGGCCGACGCCTTCTTCGGCAGCGAGGTGGATTTGGAGTGCGGCAACGGGCTGGATGCCTTGCGTACAGCTTTGGATTCAGGCTATATCAGTGAGGAGATGATAAACCGCCATGTACGCCGCATCCTGCGTACACGTCTGCGGGTGATGGAGATGAGCCCTACGGCGACTATAAAGCCTTCGGGTGTCAGCCCTGCGGATGTGGCGTTGAGCTCTCTGGTGCTGCTGAAGAACCACAAAGATCTTTTGCCTTTGAGTCGGGACACCAAGATTTATCTCACAGGCCCCAACGCCACAGACACCTTGATGCCCTTGGGCAACTATAGCGGTACACCCAAACATACCGTCGGTCTTCAAGAAGGGCTGGAAAGTCATTTCACTTTGGTCGACTCACCCAAGAAAGCCAACGTGATAGTATATGCCGGAGGTCTTAACCCCGAACTGGAAGGAGAGCAACTGTCTGTGAATATGCCAGGGTTCGACCAAGGTGACCGTACCCTTATAGAATTGCCCGAAAACCAACGCAAGGAGATAATCCAACTGCAACGCAATCACAAGCCTGTGGTGCTGTTGCTGTGCAGCGGCAGTGCAATTGCTTTGGACAATCAGACACTGAAGTGCAACGCCATCATGCAGTGTTGGTACGGCGGACAGGACATGGGCACTGCTGTGGCAAAGGCTTTGTTGGGCAACGACAACTTCGGACGGCTTCCTGTCACCTTTTATAAAAGTACGTCGCAGTTGCCCCCTTACGAGAGCTACGACATGGCTGGCCGCACCTACCGCTATATGACCGAGGAGCCATTGTACCCCTTCGGCTATGGGTTGAACTATGCCAAGTATCGGTTGGAGAATGTTCTTTACAAAGCCGGCAAGGTGTGTGGAGTGGTGGTGATGGAAAAAAAGCCTGTTAAAAAAACTTTTGGCAGCAGTACGGTGGTAGAAGTGTATCTCAAAGGAAAAGGGGGCAGTTTGGAACCCCGCAAGCAGTTGGTGGGTTTCAAGCGGGTGTCTGTCACCGATGGTGTTTCCCAGACGTTTGATATAGACATCGACCCCTATTGGCTGCGGATGTTCAACGAAGAGACCCAGGAGATGGCGCCGATACCTGCAGGCAGTCCGATAGTACTGCAAGTAGGCTTCAGCAGTGCCGACAAGGATTTGAATGAAATAATAATACGATAAAACACCCGGAGTATTCCGCGCTGAACAATCTGAATTAAAACAATAAAAAATACTTTACAACATGAAAAAACAAGACTGGCTTGTAATCTTGATTGTGGTGGTCGTATTGGCCCCCTTCTTTATCCCTGCCACGGGATTCTTC